>DATEGI010000139.1:0-5336 GCA_035280205.1 Terriglobales bacterium | reverse complement strand
CAGCCGGAGAATACCGCGCCGCGCTGGCGTTGGCGCACAACTTCTCGCTGGCGCAACAGGCGCTGGTACGCGTGAGCCGTTAACTCCCGTCAGATTCCCCAGAACGCGGCCGGTATACAATGCAGGCGCAGCCCAGTGCTTCTTAACGGAGGCTCACGATGAGAGCTGTGCAACGGCTCTTCCCCGCACTTTTTTCAGTTCTGCTTTGCCTTCCCCTATGGGCGCAAACTTCGGGCCCGGCGAGCCGGCAGCTTACCGATCCCAAGTCAGTCGCATCCGCAGCCAATCCCAGCGCGGGTCCCATTCCCATTGACGATCTGTACTTCACACGCGGCCTGTACGGCGCTTCGTGGTCGCCGAACGGCAACGAGGTAGTGTTTACCAGCAACTTCACCGGCCGTCCCAATTTGTGGAAGGTAAGCGCCGGCGGCGGATGGCCCATCCAGCTAACACAATCGGATGAGCGGCAATACAATGCAGTGTTCTCGCCGGATGGCAAGTGGATTGTCTACCAGCAGGACGCGGCCGGAAATCAGTTGTGGGACCTGTTTGCCATTCCCAGCGCTGGCGGCGAAGCCATCAACCTGACCAACACACCGGATATTCGCGAAGAATCGCCGCGCTGGTCTCCCGATGGCCGCACTATCGCCCTGAACTACAAACCCAAAAACGGTACTACTTACGACGTCGCTCTACTGCGGTGGGACACGCGCAAGGTGGAAAAGCTAACCCATGAGAGCGCGCCCAACCGCAACTGGACTTCCGTAGCCTGGAGCCCTGACGGCAAGACGCTGTATGCCAATCGCTTCGAGGTCAGTTTCATCGATTCCGACATCTATGCCGTTGATGTGGCTAGCGGAAAGACAACAGATCTGACGCCCCACCAGGGCAACGTTCTCTTTTTCGCTTCCTCGCTGTCGCCGGACGGGAAAACCCTGCTGGTGACCTCGAACCAGAAGGGTGATTACCAGAATGTGGCGCTGCTGGACATAGCCAGCAAGAAACTCGACTGGGTCACGAATACACAATGGGAAGCCAGTTCAGGAGATTTTTCTCCCAACGGCGAGACGTTCACCTACACCATCAACGCCGACGGGCGCACGGACCTTTACTTGGTAGACCGTGCCACGCGCCAATCCCGGAAGATCGAAGTACCGCTGGGAGTGAATTCTTTTGCCGCGTCGCCCACTTCTTTCTCGCCGCAAAGCGACCGCCTGCTGATTTCGCATGAAAGTTCGGTCCAGCCGGGCGACTACTGGGTTTATAACCTCGCCGGGAGCAACTCCCGGCAGTTAACCCATTCGGCTATCGCCAGCTTGAGTTCAGCACCCCTGCCGGAAGCGCAGATCGTCCACTACAAGAGCTTTGACGGCAAAATTATCAGCGCCTTGCTGTGGGTGCCCTTTAACCTGAAGCGCGATGGGTCAAATCCCGCTCTGGTGCTGCCCCACGGCGGACCCACCTGGCAGATGAGCGATTACTGGAATCCGCACGCCACCGCCCTGGTTTCGCGCGGCTACATTTGCATTGCACCCAACCCGCGCGGCTCGACGGGCTACGGAATTGCGTTTCAGAAGGCCAACTACCAGGACCTGGGCGGAGGCGATTTACAGGATGAGGTGTACGCCACGAAGTTCCTGCAGGCGACGGGCTACGTGGACGCCAGGAAGATCGGCATCACCGGCGGCTCTTACGGCGGCTACATGACCCTGATCGCACTGACCAAGACTCCCGACGTCTGGGCGGCGGGCGTAGAAGAGTACGGCATCATCAACTGGATGACCATGCTGCAGCACTCCGACCCGTTGCTGCAGGAATATGAAAAAAGCCTGCTCGGAGATCCGGTGAAGGACCGCAAAGTTTATGAGGCGGACTCGCCCATCACCTACATTCACCAGGTAAAAGCGCCGCTGCTGGTGCTGCAGGGGGATAACGACCCGAGCGTGCCCAAAGAAGAGGCGGAGCAGGTCGTGCAGTTGCTCCAGCGGGACAGCAAGACCGTTGCCGCCCATTACTATCCCAACGAGGGGCACGGTTTTGAAAAGCGTGAAAATCAGATTGATTCCATTCGCCGCACTATCGAATGGTTCGACAAATATTTGAAAAACGCCGACTCCTCCACCGCCAGCGGCGAACGATGACCTGAACGAACACTCTTCTCCAGCCATCGGACTGCCCCATTCAAGCGAAAACCGGACTTGCGTGGGCCACCCCGGGACTAAGGCTTCCACCTTTAGCAAGATGTTGCAGCGAACAAGTTGTGCTCTGCATCTTGTTATACTCGCCCTTCTCCCCATTTCTACCTGCAGGTGACGCATGAAGCCCATATTTTCCAGGCAGTTTGTGCAGTTGCTGCTGGCGGTAAGCCTGGCCACGGCGCTGGTATTGCCGGCGTGCGGGCAGGACTTTACGCTGCAGCGTGCCATCCAATTGGCGCTAACCCACAGCCCCGCCACTGGCGCAAGCACGGCCGACCAGATGCACGCCTACGAATCATACGTGGAGGCACGCGACAGCTTTATCCCCCAGGTCACGGTGGGCTCCGACGTGGGCTACGCCTACGGCTTCCCTCTCAGCCTGGAAGGCTCGGCGCCGACCATCTTCAATGTCACCTCGCAATCCTACGTGCTGAACCTGGCGCAGAAGGAGTTTGTGCGCGCCGCCAAAGCCGAGTGGCGGGCCAGTTCTGCGCAGGACCGCGACCAGCGCTCCCAGGTGATGCTCGATACCGCCCTCAGCTACGCCGAGCTCAATAAGTGGGAGCGGGAACTGCAAGTGCTGCGCGATCAGAGCAACGTCACGCACAACATCGAATACGCCGTTCTGCAGCGGGTAAAGGAAGGCGTTGGCAGCCAGGTGGACGAAACCAAAGCGCGGCTGACCAGCGCCCAGGTCCGCTTGAAAATCGCCCAAGCCGAGGGTTCAGCCGATCTGCTGCGCACTCACCTTTCGCAGCTGACCGGCGTTCCCGCGCAATCCATTACGACCACTGGGGACTCCATCCCGGCGCTGCCTGTTCCCGACCCGCCTGCCGGCGGAGCCGCAGCAGAGGCGGCCGTGCAATCCAGCGATGTGGTGACGGCCACCGAACTGCGCGCTCGCGCTCAGCTGCTTAAGGCCAAGGGCGAGCACCGCGCTCTGCTGCCCTCCATTGATTTTGCCGCGCAATACGGGCTGATCAGCTCGGCGCTCACCAACTTCGAGCAGTTCTTTCGGGTAAACACTTTTCAGAACCAGAACGTTACATTCGGTCTGGTCATTCGGTTTCCCTTCTTTAATTTTTCCCAGAGAGCCGCCGCCCGGGCCGCCGATGCGGATGCCATCCGCGCCCAGAAGGACGCGCAGGCCGTGAAGAATCAGGTCTCCATGGAAACCATGCGCCTGCAGCGGGCAGTGGAACAGGCGGCGGCGGCCCGCGAGGTGGCCGACCTGCAGGCCCAGTTGGCGCAGTCCGGGCTCAGTTCGGCGCAGGCGCGAATGCAGGCGGCTACCGCCACGCTGAGCGAGATGCAAACCGCCCAATTCCAGTCCGACTTGCGTTCTACCGAACTGATGGACGCCGATTTCGAGCTGGAGAAGGCGCAGTTGCAGCTCCTGCGTGCCACCGGCGACCTGGAGAAATGGGCCCTTCGCCACCCCTGAGGAGGGTGGCTTGCCAGCTGCGAAGCGAGGCGCTATTCTCAACTCTGCCAACAACTTAAGTCCGGTTCGCGGGTGTGCGAGGGGCGAAAGCTTTTCTGTACCGCTTTTCCGCCCCTCAATGCATCAAATAGACAATTCAACGTAAAGGAATTGGTAGGCAATGAGGCGGCGGGTAGCCTTGACCTTTTACAATTAGCGTAATTTGTGTCTTCACCGGATTTGGGGCGGGGATCCTTTTGGGGTCCATATGACCATGGCGAACGCCTGTAACCGGGTATGTAATTCCCGGCAACCTAAGAGTGGGTGTTAACATACAGAATTCACACAATATGCCTCTTAAAACTTTGTTTCTGAACCCACCTTCCTTCGAAAATTTTGACGGAGGAGCCGGGTCCCGCTGGCCGGCAACGCGCGAAATCGAATCCTACTGGTATCCCGTGTGGTTGGCTTACCCGGCGGGTATGCTGGAGGGTTCGCGGCTGCTGGACGCACCGCCCCACCATGTCTCCGCCGAGGAGACCATCAACATCGCCAAGGAGTATGAATTTCTGGTGCTTTTCACCAGCACACCCGGATTTCCGGGCGATATCCGGCTGGTGGAGACGATCAAGGCGGCTAATCCCAACATCAAAGTATGTTTTGTTGGGCCCCACGTGTCAGTGCTGCCGGAACGTTCGCTACGGGACTGCGCCGCCATTGATTTTGTCGCCCGCAAGGAGTTCGATTACGCGGTAGTGGAGTTCGCCCAGGGCAAGCCGCCGCAGGAGATTCTGGGCATCTCCTACCGCAAGAACGGCGCTGTAGTACACAATCCGGACCGGCCGAATATCGCCGATCTGGACGCCCTGCCCGACGTTACCGACGTTTACAAGCGCGATCTCGACCCGCGCCGCTATAACGTGCCTTTCCTGCTGCACCCATTTGTGTCGCTTTACACCACCCGCGGCTGCCCGGCGCAATGTACCTTCTGCCTGTGGCCGCAGACCCTGAGCGGACACCCCTGGCGGAAGCGTTCCGCGGCTAAGGTAGCCGCCGAGATGGCGAAGGCCAAAGAGTATTGGCCGTGGGTAAAGGAATTTTTCTTTGACGATGACACCTTTAACCTGCAGAAAGCACGCACCATCGAGCTGTGCCAGAAGCTGAAGCCGCTGGGGCTAACCTGGTCCTGCACCTCCCGCGTCACCACCGATTATGAAACCCTGAAAGCCATGCGCGAGGCCGGTTGCCGCCTGCTGATTGTGGGCTATGAATCGGGCGATGCCCAGATCCTGAAGAACATCAAGAAGGGCGCCACCGTGGAACGGGCGCGCCAGTTCACCAAGGACTGTCGCAAGCTGGGCCTGGTGATTCACGGGGATTTCATTGTCGGCCTGCCGGGTGAAACCCGTGAAACTGTGCGCAACACTATCAAGTTCGCCAAAGAGCTGGACGTGGAAACCATTCAGGTGTCGGTGGCCCACGCCTATCCCGGCACTGAGCTTTTTGATTACGCGGTGAAAAACGGTTTCATGTCCAACCGGAAGATGGTGGACGAAGGCGGCCACCAGCTCGCCCACATCGAATACCCCGGACTCTCCAGCGAGGAGATTCTGGAATCCGTCCACCGCTTCTATGATGAATACTACTTCCGCCCACGGGCCGCCTTCCGCATCGTCAAGAAGGCGGTGTTCAGCTCCTCGGAGCGCAAGCGGCTC
>DATEGI010000138.1:0-64610 GCA_035280205.1 Terriglobales bacterium | reverse complement strand
CCCGGCGCCTGGTAGCGCAGCAGGGTGGACTCGACGTGCCGCCACGTGCCGTCGGCCGCCCGGACCCGGACCGGTCACCGGGTCAATGAGTTCAACGGTGTAACCGACGGAACGAAAGGCCTCGCACAGGTTGTCCCACTGATGCTGGGCGCGCACCCGATCCACCTGAAGCAGGCCGCGCATGTAAGGGTTTTTGACCTCGCGCACCTCGAAGTACGTGGGAGGACAGAAGAGGACCCGAGTAAACATGAGAGTTGATAATAGCGCCTGGAAGGCAGAGCTGGCCAGAGAAGCGGAGGGTTTTGCTGCGCTCCCTCGCGGGCCTCGGTCGCGCAGCAGATTTTTCTGCACGCCTTCCCAGGGCTCACGCCCTGGGCTAAGAACTGTTTCGCCCTGATGGGCTGGGACTTCAACACTTGCAAGTTGCTTTGCCCAGGAGCGGTGGCACCGCACGCGAGATGCTTCATGCTAAAGCGGCTCAGCATGACGCCTTGCTGCGTTATTTTTCGATCACCTTTCTGATGCGGTCGAAGGCCCAGTCAATCTCCTCGCGGGTGATGACCAAGGGCGGAGCGATGCGGATGACGCGATCGTGGGTTTCCTTGCAGAGAATTCCTTCTTGTTTGAGGGCTTCGCAGTAGGGGCGAGCCGGACTGTTCATTTCGATGCCGATCCACAGGCCGCGGCCGCGGACTTCACGCAGGTCACGGCTGCGCAGAGTGCTTAAGCGGTCCAGGAAATAAGCGCCCAGTTCGGCTGAACGCTCGACCATCTTTTCTTCAATCAAAACGCGCAAGGCGGTGCGGGCCACGGCGCAGCCGAGAGGATTACCCCCGAAGGTGCTGCCGTGGTCGCCGGGCTGATAGACGCCCAGAATGTCTTTCGAGGCCAGCACAGCAGAGACAGGATAGAAGCCGCCGGCCAAGGCCTTGCCGACGATCAGCACATCGGGATGAATGCCCTCGTGCATGTAAGCGAAGAGCTTGCCGGTGCGGCCAAGACCGGACTGAATTTCGTCAACCATGAGCAACACGCGGTTGCGACGGCAGATGTCGGCCGCCTCGCGCAGGAATCCATTGGGCGGGATAATGATGCCGGCTTCGCCCTGAATGGGCTCGACCAGAAAGGCGCAGGTGTTGGCGGTGATGGCCCCGATGAGGGCACGTGGATCGCCATACGGGATGATTTTGAAGCCGGGAGTAAACGGACCGAAGCCGTGGCGGTATTGCTCGTCGGTGGAGAAGCTGATGATGGTGATGGTGCGGCCGTGGAAATTGTTGGCGCACACGATGATTTCCGAGTGGCACTCGGGCACGCCCTTGACGGTGTAGCCCCACTTGCGGGCGGTCTTGACCGCGGTTTCGACGGCTTCGGCACCGGAATTCATGGGCAGGGCCATATCGTAGCCGGTCAACTCGTGGAGTTCTTTGTAGAGCAGCGGCAACTGATCGTTGCGGAAGGCGCGGGAGGTGAGCGTGACCTTGTGCGCCTGGTCAATGAGGGTCTGGAGGATGCGAGGATGGCAATGGCCCTGGTTCACCGCAGAGTAGGAAGCGAGGCAGTCGAGATAGCGCTTGCCCTCGACGTCATACACCCAGACGCCCTGGGCGCGCTCGATGACTACGTCGAGCGGATGGTAGTTGTGGGCGCCGTGGGCGTTTTCCAGGTCAACGTAGGTTTGGGTGTTAAGTTGTTCGGCGATAGCAGGCATAGTGTCCTCGCAAAAGAGGTAGTTGGTAGCTGGTAGTTAGTAGCTGGAGCGTGCACAAGGTTTCAAGGTTTCAGAGTTTCAAGGTTTCACTCAGCCATGAGCAGACCGAAACCCTGAAACCTGTGAAATTTTGAACCTCATCCAAAGAACCAACTACCAGCTACCAACTACTAGCTACCGATTACTCCAAGTCCTTATCCAGCAACATGGTGAGCAGCGCCATGCGCACATAGAGTCCATTGGTGGCCTGGCGGAAGTAAAGGGCCCGTGGGTCACTGTCCACCGTTTTATCCAATTCCACCGTGCGCGGCAGGGGGTGAAGGATCATGGCGCTGGACTTCATCCGGGACAACACTGCCGAATTGATGGCGTACCGCCGCCGCAGCTCGCTATTGTCGACGCGCTCGGGGCGAATGCGGGTCTGGTAAACCACGTCCACTTCGCCCAGCACCCTCTCTAGTTCCGGTTCCAGATCATAGCGAACGCCGTGCTCGTCCAGGTACTCGAGAATGTCGGGCTTCATCTGCAGCTCGGGCGGGCTGACAAAGAATATTTTAATGCGCTCGAACTTGGCCAGCAGGTAGGCGAGCGAGCGCGCGGTGCGCCCTTTGTCGAGTTCGCCGATAATGGCGACCCTCAAGCCATCCAGAGGGCGCTCGCGGTAAATAGTGTAAAGGTCAAGCAAAGCCTGGGTGGGATGCTGGCCGCCCTCGCCATCGCCGGCGTTGATGACTGGCACGGGCGACAGCTCAGCCGCACGCACCGCACCGCCGGCCTGGTGATGGCGGATGACGATAACGTCGGCATAGCTGCCGATGATGCGAATGGAGTCCTCCACCTGCTCACCTTCAATGGCCGAGGAGAATGCGCCGGCGCGCTCGGTGGAGAGCACACGCCCACCCAGGCGGTGCATGGCAGCTTCGAAGGAGAAACGGGTGCGGGTGGAAGGCTCGTAAAAAAGCGTCGCCAGAATTTTGTTCTGATAATCCAGCGTTCCACCTCGGGCGACAACCCGTTCCATGCCGCGGGAACGATCAAACAGTTCCATGAGCAAAGGCACGGTGAACTGCTGCGACTCGATAACATGCCGCAACCTGGTGAAATCACTTTGCCGTTTCAGGTCGGTAACCTGCTCCGGCTGCCGCGCGGCGGCAAAACCTCCGTGTCGCATGAGTTCACCTGCCTTTCATTGGCAATGCGCCATATTCGAGGACGGCGCCTGCGGCCACCAGTTCGCTGTCCCGGACGATGTGGGTTCCCGCACGGCCAGCCACCGCCTCGTACAGGTGCTGGTACGAGGTGATGATGACTTCGTGTCCACCATTGCGCAGGAAGCGAAGCGCTGATTCGACCTTGGGACCCATATTGCCGGGGGGAAACTGGCCGACACGAAGATAAGCTTCCATTTCTGAGACAGTGACGTGCCTTAGCGGCTGTTGGGTGGGGCTTTTGTAGTCGCGATAGACAAAGTCGGCATCTGTGGAGATAGCGAAAACGTCCACGCCCAGGCGAGAGGCCAGCAGGGCGGAGGCCCGGTCCTTGTCAATCACAGCCTCCACACCGTGCAGCGTTCCATTGCGGCGCACTACGGGAATGCCGCCGCCGCCCACGGCCACAACCAGCACGCCATCGTTGACCAAATCCCGGATAACTTCCTGCTCAACAATATCAATGGGTTCAGGCGAAGGAACCACACGGCGGTAGCCACGAGCGGCATCTTCCACGATCTCCCAGCCGAAGGCGTGCTTGCGCTGCTCGGCGTCGGCCCGCGAATAGAAAGGGCCAATCGGCTTGGTGGGATGCTGCATGGCGGGATCATCGCGGGAGACCACGGTCTGCGTGATCACGCTGACCAGGGGAACCTGCAGGCCGGCAGCGTCCAGTTCATCGCGCAGCGACTGGCAAAGCAGATAGCCGATTTCGCCTTGAGTAGCGGCCCCGCAGACGTCGAGGGGAAGGCCGGGAACCTGGTCTGCGGCGCGCTCGGAGCGCAGCAGGTCAGCGCCCACCTGCGGGCCGTTGCCGTGGGTAATGACCAGGCGGTAGCCGTCGCGAATAAGCCCGATAATGGCGGCGGCAGTGCGCCGGGCATTAGCCAGCTGCTCGGCAACAGTTCCCTTCTCCCCGGCCCGGATCAGGGAGTTTCCACCGACGGCGATGAGCATCGTTTTCGGCATTTGCGATTTTAAGAGTCAGGGCTCAGTGTTCCTCACGCCACTTGCTGACTTCTGACAAACTGATTCCTGGCTACTCTCCCTCACACGTGCACCAGCTCCTGCGCGTGCACTGCTTCCGTCACCGGCTGCTTCATCATCTCCAGCATGATGGCTTTTTGAACATGGAGCCGGTTTTCCGCCTGCTGAAAGACAACGGAGCGCGGGCTGTCAATGACCTCGTCGGTGACCTCATCGCCTCGATGGGCTGGGAGGCAATGCATGAAGATGGCGTCGGGCTTAGCCAGCGAAAAGAGGGCAGCATTCACCTGGTAGGGAAGGAAGTGTTGGCGGCGTTCGCCGGCCTCGGCCTCCTGGCCCATGCTGGCCCACACGTCGGTATAAATCACGTCGGCATCGCGAACCGCCTCCACTGGATCCGTGGTGATGGTGCAGGTGCCACCAGTTTCGGCCGCGCGATGCTGGGCCCAGGAGAGCGCGTTTGTGAGCGGCTCATAACCCGGCGGTGTGCCTACCCAAACGTGCGCGCCCAGTTGCGCGCCGGCAAACATCAGCGAGTGGGCAACATTATTGCCGTCGCCGATGAAAGCCAGCTTTAGGCCGGCTAGCCGGCCTTTGACTTCCAGCATGGTCAGGTAGTCGGCCATGGCTTGGCAGGGATGGCTGTAGTCGGTAAGGCCATTGATGACGGGAATGGCAGCGTAGTTGGCGATGCGCTCCACGATGTCGTGGGCGAAGGTGCGGATCATGATGCCCTGCACCATGCGCTCCAGATTCTTGGCCACGTCGTAGACCGACTCGCGCTTACCGAGGTTGATCTCCGCGGGCGAAAGGTAGAGGGAAAAACCGCCCAACTGGTGAATGCCGACATCGAAAGTGACGCGGGTGCGCAGCGAGGGCTTCTCGAAGATCATGGCCAAGGTCTTGCCCTTGAGGGCGTTGCAGTAGGCGGCTGGGTCGGCCTTGATCTGCTGAGCAAGGTGCAGCAACTGCTTGATTTGCGCCGGCGTGAAGTCGCGAATGCTAAGAAAATCGTGCGGCCAAACGGGAGCGCTGGGCATATGTCCTCCTAAACCGTGGTATGCGCGACTTCGAGACGATGCTCGTGGCGGGCGGTGAACTTGGCCAGAACCTCGGCGATGGTCGGATGGGTGCGTTCCTCCACTTCGTAACCCACACGCACACAGGGCTTGTTCAGGCGCAGAATGGCCCCCAGGTCCACAGGCGTGGCCACCAGCACCAGGTCGGCAGGCACGCGGTTGATGGTTTCCTCTAACTCGTGCCGCTGGATGGCGCTGTAGCCCATGGCGGGAAGCAAAGTAGTGAGGTGGGTGAAGCGCTCATAGGTGCCGCGAATGGAACCGACCGCATAGGGGCGAGCGTCCATCAATTCAGCCGCGCCCCATTGCCGCGCGGCGACCACGCCGGCGCCATAGGGCATTTCTCCGTGGGTGAGAGTGGGGCCGTCTTCCACTACCAGCACGCGGCGTCCCTTGATCTGTTCCGAAGCCGCCACAGAGACCTTGCAGGCAGCTTCGATGATGGTGGCTTTCGGATTGTACTGCCGCACATTCTGGCGCACCACATCCACGTTGTGGGCCGAGGCGGTGTCCACTTTATTGATAACCACCACATGGGCACGGCGCAGGTTGACCTCGCCGGGATAGTAGGCGAGCTCATGGCCGGGACGATGAGGATCGGCAACCACGATCTCCAGATCGGAGGAATAAAATGGCGTGTCATTATTGCCACCGTCCCAAAGGATGAGGTCGCCTTCCTGCTCGGCCTGGCGCAGGATGGCCTCGTAATCCACGCCGGCGTAAACCACCGTGCCGTTCACGATGTGGGGCTCGTATTCCTCGCGCTCTTCGATGGTGCACTTGTGGCGTTCCAAATCCTCAAGGCGCGCAAAACGCTGCACCGCCTGTTCGACCAGGTCGCCGTAAGGCATAGGATGGCGAATGACCACGGGCTTCCAGCCCAGGCGGCGCAGTTCGGCGGCGACGCGACGTGAAGCCGGGCTCTTGCCGCAGCCGGTGCGCACGGCGCAGACGGAAACGACGGGCACACTCGATTTGAGCTGCGTGTGCTCCGTGCCCAGCAGCCAGAAATCGGCGCCGGCGGCCACAGCGCGCGAGGCCAGGTGCATGACATTGGGGTGGGAAACGTCGCTATAGGAGAAGACCACCACGTCAATTCCCTGCTCCGAGATGAGGCGCTCCATTTCTTTTTCGTCGGCTATGGGAATGCCCTGGGGATAGAGGTCGCCGGCCAGTTCCGGCGGGTAGCGCCGGTTGGTAATGTCGGGGATCTGGGTGGCGGTGAAGGCTACAACCTGGAACTCGGGGTGGTGGCGGAAAACGACGTTAAAGTTATGAAAATCACGACCTGCCGCGCCCAGAATGAGCACCTTCTGCATGGCACACTCCTTGTGTAGACACCGCTTTTGGCAACCTTCGATGTTCGCCCGGAATGGGCGGGGAGGCAGTGAGGGGGGTCACAAAGGGGTGTGAGGAAAGCCACAGGTGGCGGGTTTCAAGGTTTCAAGATTTCGAGGTTTCAAGGTTCCTTTTCAGGGCGGCTTAGCCCATTGCCCTCGGCAGGAAGAATAGGAAGATCAGTCAAGGCAGAACTTCGCCCGATCTCGCCATGCCACACTAGCTTGATCAAGCGCTGTCGTCAGTTGGGACCGGAGGTGTTCTTATGCTCTAGGTCGCTCTGGACCGCGCGTGAAGAGACGCAACTGGTGGTCACCATAACGCCATCGCATTTGACCAGGTGGTCCGAAATGGTGGCGCAAGGCCTGGTCCAACTCACCTTCTCGATGCAGCGAATGGGAACGTAAAGGCGAGCGGCAATTTTGCTGGTGTGAGCGCAGCCTGCGCAGGCCAGCGCCAGGAGGAGAAGAACGCACTGCCAAATGGTTTTCATACTGCCAACTTCATCTGTCTGGGACTCTACCGAACCTGGACCCAGAAGAAGCATTCAAGGACGCGTAGCGGGCGCGGCCTCAGCACATCATTTCGACAACACCCCGGCAGCAGTTAGAGGTGCCGGCTTGGACACCGCCTTGACCTGCTGCTGGACTAATTTCTGTTCCGCGGCCATGAGCAGTTCCGCGGCGCTGGCACCGATGGCATACTGCGCGATGCCATAATTGAGTACCATCTCCCAGCCCGACTTGGTATTCAGGTTCCAGCGGTCCACGATATCCATAAGGCGGCGCATGGCGGAAACAGCGCGCTTCTCATTGGTATCGGCCATGATGATGAGGAAGCGATCGCCGCTGTAGCGGATGATGGCGTCCGAGCCGCGGAAGGTGCCTTTCAGCAGGCGCGCCACTTCGACCAGCAACTGATCGCCTGCAATGTTACCCAGGCGGTCGTTGAGGCCTTTGAATCCGGCCACCTCCACCAGCACGAACGTCAGGTGGCTGCCGGAGCGGTTGGCGCGCGCGATTTCCCGCGGAACAATCTGATCGAGAGAACGGCGATTCAGCAACTGGGTGAGCGGGTCAATGAGAGTGAAGCTTTCCAGGCGCTCGCTGAAAACCAGTTCGCGGATGAGTGCAGCGCGGGTGGAGTTCAGGCTGCGCTTTTGAACAACGATATAGATATTGAACAGCAGGATGAGCGAAATCAGGCCAAAAAAGAGTTGGGGTAAATAGCGGTATTCCACCAGGCCTGTGCCGGGCAGTCCGCGCCAAGCCACGTTGGGAGCGACAACGGCGGCAAAGCCCGCCACCAGCACCACGATGATAAGTATGCCGATGGACCACAATTGCAAGTCACGCCCGCCCAACTGCTTGAGCTGGCGCTGAATTTCTTCGCTGCGCAGCGATTCGGCGGCAGCCGAGGCTGCGCTCTGGCTTGGATCTGGGATGCTGCTCATGAGTAGCTGTCCCCCGGCGCACAACTTAGGCGCTAGGAGGATGTTCGCATGGAGCTGGAGGGAGTGAGGGAAACGAGGGTACGGGGGAGGCGGGATGCGATTCCCGGAGCAGGAACCTTCCCGATCTGGAAGTCTTTGGGACCGTCATCGTCCGCTGCCAGCTCTGCCGTCAGCGTTGGACGCGATGATTCCACTCCCTGAGGGAGACGACACCGACCTCGGCCATGGGTTCGTCCTGGAGCTTGGCGATGAACTCCAGCAAGTGTCCATCCGGGTCATTAAAATAGATGGCCGCTGCAGGAATCCAGCCGAACACGCTCGGCTCGTCGGTAACCTGGTCGAAGAAATTGCGCAGTTGGATGCCACGCTGTTTCATGCGCTGGATTGCCGGCTGCAGATCATTAAGCGTGACTTCAAACGCAAGATGCTGAGGGAGGATTCGCTCTCCCGCGTCCGCCGGAAGCCAGGGAGGTTTTTCCCAAACCCCGAGCATAGTCTTGCCTCTTCCGCCCACCCAGTACAAGGCGGCACGGGATTCCGTTACCGTAAAGCCGAGTTCGAGTCCAAGAATGTCCCCGTAGAACCTCATCGCATTTTCGAGATTCTTTACCTGGACGTGCGTCTCGAAGACCCCAAGCAACAGTCCAGCCGGCGGTTCGCTCATCTAGCCCTCTTCGCTGCCGCGCAGCTTGGCGATTACGCTCAGATCCTCCAGTGTGGTGACGTCACCCTTGACCTCGCCGCTGGAGGCGAGCTCGCGCAACAGACGACGCATGATTTTGCCACTGCGCGTTTTGGGCAAGACGTCGCTGAAGCGGATGTCGTCAGGCTTGGCCAGCGCCCCAATCTCCTTCGCCACCCACTTGCGCAGTTCTTCTTTCAGCTCCGCCGAGGGCTGGTTGCCGTGTTCCAGAGTCACAAAAGCCGAAATGGCCTGACCCTTCACATCGTCGGGCCGGCCCACGACCGCGGCTTCGGCCACTTTAGGATGGGCCACCAGCGCCGACTCTACCTCCATGGTGCTGAGGCGGTGGCCGGCTACATTGATGACATCATCCACACGGCCCATTATCCAGAAGTAGCCGTCTTTATCTTTGCGGGCGCCATCGCCGGTGAAATAGATGTTGGGGATTTCCGACCAATACTGTTTCACATAGCGGTCGGGATCGCCGTAGATGGTGCGCAGCATGGCCGGCCAGGGCTTTTTGATGACCAGATAGCCTCCGGAACCTTCGGGCACCGGCTGGCCGTCACGAGTGACCACATCGGCGACCACGCCGGGAAACGGCCGCGTGGCCGAGCCGGGCTTGGCAGCGATCGCCCCGGGCAGCGGCGTAATCATGATCATGCCGGTCTCGGTCTGCCACCAGGTATCCACAATGGGACAGCGGTTGTGCCCGATGACGTCGCGATACCACATCCAGGCTTCCGGGTTGATGGGCTCACCCACAGTGCCCAGCAGGCGCAGGCTGTCGAGCTTGTGCTTGCGTGGCCACTGCTCGCCCCACTTGATAAAGGTGCGGATGGCAGTGGGCGCAGTGTAAAAGACGCTCACCTTGTGCCGATCAATGATGCGCCAGAAGCGGTCGGGCTCGGGATGGTTGGGCGCGCCTTCGTACATGAGGGTGGTAGCGCCGTTCTGCAGCGGCCCGTAAATGATGTAGCTATGGCCCGTCACCCAGCCGATGTCGGCGGTACACCAGTAGGTGTCCTCTTCCTTCAGATCGAAAACCCACTTGGTGGTGATGTAGGTGCCGACGGAGTAGCCGGCCGTGGTGTGCACCACACCCTTGGGCTTGCCCGTCGTTCCGGAAGTGTAAAGGATGTAAAGCGGGTGCTCGGCATCGAGAGGCTCAGCTGGACAGGGACTGCCGTTCTCTACCGCCATCAACTCGTGCCACCAGTGGTCGCGGCCCGGCTCCATGTGAATATGGTGGCCAGTGCGCTTGTGAACGATCACGTGCTTAATGGTGGGGCAAGCGGGCAGGGCTTCGTCCACGGCTTTCTTCAGGTGGACCTCGGAACCGCGACGGTAGGCGCCGTCCTGGGTGATGACCGCAACGGCCTGCGCGTCGGTGATCCGATCCACGAGCGCGTTGGCGGAGAAGCCGCCAAAAACGACAGAGTGCACCGCTCCGATGCGGGCGCAGGCCAACATGGCGATGGGCAGCTCTGGCACCATGCCCATGTAGATGGCCAGACGATCGCCTTTCTTAATCCCGAGGGACTTGAGCACGTTGGCGAATTTCTGCACCTCAACGTGCAGCTGCTGGTAGGTCAGGGTGCGCAGGTCCCCGGGCTCGCCTTCCCAAATGATGGCAGCCTTGTTCTTGCGCCAGGTTTCGACGTGGCGATCCACACAGTTATAGCAAAGGTTGAGCTGTCCACCTACAAACCACTTAGCCCACGGCGCTTTCCACTCCAGTACCTTGTCCCAGGGCTTGAACCAGTGCAGCTCGCGGGCAATGTTGCCCCAGAAGGCTTCGGGGTCGCGCTCCGCTTCGGCGTACAGGCGTTCGTAGTCAGCCAGGCTTTTGAGGTGAGCCTGCTTGCTGAACTCCCCCGGTGGGGCAAAGCTGCGGCTTTCCTGCAACACGGAATCAATATTGGTGGGCTGGTGCTGGGTCGCGGTGTCGTGGGCCATGGGTCTCCTTCAGCATTTAGCAATTAGCAGTTGGCATTTAGCCAGCAACCCTGGTCGCCGAAATCGGGCACAAAGGCGAGCAATCAGAACTTCATTATCAGCAATAAAAATTGCGGGCCAAATGCTAATTGCTAAAGTGCCAAGTTCGGGTCCCGGGGGCTTACGCCGGGGGCGTAGGCGAAATAGTACAACGCGGCAGGTGGGTTTTGCAGAGGGCAGCGGGGAGTCTGATACATGTTGGCTTTAATCAGAGCAGCCGCTCGCCACCGAAGCCGTATGCTTCAACCCGCTGTGATGCCGACGGCGAGCCCGGATATTTCTCCGCAAACATGGTCCAGGTCATGGTGTCGTAAAGAGGACCGCCGCCCGGATGAGGCCGGCGCACGGTAGCCTCGTGGATATACCCCAGCTTGCGGGGCACGGCGGCGCTGGCCCCGTTGCCGACAACGACGTGGATTTCCACCCGCGCGACTTTGTCCACCTCGAAAGCCACCCGGGTTAGGGCGGCGGAAAATTCGGTGGCCATGCCTTTTCCGATGCTGTCGGCGCGCACCCAATAGCCGATTTCGCGGGCGTCGGGGCCGACACGATTGTGCAGGCCAGTGCCGCCCAGCACGCGGGCTTCCGCCAGGTCAAATACGCCGTAGATGAAGTCCAGGCCCAGATCGAAGTCGCCGCGCCAGCGCCGGATGCGCTCCAGTTTGCGCTCCAGAGACTCAGGCTCGTCGGCGGCCCAGGGCAGCCAACGACGCAGATGTTCGACGCTGCTGTCCACCGCTTCCTTGAGTTTGGCAGCATCTTGCGGTTGGTAGCATCGGATCACCAGGCGCGGCGTGAGTATGCGATAGGCAGGACCCATGGCCGTGGATTATCGGCGTTGCCGCAGGTCAGCGGCAAGTCCGAAGGGGACTCTTGCGGGATTGACAAACAACGTCTCTACCCATAGCCGTGCTTGCCCCACTGAATCTGCGCGGGTAGAGACGTAATTCATTACGTCTCAGCTTTAGGGAGTGCCGTAGAGCTGCCGGTAGACGGCGGCATTGCGCACGATGGCCTGCACGTATTCGCGCGTCTCAGTGAAAGGAATGGATTCTACAAATTCAGGCGGGTCTTTGAAGTTGCCATTGGAGACCCAGTCCTGCACGCGGTCGCTGCCGGCGTTGTAGGCCGCCAGGGCATATTCCAGATTGCCGTTGTAGTGGTCCAGCAGTTCCCGGAAGTAGCGGGTTCCGAGCTGCAGATTGATGTTTGGCACCAGCAGCATGCTGGCGGAATAGCGGCGCACACGCTGCTGGCGGGCGAGTGTTCTGCCGACGGGGGGCAGCAGTTGCATCAGGCCCCAGGCGTTGGCGTGGGAAACGGCGCCAGGATTGAATTCCGACTCTTGGCGAATGAGCGCCGCCACCAGGAAGGGGTCAAGGCGGTTGCGCAGAGCATTCTTCTTCAGTTCTGTCCAGTAAGGACGCGGAAAAAGCGCCTGCCAGTAGGAACGCGGCATGGCCGTGAGCTCATAAGAAAAATAATCGGGCGCGAGATGCTTGACCATCTCGATGGCCAGGTTGTATTGCCCCGCGTCCTGATACAGCGAGACGATCTTGTCGGTCGCCCAGGTGGCTGGCCCCTGGGGCGCAGCCGCAGCTTGCAGCTCGCGTACCGCGAAGGTGACGAAGCCGCCGTTCTGCAACAGCAGAGCCTTCTCGATGCGCAGATCGTCTGGTGGTTCTTCCTCCTCACCCAGCTTGGGCGGCAAGCTGGCGGGCGGGATTTTTTCCAGCAGCGGATCGGGCGTGGGATCGCCGTCGCTGCCGATCTCCTTCATGCGGTCCCGGGCCAGGCCGGCGTAGTAGTAGCTGGAAAAACGGTCCATCACCTTCTGGTAGTAAGTGCGCGCCTTGCCCAAGTCGTGATCCTGCTCGGCCACGCGAGCGCGCCAGTAGAGCGCGGCTGGCACCTCTGGCGAGCCGGGATAGCGTGCAATCTGTTCTTCGATTTCCTTTTTGGCCTCGTCGGCGCGGTTCTGGCGCAGATTCAGCCAGGCAGCCTTCCAGTGGGCATAATGAGCGCGCGGACTGTCGGGAAAGCGCTGGTCCAGTTCGCGGTAGAAATCTATGGCCTTGTCATAATCGCGCTTGAGCAGGCAGGCGTTACCGGCCAGCAGCAGCCCACGGTCGAACCACACGCTGTTGGGAGCTTCCTGGCGCAACTCAGCAGCCAGCTTCAATATTTGATCGGTGTCATCGGCGGCACGGGCAATTTCCATCAGCTCGTAAACCCGCTCCGCATTCACTTCAACGTCCGCGCCGGGGATGGACTGGAGCAACTTCTTGGCGTCGTTGTCCTTGCCTTCGTGATGCAGGGCAATGCCCAAATCGAGTTGGACGGCGGGGCGCTCCTTCTCTGGCGCGGTTGGCGACAGGACTTGGTATTCCCGCACTGCGTCGTCGTAGTGCCGCGCCAGCAGGAGGCTGTTGGCGCGCATCTTGCGCTCGTCAAACGTAGGCACGGGGACGGAAGCCGGCGGCAGCTTGTTCAAGTCGGTGTTGGCAGCTTCCGCCTCGGAGGCCAGCGGCATGGCGTAATAAAGCCGGTGCAGGATGTCGGCCCCTTGCGTGGTTTGCCCAGACGCGATGTACGCTCGCCCCAGGGCCAGCTCCACATCGGAGCGCACCGGTTGGCGGTGCGGCAGCAGCACGGTGATGGCATCCTGGGGGCGACTCTGCGCCACCAGCGCATTGGCGTAGATAACGGCAGCATCCATGGCGAAGAGCGAATCAGGATAGTTGCTATCGAACTTAGCCAGAGCTTTAACCACTCCCGCTGAATCACCCTGGGCGCCATAAGCCATAGCCAGGAAATAGTCCGCATAGTCGGCCAGTTCGCCCGCTCGTGGCTGGGCGCGCTTGAGGGCGGCTACAGCCTTGGGATAATCGCGGTCAACAATTCGCGCGTAGCCAATAGCCAGCCAGGCCAGCGCCGCTTCGTCTGTGCCGGCGTGGCGACGGGCGTACGCCTCTACCCCGTTGTAGGCAGCCCGGCTGCGGTCCTGGAGCAGCTGGCGCGCCATGGGCTTCAGGCTGGTGGACGCCACAAATGCACGGGTGATGCGCCGCACACGGCGGGAAACTTTCCTGCGCTTCTTCTTCGCCTTGCGACTGGCGGCCGACTTCTTTTTCGCTGCTTTAGTGTGGTTTGAACCGGCGGGTGAAGCTTGCAGAAGGAGCGGGGCGGCAGAACCCAGGGACATGGAACCGCCCAAAAAAGAGAGCGCGACTGCCAGTACCAGGACCCGGGTATTCACAATTGAATGTAGTTTAACGCGAGAATCCGTCGCCCAAAAGAGACCGATCGTTTTCAGCCAGGTTCTGGACAATCTCCTGGTCGAAATAGCTGGCGGCGCCAGTCACCGTGCTGCCGTACCGTTTTTCGTAAGCCGCGCGGCTCTTCTCGATATCTTCCTTGAGGCGCTGGTAAAGGTCTCGATTTTCCTTGCCTTCCTGCACCTTGGGCTTGTTGTAGAGCTTGATTTCATCCACCAGCAGCTTGGCAAAGCGACGAGCTTTGCGGAGGAGAGCTTCGTCATCCGCGCTTGGCGGCGCCTGAACTGGAGCCGGCATGCTGGCAGGTCCGGCGGCGGCTGCTGCCGCCATGGCCATCGGCGCCGGTTCGGGCTCGGCTTCGGGTTGTGCCTTGGGCTGAGTGACGGCTTCGACCACTGGTTCTGGTTCGGTTACCGGCTCGGCAGCTGCCGACATCACCGTTGCGGGAGCAGGTGGAGCGCTTTCGATGGCAGGGGCTTCGGCTCGCTGGACCGGAGCGGCAGGTGGTTCGGCGGTTTCCTGGCTGGCTGTTGCCCGTCGTAAAGCGACAATCTCCAGCCACAGACCGCTGGAGAGGACCAGCATCTCCAAGGCGGCGTCATCCAGTTGGCCATCACCTTCGGTGCCGGCATCGGCATACAGCACGGCGGCGACTTTCTCTTTCAATAGCAGGGGAAGCAAAATCACCCGCTCATCCCGCGGGGCGCCAAACGTGGTAGTGAAGGCAACGTCCAGGTCTTGTGCAGCGCCGTGGATCGGCGCTTTTTCTTCCAGCGCACGAGCACAGAGGCCGGCAGAAGCTTCCAAGGTGAAATTCTTTACGTCGTCAAGGTTGGCGAAACCGCGGCCCTGCCACCCCATTACCGAGGCGCCGCGCACCACGAATAGAGCGGCTCGGCTGCTGAACTGGCTGGCGCCGTCCAGCAGGGCGCCCAATATCTCCTTCTGCCCGCTGGCCTGGCGTACAGCAAAGATGGCCTGCAGCAGATGCCTTGGGCTTGGCTGGGCTGGGGCTCCCAGATTTGGTTGCAGCTCCTCTAACACCCGCCGCACCAGCTCATCGCGCAAGGCAGGAAACTGGCTCTCCAGCACCTGCGAGACTACCCGTCCCACCATTTCCTGGATCCAGTTGTTATCAGCCATCGCTTGCTAAACCTTTGCTGGACGCACCTTTCCGCGAATCTTAGGCAGATCTAGGTGTTTCATACCGTATTTACCGGCCAGCGGCAAGTTACCTTCAGGCTGCACCGCCGGGTGCCCTGGAAACGGGGCTGGGGGATTAAGTGTCAACTAAATGGCGCGGCAAACGTCTAACTTGGTTGCTCGGCCCTTCCAGCACGGGCGGGCGAAAACGGGTAGAATGAGGGCCGGGTTTCCCGGTAACCGAGAAAAGTTGAATCGAACCATCATGGAAACCATCCAAACCAAAGTGAATGAGCCGGCCAGCGAAGAGCTGAGACTGGTTCAGGCCGCCAAGAAGGGCGATGTAGGCGCTTTTGGCGAGCTGGTCAAGCGCTACGACCGCAACGTATTCCGCATCGCGCTGCACATTACACAGAATCGCGAGGACGCGGAAGACGTGGTCCAGGACGCGTTCCTGAAGGCTTACGAGAACCTGGAGCAGTTTCAGGGGCAGAGCAAGTTCTACACCTGGCTGGTGCGGATCGCGGTGAACGAAGCGCTGATGAAGTTGCGGCGCCGCCGCCCCGAGCGCATGGTTTCGCTGGACCAGGAAGTGCAGACGGAAGAAGACTCCATGCCGCGCGAAGTGGCGGACTGGAGCCCGAACCCGGAACAGCTTTACAACCAGGCGGAGTTGCGGGACATTTTAGGCAAGACCATTCAGGGTTTGCCGCCCAGCTTCCGCACGGTTTTTGTGCTGCGCGACGTGGAGGGCCTTTCCACGGAGGAGACGGCGCAGGCCCTGGAATTGAGTGTACCGGCAGTAAAATCGCGGTTGCTTCGCGCCCGCTTGCAGCTGCGGGAACGATTGAACCGTTACTTTAAGAAGCGCCAAGCTGGAGATGGGAAACAGTGACTTGCTCTGAGTTCCTGAAAGAGCTGACAGACTACCTGGATGACGCCCTTGATACGCGCACAAGGGCGGAGTTGGAAGAACATCTGGCCTGGTGCCACAACTGCTACGTCATCTGCGATACCACCAAGAAGACCATCGAGATCTACCGCGACTCCACCCTTTACGAACTTCCCGACGACCTGCGAACGCGGCTTCGCTCCGCCATCATGAACAAGTGCACGCAAAAGAAAAAGGTCGGTTCACAGGACGTCTGAAGCAGCTTTCAGCACTCAGCTTTCAGCATTCAATCCGCAACGTTTTGTTCTCCTTTCCTGGGGCACCGATCGCCTCCCAACCAAAATGTGGCGAAGTGACTATCCGCCTTCTCGTGCCCGCGAAGTCAGTGAGGGCTGAGCGCTGATGGCTGACTACTGAGTGCTCACCTCATGTCACAATTTACCTCTGGCTGGCGTATAAGAGCTGAGCAGCGGAGTTCTCGGTGATAGCGGAAACTGCGTCAGCCCTTAATGCCGTCAGTCCGGTCAGGAAGCCTCGCTCCATGCAGTGGTCGGAAGCGGAGTTCGAAGCGGTATTCCTGGAGCACTACTCGCGCATCGTAGGGGTGTTGCTGCGCCTGTTGGGCGAGCGCACTCGCGCCGAGGAACTGGCCAATGACGTTTTCTGGAAGCTCTACCGCACGCCTGCTGTAGGTGAAGTGGATGGCCGAGTGGGCGGCTGGCTGTACCGTACCGCGACCAATCTTGGCATTGATGCCCTGCGCGCCAGTGCCCGGCGGCTCAAGTACGAAACTGCAGCCGCGCGCGCTCAGGAGGGCACGGCGGCGGCCAGTCCGCTCGACGACATGGTGCGCGCGGAGCAGCGCCAGTGCGTGCGTGAGGTCCTCGCCGCCATCAGGCCGGCGCAGGCTCAGGTTTTGATCCTGCGCGCCAGCGGCTTTTCCTATAAGGAACTGGCTGACGTTCTGGAAGCCAAGCCGGGCGGCATCGGCACCATGCTGAGCCGGGCGCAAGCAGAATTCCGCAAAGTCTATATGGAATTGCACGGCAAAGAGGAGGAACTATGAACTGCCCCAGCGATGGCATGCTGCAGGCCCGCCTGGATGGCGAACTGGAAACGGCTGAGATGCAAGAAGTGAATCAGCATGTGGCCTCCTGCTCCAATTGCCAGAGCCGCGTGGAAGGGCTGCGGACGCAGGCGGAGCGCGTACAGGGCGCGCTGGCGACGCTCGGTCCCCATGGTGAAACCGTCGACGCTGCTCGCGCGCTGGTGCGTTTCCGCGCCGCTGTGGATGAGGAACTGGAGCCGAAACGCACCTGGCTCGGCAAGCTCTTCGCCCCACGCCTGCGCCCCGCGTGGGGTGTGCTGGCGCTGGTGTGCGCGGTTGCGGTTCTGCTCAGTGTGGCTCCGGCCCGCACCTTCGCGGAGCGAATCCTCGCCATGCTGCGGGTAAATAAGATCACCGTGGTTTCGGTCTATCCCTCCAGCACCGAAACCCGCACCGACCAGCGCACAGCCAAGATGCTGAGTCAGCTGATATCCGACAACGTGGTGGTTACCATGGATGCGGGCAAGCCACAACCGCAGCCCAGCGCTGCCGCGGCCAGCAAGTTGGCGGGTTTCGACGTGCGCACCATCGGCGGACTAGGCGCGCCGCAGAAGATCCTGGTCAACGGCGAAGCCGCTTTCCAGATGACCCTGAACCGCGACCGCATGCAGGCCATTCTGCAGGAGGCCGGACGTTCCGATATCCAGCTTCCCTCCTCGATTGATGGCGCGCTGGTGGCGGTGCATATCCCCAGGACAGTTGCGACAGGTTATGGCAACTGCCCGGAACGCATGGCCCACCACGGCCCGCCATCGCAGGAACCGGGTGGTGAGTCGAACCTACCGGAGGCCCCAGACAACTGCGTCTTTATGGTTCAGGCGCCCAGCCCGACCGTAAGCGTTCCCCCCAACCTCAACATCTCGCAAGTGGCGGAAGCCGCGCTGGAATTGGCCGGCATGAGTCCTTCGGAAGCACACTCTTTCTGCCAAACGGTGGATTGGTCCTCGACCCTGGTGGTGCCGGTGCCGGGTAACGTCAGCTCCTATCAGACCGTGAACGTGGACGGGGTAACCGGCACCCTAATCTCGCTGCGGTCCGACCGTAACCGCTATAGCCTGTTATGGGTGAAGGATGGCATCATTTATTCGCTGAACGGGCACGGCGACCCCAACCAGGCGCTGAACCTGGCAGCCTCGCTGTCGGAGTAGCTAACTAGCTGATTAGCTAGATAGCTTGCATGCCTTGGCTAGCCAGCTCCATCATGATGCAAGCCGGAGAATCCGTAAGCGCCCTTCGCGGCCAGATGGTGCGCGAATCCACCGCCGATCTTGCCATCGCTACCCGCGGCTTGCGCAAGGTGTTCGATGGCAAGGTCGCAGTGCGCAGCCTCACCCTGGAGGTTCCGCGCGGTGAAATCTTCGGCTTCCTGGGGCCGAACGGAGCAGGCAAGAGTACTTCTCTGAAGATGCTCCTCGGCCTGGTAACGCCCACTCGCGGGCAGGCCACGGTTCTCGGCCATCTGGCCGGCGATGTGCGCACCCGTGCCAAAATTGGCTTCCTGCCTGAACATTTCCGCTTCTACGACTGGTTGAGTGGCGCTGAACTATTGCGCCTTCACGGCCGCCTCTACGGCATGTCACGTGCCAGCCTGCGACGGAAAGTGCCGGAACTGCTGGACCTGGTCGGCCTAAGCGAGCACGCCGGCAAGCGCCTGCGCGATTTTTCCAAGGGCATGCTGCAGCGGATTGGCCTGGCGCAGGCCCTGCTCAATGACCCGGAACTGATTTTTCTGGACGAACCCACTTCCGGCCTGGATCCCGCCGGGCGTCGGCTGGTACGCGACATTATCAAGGCACAGCGCCAGCGCGGGGCTACCGTGCTTCTCAACTCGCACTTGCTCAGCGAAGTGGAAATCACCTGTGACCGCGTGGCCTTCATCAAGCATGGCCAGGTGATTGAAACCCGCGAGCTCAATTCCCTGCTGGAGGGACAAACCACCGTGCAAGTGCGCGCCGCTAACCTGACCGCGGAAATGGCTGCCGAGGTAAAGCAGTGGGCATCGTCGGCTGCCCTTCAGGACCATCAACTGACGCTTTCGGTGCCCTCGCGCGAAGTCCTCCCCCACGTCCTGCGCTACCTGGTGAACTGCGGAGCCGAAGTCTACGAGTTCACGCCGCAGCGTCATTCGCTGGAAGAACGGTTTCTCGAGATCGTCGGCAGCGACGGAGGACTGTGATGGGCGTCTGGATCATGGCCGGGGTGACCTTCCGCGAGGCGGCGCGCAAGAAAATCCTGTGGATGGCGCTGGCTGCTGGTTTGGCCTTCCTCGCCCTGTTCGGCACAGGCCTGCATTACCAGATGAAAGACTTGCGCTCCAGCAAAATCAACCCCATTCTGCTGAAGCAAATCCCCGGCACCATGCTGATGGTTGGGCTCTACGCAATTGATCTGCTGACCGTGGTGATGACCGTACTCGTCTCCGTGGACACGCTTTCAGGGGAAATCGCCTCCGGCACCATCCAGGCTGTGGCCACTAAGCCGCTGCCGCGCTGGCAGGTTTTGCTGGGCAAGTGGCTGGGCTTTGCCGGCATGATGACGGCCTATCTGACGCTGCTGGTGGGCGGCATCAACGCCATCACTTACATCATGGCGCATGTGGCGGCGCGCCACGTGCCCCAGGGTTTCGCGCTGATGTGGCTGGAAAGCGTGCTGCTGCTCTCCATAACTTTCTTTTTCGGAACACATTATTCGACCTTGACCAACGGCGTGCTGGCGCTGGGCCTGGTGGGGTTGGCATTTCTGGGCGGCTGGATTGAGCAGATTGGCGCCGTCACCAACACCACCAGCGCCGTTTATGTAGGAATTGTGGCCAGCGTGCTCATGCCCAGCGAGGCGCTATGGCGGCGTGCCGCCAACGACATGCAGTCGCCTCTAGCGAATGTGCTCAACTTTTCTCCTTTCAGTTCCGCTTCCCTGCCCAGTATCACTATGGTGGCCTATGCCGGTGTGTATGCCGCGCTGGCATTGTTTTTGGCCGTGCGCCGTTTCAGCCGGCGTGATCTATAAGCTGCTCACCTTTCTCCCGTTAGGAAACGATGCAAAGCAACGTCTCTCCCGAAATGCTTCTTCGCGCGCACCCCTTGGGGGCCCCTAGATGCCTGTGCTGCAAGGGTTTCCGGGAAAATGTTGGACATCAAGAACCTTTTATTCCAGAGCTGAATCTAAATAACTGAAAGGTTTTGTGGGCCATTGCTGTGGTTTTTGCGTCCCGGCCAGGGGGTAGGGATATGTTCTCGGTTCTCAGGGATCTGTTCTCGGCTCTGTGGGATGTATTCTTTGGTTGCCGTCACCGGCATTACAGCTTTCCAATCAGCAGCAAGATTTTGAAACAGCGCTCGGTCGCAGCCGGACTTACCGGTACTTACGTGGTGTGCCTGGATTGCGGCAAGGAATTTTCCTATGACTGGGAGCAGATGAAGGTCGTCTCTCCCTTGCGTCCCGCGCGTGCCGCCTTGCGCAGCGCTCATTCCTTCGCTCTGAAATAGATTTCCTCTCTCGCGTCTGCACAGCGGAGTCCGCTATTCCACCGGTTCAAGAATAGCGGACTCCGCATCGGTTGCGGTGGGCAACTGCACCAGCACCGTCGCCAACAGTACCAGGACAATTCCCGCCACCTGCACCGGCCTCACCAGTTCTCGAAGGGCGAGAGCCGCGATCAGAATCGAGAACACCGGCTCCAGACAGCTGGTAACAATGGCCCGCGTCGCGTCAAGTTGACGCAGGCCAGCGAAATAAAACAGATACGGCACCAGGGATGAGATCACGGCGAATACCAGCAGGAACAGCCACTCGGCAGCGGTGTAGCGGGCAGCAGCAATTTTCCACGGTGGGTTCACCAGCACCCAGAACAGCGCCGACCCCAATAACACATAGACGAGGATGCGCCAGTGATCGTGCTGCGTTAGCAAGTCGTGCCCGGCGACATTGTAGAAGGCGAAAGTGAACGCTCCCGCCACCGCTGCTGCCAGTCCCCAACTGTTCAAATTAAAACTTCCAACCCCAACTATTCCGATGGCCAAGGCACAGCCAACGACGGCCAGCGCCACCGAACTGACCCGCCGGCCGGTGGCGCGCTGCCGCCCACGGGCCACCATGTACAAGAGTACCCAGACCGGCGCTGTGTATTGCAGGATGATAGCCACAGCCACGTTCAGCTTCTGGATGGCAAAGTAATAGAGATAGTTGGAAGCGGCCACTCCCAGCACGCCCAGCACCAGGCAGCGGACAAAATCGGCGCGCGGCAGCGCCATTCCCTCCCGCCCGCGACGCCACCATAAGAAAGGCGCCAGGAGCAGCAAAGAAAATGTAGTGCGAGTCTGGGCCAAAATCACCGGCTCAATGGAGCGCAAACCCCGCGTCCCGGCCAGCAGGCGCCCGGTGAAGGCGGCCCGGCCCAAACTCGCGGAGATGCCGAAGCAGAGCGCGGCCGCGCCAATGTAGAGATAGCCGCGGAGACTATGCGCTTTAGCGGGCAAGAAGTTCGTCGAGGCGTTCTGGGTCAAAGCCGATCATCACCTCCTGCCCGATGACCAGCGTGGGCGTAGAGCGGCTTTGATAGGTTTCCACCAGCTCTCGGACTGCGTTGGCATCGCTGCTGACGTCGCGCTCCTCGAACTCGATACCTCTCGCCGAGAGGTAGGCCTTGACGGTTCGGCAGGGCGGTCAGCCGGGTTGGGTAAAAACGATGATCGGGCTTTTCATAGGCGGATGAGACGCTCAAGGGTACCAGAACGTCGCTCTAAATTGTCAGATGTATTCGATGATGGCGGTGATGGTTGCCGTTTTCTGCAGCATGGCCGAAACCGAGCAGTATTTCTCCTTGGAGAGGCGAACAGCATCCTCCATGCCCTTCTTTGAGACCTGGCCTCCCACACGGTAGGTGAGGTTGATTGAGGTGTACACGGTGGGCGGCTCGGAAGCCCGCTGGGCCTCCGCCCGCACTTCCAGGGAGGTAAAGGGCTCGCGTTTCTTGCGCAGGATGTTAACCACGTCGGTGGCGGTGCAGCCGCACAAACCAATGAGCACGAGTTCCATCGGGCTGTTGGCGGTCTTCTCTTTGGCAGCATCCAGCACCACAGCGTGGCCGCTGCTAGCTTGACCCAGAAAACGCTCGTTATCAGTCCACTTCGCGAACGCTGTAATCATTGTCATCCTACCTCGTATTATCGGTTTGCGGTTCGGGATGGATGAGGACGCGGAACAGCTGAGGCGCCGCCTGCTTGAAGCGGATTTCCAGCTCAGTGATCACATCGTGGACCTGCGCCAGGGGCAGATTATCGGACATGGTTACGTGACAAGAGAGATACAGCCGCCCGCGAACACGTTTGATCTGAACATCATGCAGGTCAAGCACTTCCCGGAAATCTCTGACAATTCGCTTGAGCCTGCGCTCGAGGTCTCGATTCTCTCCAATCTCGTCACCCGGCTCGATCGTCGAAGGCTCGCTTTCAATGTGGGTGAGGATGGAAGAAATTTCGGGCACCTCGCCGCGAATTTCTGTTTCCAGGGTGGTGACACGGTCATGCGCCTGCAGCAGGCTGAGTTGCTCATCCAACTCCAGGTGCTGTTCCACGTGCAGCTTCCCACTCAAGTCCTGCACGCTCACGTCGTGCACATTTAAATTATTGCGCATGGCCACCGCGCGAATGCGGTCGAAAATATTTTCTCCGCCCGGCGCCTGGGGAATGGAGTGGACCATAACGTCGGCTTCCGGCAATATTCGGTGCACCGCGGCCTTTACCGAGTGCGCCATCTGCTCCGAGCGCTGGAAGGTGAGATTCCGCCCCAGTCCAACCGACACGTCGGCGAAGTAGTGGTTCCCAGAGCGGCGAATACGTACCCTGTCCAACTCGAGCACGCCTTCGAGCTTGGATATTTCGTCAATGATGCGGGCGCGCACCCCGAGGGGAGCGGCATCAAGCAGAGTGTCAATGGTCTTGCGGGCCAGGCGCGAACTCACATACATGATGACGCAGGCTACGAAGAGGGCGGCGATGGGGTCGGCGTCGCGCAGCCAGTCCACGCCGAAGGCGCGACCCAGGGTCACCAGCAGGAGGCCGAGCACCACCACCGCGCTTGACCATATGTCGGTGCTGAAGTGCAGGGCATCCGCTTCCAGCGCCTGGCTGTCGTATTTCACCGCAATCCGCCCCAGGGAGCGCGAGCGCCAGAAGTCCACTCCCATGGACAGGAACAAAACCAGAAATGCGGCAGGGCTGGGCTCGATTTCGATATGGCGATAAAAGAGGCGGGCAATGGCCTCGTAAATGATCCACACGCAGGTGAGCAGCAGTAGGCCGGTTTCCAGGAACGCGGAGAAGCTCTCCACTTTTCCGTGGCCGTATTGATGATCGGCGTCAGCCGGTTTATCGGAAACTCGTACCGAGAACAAGGTGATCAGGGCGGCAATCAGGTCCAGCCCGGAATGGGCGGCTTCCGACAGAATTCCCAGGCTTCCGGTGGAGATGCCGACGACCACCTTCAGCGCAGTAATGCCGATCGCGGCCACCACCGAATTGGCCGCCACGGCGCGCTTCTCCGCACGCATCGAGCCAGGGGTCAGGATGGCGGGATCGGCCATTGGCAGAATTATCGCTTTTTCCCGGCGGCCGCGCCAAACCTCCTCCGAGGCCTGTGCGCCTGCCCACGCTATTTCTCGATGGCAGCGAAGTCCACTATCTGCTTCAGAACCTCCACGGGAACCCCCATGCTGGTCCCGCGGCCGTTGATGTATAACGTGGGCGTCCCGGTCACCCCTACAGCTTTGCCCAGGGCAACCGACTGCTCTACACGTTGCCGGGTGGCAGGCTCAGCCGCGCAGGTTGCTGCGGATTTCCCGTTGGCTCCAGCGGCCGTGGCCAGTTCCGTCAGCTTCTCGTCGGCGTTCGACTCGGTGATGTTCTGCTGTTGATCGTAAACGGTGTCCACGAACTTCCAATATGCGGCAGTGTTTTCCCGGCCCACGCAATCAGCGAAGGAAGCGGCCTTGAACGCCCAGTTATGCGAGGGCAAGGGGAAATTTTCGGAGATGAAGCGCACGTTCGGCTCCTGGGACAGAAGCTTTTCAATAGTGGGCTGCGCCTCCTTGCAGTGCGGACACTGCAGGTCGCTGAACTCCACCAGGGTCACCTGCGCATTCTCCGGGCCGCGGGATGGACCCTTTGCCCCTCGCTCCAGTTCTGCCCGAGCCTTGGCAAAGGGATCTGAGCCGAAGGGCACCATGTTGCCGGAAATGGCGTATTGGTTATCCGGCGTGACGTAGAATGTCAATCTCTCCGAACCCTGCTTGCCGCTCATGATCACATTTATTTCGGCCACCGATGGGTCTTTGGCGGGCTTAATGGACTCCACCTTCCAAGTAATGGAAGCGTCGTAGCCGAACATATGCTTCAAAAAATCGTTCACCGTGGCCTCTGAAGGCAGGTGCGATGATGTTGCTGCCGGAGCTGCCGTGTGAGCCTTGGCCGGCGCCGGTTTCTGGGCTGCGAAGCTCAGACTGGCATACGCGACAAGTAACAACACAACTAATCTGCGGAAGACGTGGGACATTGACATTCCTTTTTTTAATTTTTCTGTGTCTCTGCGGTGAAGTCAAATTCTCGTGCTACTCGTACTTCGCGGCTATCGGGAACCTCCGCCCGATGCCGAAGGCCTTCTCCGTAATTTTCAGCCCCGGCGCGGCCTGCTGGCGCTTGTACTCGGCACGGTCCACCATACAAACCACCCGCCGCACCAGAGCGGAATCGAAGCCGCGCTCCTGTGCGATCTGCTCCGGCGTCTTCAGATCTTCGATGTAATCTTCCAATACACGGTCCAAAACATCGTAGGGCGGCAGCGTATCGGTGTCTTTCTGATTTGGGCGCAGCTCCGCCGAGGGCGGCTTCTCGATAGTTGCCTTCGGAATCCGCACGCGCTGCGAATTCACGTACTCGGCCAGCCGGTAAACCATGGTTTTAGGCACGTCGGAAATCACCGCCAGCCCGCCCGCCATATCGCCATAGAGCGTGCAGTAGCCCACCGCCAATTCCGACTTGTTGCCGGTGGAGAGGACAATTCCGCCGAATTTGTTGGAATGGGCCATCAGTAGTGTGCCGCGTATCCGGGATTGTATATTCTCCTCGGTTACATCCTCGGGCCTGTTTTCGAAAGCGGGGCGCAGCGTCTTGCGATAGCTGTCGAAGAGTTGGCCAATAGGCAGCACCTCGAAGCGAATTCCCAGATTGGCCGCCAGCACGCGCGAATCCTCAATGCTGCCGCACGAAGAATACTGACTGGGCATGCTGACCCCTAGTACGTTTTCCGCACCCAGCGCGTCCACGGCAATGCAGGCGGTAAGCGCCGAATCAATTCCGCCACTCAACCCGATGGTCACCCGACTAAACCCGCACTTGCGGCAGTAGTCGCGCGTGCCCAGAACCAAGGCGGCATAGGCGCTGGCGTCATCGCCCTCAATCTGCTCGTGCAGATCGCCCGCCAGGGCGTCCGGATCGACAAAAATCAGGTCCTCCTCGAACGATTTGCCCTGCGCCACTACCCGTCCATCCGGGGCCAGCACAAAGCTGGAGCCATCGAAGACCAGGCTGTCGTTACCGCCGACCAGGTTAACCATCACTACCGGAACCTTGTCGTTGTGGGCAACGGTCCCCAGCATCTTCTGCCGGAATTCCCGTTTACCCACCCAGAACGGCGAAGCGGAAATATTGAGCAGCAAGTTGCCGCCGGCGCTCAACAGCGCCTCCACGGGGTCGAAACCATACAGGCGGCGTGGCCAGAAATGCTTGTCGTTCCAGGCGTCTTCACAGACGGTCAGCGCCATTTTTTTGCCGCAGAAGGAAAACAGCTCCTGCTTCTGGGCGGGAGCAAAATTGCGCATCTCGTCGAAAACGTCGTAGGTGGGCAGCAGCATTTTGGACTGCATCATGGCCACCCGCCCATCGCGCAAGAGGGCGGCCGAATTCATCACCCGCTTGCCCGTTTCCACCTCGGCTGGGGTGGCCACCCCGCATATGACGGCAATGCCCTGGGTCTCGCGGGCAATACGCTCCAGCGCCTCCTGGTTGTGGGTTACGAAAGAAGGCCGCTCCACCAGGTCGCGTGGCGGATAGCCGCAGATGGCCAGCTCTGGAAAAAGAATCAGCCCCGCTCCCGCCTCTTGCGCTTGCTTCGAAAAGGCGATGATTTTGGCGGCGTTACCACTGAAATCACCTATCGTCGTGTTGATCTGCCCCAGGGCAATCTTCACCAGTTAAGTGTAATGGCTGTGCTCGCCGGGTGGCCAGTCCCCCATTGATGCGCTCGGTTCCGGCCAGCATAGCGCGCGAGTGGCGGCTGGTATCATAAGCACAGTGGGAACCACGCAAACACAAAGCGTTTCGCCGGAACGGCTGGAATCGTTTCTCCTGGAAGTGGCCGACGCGGTCAATACTTCGCTCGACCTCGAGACCACCCTGAAGCGCGTAGCCGAGCTGGTACGTCGCATCATTGACTACGAAATATTCGCCATCCTGCTGCTCAACGAGAAGACGCAGGAGCTGCGCATCCGCTTTCAGATCGGCCACCCTCCGGAGGTGGCGGAACGCATCCGCATTAAACTCGGCGAGGGTGTGACCGGTCTGGCCGCGCAGCGGCGCGACACCGTGCTGGTCAACGACGTGGCCGAGGAACCCGCCTACATCAACGCCATTGCGCGGGTACGCTCCGAGCTGGCCGTGCCTTTAATCGTGAAGAACCGCGTCATTGGTGTGATTGACATCGAGGCGCCCCACCGCAACTACTTCACGGAAGAACACCGGCGGGTGCTGGCCCTGATTGCATCGCGCGTGGCCATCGGAATCGAGAATGCGCGCCTTTATACCCGCACCAACCGCCAGGCGCGCACCTTGACTTTGCTCAACGAGATCAGCCGTGAGCTGACCTCTATCCTGAATCTCGACCAGCTGCTTAAGCGAGTTGGCGAACTCATCAACCGGCTGATTGATTACCAGATGTTCAGCGTGCTTCTGTTAGATCCCACTGGCGCCAAGCTGCAGCACCGCTTTTCGCTGCGCTTCAAGACCAGCGTGCACGTCAAACACGATATCCCGCTGGACAAAGGCCTGGTGGGCTGGGCGGCGCGCCACAAGCAGGCGGTACTGGTGCCCGACGTCAGCAAAGATCCGCGCTACATCGAGCTCAATCCGGAGACGGGTTCGGAACTTTGTGTGCCCCTCATCTACAAAGACAAGGCCATCGGCGTGCTCGATATTGAGCACACGCGGGTGGGGTATTTCAATGAGGACCACCAGCGCACCATCACCACGCTGGCGGCGCAGATCGCCATCGCCATTGAAAACGCGCAGCTCTACGAGCAGGTAGCCCGCCAGGAAAGACGCCTGGAGCGCGACCTGATGCTGGCGCGCGAACTGCAACTTCGGTTGCTGCCCCCCGCCCAGCCCAAAATGAAGAACCTGGACATCGCCGCCCGCTTTGTGCCCGCGCGCGCCATCGGCGGCGACCTCTACGACTTTCTCGATTACTCGCTGGCCCGCCATGCCATCGCCATCGGCGACGTCAGTGGCAAGGGCGCGCCGGCGGCCATCTATGCCGCCCTGGTCAGCGGCATTATGCGTTCACACTGCGCGGTCGAGCCTTCGCCCGCGGAAATGCTTTCCGCCGTTAACCTTTCCCTGGGCGAGCGTCCCATCGAAGCGCAGTTTGTTTCCATCATCTACTCGGTGTGGGACGACGACGAGCGCCACCTGCGCATCGCCAACTCCGGCCTGCCCCGCCCCATTTACTGGCACAACGGCAAAGTTGAGATTATCGAGGCCACCGGTCTTCCGCTCGGGCTATTCGAGAATGCCGATTACGACGAATTTGGATTTGACGCACATCCTGGCGACCTGTTCGTGTTCTTCAGCGACGGTATTCTCGATGCCCGCAGCCATACTGGCACTCTGTTCGGGCGCGAGCGCCTGGAAAAGGTGGTGGCGCGCACCGGCGACGGTTCGGCTGCCGATGTGGTGGCTGAAATCTTCACCGCCGTCAATCAGCACGCTGCTGGGGTGGAAGCGTTTGATGACCAAACCGTTGTCGCCCTGAAGGTCAAGTAGGTGGCCAGTTCTAAACCTCACTCTGCCGGCGACAAACCGGTCGAAAGTGTTCTCCGGGCGCCTGGATTTGTGTACCGCCTAGCTGCGGGGCGTCGCAGCGCACAAGCCGCTCTGGCGCCGGAGCTGCACTGTGAGCGCCTTCCTCTATCTGCGTTGGCCAAACAATTTGGCACACCTCTCTACGTTTACTCGGCGGGCACCATCCGCCGACGTTATCGCGAGTTCGAGCGCGCCTTTCGCGGGTTTCCTCACACCGTCTGCTATTCCGTAAAGGCCAACTCCAACCTGGCCATCTTGCGCATGCTGGCGGGCTTGGGATGCGGCTTTGACGTGGTCTCCGGAGGTGAACTCGAGCGCGTGTTGCACGTGGACCGCCGCGCCGCCACGAAGATGGTGTTCTCCGGTGTGGGCAAAACCGCGGCGGAAATGGATGCCGCGCTCAAAGCTGGCATTTTGCTTTTCAATATCGAAAGCGAAAGCGAACTGGAGCTTCTGGCTGAGCGCGCCGAGCGCCGCCGCATTACTGCTCGCGTGGCCCTGCGTGTGAACCCTGATGTATCGGCGGAAACACATCCTTACATTTCCACCGGATTGCATCGCCACAAGTTTGGCGTTCCCATTCACGATGCGCCGCGCCTTTACGCCCGCGCCGCCGACAGCCTTTTTCTGGAGGTGGCCGGAGTCAGTGTGCATATCGGTTCGCAGATCACGAACCTGGCGCCGTTTTCCGCCGCCATGGAACGAGTGGCCGACCTGGTGCGGGGTTTGCGGGAAGACGGCCATACCATCCGATACGTGGACGCGGGCGGCGGCCTGGGCATTGCCTACACCCAGCTAGGATTACCCGAGTTTGCTGATTTTGCGGTGCGTTATGCCGAGGCTGTGACCGCACCCCTGCGCGGTATGAAGCTGCACCTCTTGCTTGAGCCAGGGCGGTCCATTATCGGACCTGCCGGCGCGCTGCTGACCCGGGTGCTCTACCACAAGAGCAACAACAGCAAGAAATTCGTGGTGGTAGACGCAGCCATGAACGACCTGGTGCGGCCGGCGTTGTACGACGCTTACCATGAGATTGTGCCGGTGGTGCGCGATCCCGCTGCCGGCGAGCACGAACTATTTGACGTGGTTGGCCCCATTTGCGAGACCGGTGACTTCTTCGCCCGCGGCCGCGAGATGCCGCCGGTCAAAGACGGGGATTTACTGGCCATCCTCGATGTGGGCGCCTATGGCATGGTGCTGGCCTCCAACTACAACACGCGCCCGCGCCCTGCCGAAGTTCTGGTGGACGGCAGCAAGGCGCACCTCATCCGTCGCCGCGAGAAACTCTCTGATCTGCTCCGCCTGGAAAATCCAAAACCTTGACGCAGAGTCCGCAGGGAAAGGCACAAGAAATTAACAAGTGTCATCCTGAGTGAGCGCGAGTTTAGCGAAGCGAAATAAGCGCGCGTCGAAGGACCTTGTGCTTATGTGGATCAGTTCAGTAGCCCATCAGAACTGTACCTGATTCGGCGGTTCTCTCCTGCGTCCTCTGCGTTGAAGGTCTTCACGGTGTGGTTCGCTGCCACACCACCTTGCCGCCCATAATTGTCGTTTCCACCTGCACGTCGTGGATAAGCCTGGGCTCGATGCTGAAAATATCGTCGCTCAGAATTACCATGTCGGCCAGCTTGCCCGGCGTGATTGAGCCCTTCTCTTTTTCCTGGAATTCTGCGTAGGCTGAGCCCATGGTATAGGCCTCAACCGCCTCCGCTACGCTAAGCTTTTGCTCCGGCATCCAGCCGTCGGGATTCTTGCCGTCGAGTGTTGCTCGGGTCACGGCAGCATAAATTGTGAGCAAGGGATTGAGTGGCGCCACATCCCAATCTGTGCCCAGGGCCAGCCTCACTCCATGGCTCAGGAATGTGCGGAACGCATAGGTAGTCTTGATGCGCTCCGGACCAATACGTCGTTCCGCCCAGCGTCCGTCGTCAATGGCGTGGTACGGTTGCACCGAGGCGATCACGCCCAGCTTGGCAAAGCGGTCAAAATCTTTGCGCGCGATATGCTGCGCGTGTTCGATCCGCCAGCGCCGGTCCTTTTCTCCGTTGGCCTTGACCACGTCCTGGAATAAATCCAGCACCAGCGAAATGGCCTCGTCCCCAATCGCGTGAACGCAAAGCTGCAGTCCCGCTTTGTCGGCTCCGATCAGCCGCTCGCGCATCTTGGAAAGCGGCTGCATCTCGTCGGTCAGCAGGCCGCGGGTGTGGGGATTGTCGGAATAAGGCGCAAAGAAGTATGCCGTGCTTGAGCCAAGTGAGCCATCGGCATAGGCCTTTATGGCACCTGTGCGCAAGAGGTTGGAGCCGAAGGCCCGCCGCATCCCCACTTTGGCGTAGCTCTCCCATTCGTCTATCATGGGCGCCACGTAAACGCGCGCCGTCAGCTCGCCCTCTTCCTCCAACTCCTTGTAAACCTCGATGTTGCGCGAAAGGTCTTCACCTGGATTCCCCATCTCCTGCACGCTGGTAACGCCCAGGCTGCGGGCATAGGCTAGAGCCCGCCGCGCCACCTTCAGCCGTTGGTCGTGGCTAAGCGGTGGAATGGCGGCATCCAGCAGCGTTTGCGCCGCGTCCTTCAAAATGCCGGTAGGATTGCCGTGCGCATCGCGTACGATCTCTCCTCCGGGAGGATCGGGAGTTTCGGCGGTGATGTGTGCCAATCGCAGCGCCAGAGAATTGGTCAGGTACATGTGCCCGTCATATCGCCCAACGGCCACCGGGTTGTCCGGCGTGACGCGGTCAATCAGTTCCTTGGTTGGCAACTGAGGCGGGTTCCAGCGCTGCTCATCCCAGTTGCCGCCCAGGATCCATTGGCCCTTAGGTTGCCTTGCCACATATTGACCGATGCGGGAGGCGAACTCCTGAGGACTGGCAGTATCCTTCAACTGCACGCTGTCCAGGGCTAGCCCGCTATCAATGAAATGCACATGGGCATCATTGAAGCCGGGCAGCACCAGCTTGCCTCCGGCGTCAATCACCCGCGTGCCGGTCCCGCGCCAGGCATCAATGGCGGATGCGCTGCCCACCGCCACAATGCGGTCTCCCAGCACGGCCACAGCCTCTGCTCGCGGCTGCTGCTTATCTACGGTGAACACCTTGGCGTTGGTGATGATCAGGTCAGCCGCCGGCCGGTTCTGGTCCTGCGCCCACATAGTGCCGGCTAACGTCAGCAGCACCGCGATTTGCAAACTTAAGCTGCAGCTTAGGATGGATTTGATGTTTGTCCTACGCATTGATTTCGGGAAAGCAGTAATTCGATCCTGCCGCGACTCTAACTGACCACTGGCCACTGACAACTGGCGACTATCTTTGTCCCCACTTCAGCTTGGCCCGCAGCACATCAAAAAATGTCTTCTTCATGCGCAGCAGCTGCACCTTGTGCTCCGACTTCTTGCATGTCACCCGGTCGCCATCCATCAAGGGCATGCCCACCTGCCCATCCACGCTAAGGAAGGCGTGCTCCTCCGCCGCTTTGACCACGATGGAAATCTCCAATGAATCGCGTACCACAAGCGGGCGGTGGGTAAGCGCGTGCGGCGATACCGGGGTGATAACGAAGCCTTCCACCGAGGGCATCAGAACGGGCCCGCCAGCGGCCAGCGAATAGGCGGTAGAGCCGGTGGGGGTGGCTACGATCAGACCGTCGGCCTTGTAGTTGGATACAAAGTCCTCGTTGATGTACAGGTCAAAGTCGGCCAGGCGCGCGATGGAGCTCTTATTCACCACCACGTCATTGAGGGCGTGATACCGGGCCACGCATTTGCCCTGACGCAGCAGCTGGCACTCCAGCATCGAGCGTGCTTCCGTGCCGCAGCAGTTCTGGTCTACCGCCTCCAGGGTTGCGTATAAATCCGAAAGGGGCACTTCGGTGAGGAAGCCTAGCGAGCCCAGGTTCACACCCAGTACCGGTATGCCCGCTTTGGCAACGGCTCGTGCGGCGGCCAGCAGCGTCCCATCTCCCCCCAGCACGACCACAAACTTGGGACCCCGGGCCGCGACCGCGGTGCGTTCAACTACCTCGGGACCGCCGGCGTAGACGGAGGTTTCCTGATCCACAACGACTTGGTAGCCGTGATCCCGAAACCAGCGCAGCAGTTCCGGCACAATTTGTGCCAGCTCTGGTTTGGCGGGCTTGGAAAAGATGGCGGCCGATTTCATGCGCAGTGCGTACCTGAATCAGAATCGCTGATTGTACAGCTTGGGGCTGACCTTGGTCAGCGGACGGTACTCTAGAACACGCCGTATAACAGAAATTCCCGGTTACCCTCCGCCCCCAGAATAGGCGATTCCATCATTTCCGTGCGCCCGCAGCCCAGTTCCTTTAGCGTAGTCCTTACTTTTTCCACTGCCTCCGCCTGTGCCGCCTCGTCGCGTACGATTCCGCCCTTTCCTACCCGCTCCCTGCCCACTTCAAATTGCGGCTTCACCAACACGATAATTTGTTTGCCGGTGCGTGTGGCTTCTCGGAATGCTGAAGTTATGACTGCCGGGAGCACCAGGGTCGCGGAAATAAATGAAACGTCTACAACCACCACATCCACGTCTTCTCCAATGTCCTGCTGCTTGAGGTAGCGCGCGTTAGTCTTTTCCAGCAGGCGCACACGAGCGTCCTGACGCAGGCGCAGGTCAATCTGGCCATAACCTGTGTCTACCGCAATAATCCGCGCTGCCCCGTGTTGCAGAAGACAGTCGGTGAACCCACCAGTGGACGCGCCCACATCCATACAGACTTTTCCGGTCACGTCCACATTCAAATGCCTCAGTGCCGCCTCCAGCTTCAAGCCGCCGCGACTGACATACTTCTGGTCCTCACCTAGCAGGCGAATTTCCGCCTCAGAATCCACGCCCGCCCCGGCTTTCTCGACCTTCTGGCCATTGACCAGCACACGTCCGGCCAGCACCAGCGCCTGGGCTCGCTCTCGCGAAGGCGTGAGCTTCCTTTCGACCAGCAACTTGTCAATCCGTGTTTTCATTAGCCGGCTACTGTAATTTTCTTTTTTTCCCACTGCGCACTTTATCAGGTGCAACTTGTAGAAGTGGCGTCACTTGTTACATTTACCCGGATACTTGCCGGGTTTTCCACATAATTTTCCACAACCATGTTGAAAATCTCCGGGGCGGTTGGGCCAGTGGATTGCCCAGTTGCATTTTTCATCGGTGTTTCAGGGAATGTGGGAGCTAAGAAGATGTATAGAGCCTGAAATATTCAACCAGTAACGACTTGCTTCTGACCCTTCTACCATCCCTTGAAATGGCTGTCAGTCCTTCATGGCGGTTTCGACTTGATGCCCTCGGCCAAAGACGAATCAATTCCGCGCTGAGGACTGCATCCGGCTGTTGCGACGGCGTCCCGTCCTCGCCATCACTCCAGCCCTAATCCGCCATCCACGGCCAGCACCTGTCCAGTAATAAACTGCGGCGCAGTGGCAAAAAACATGACCGCGCGCACCACCTCTTCGGCGCTGCCGTTGCGCTGCATCGGCGTCTTGCCTGCAATTCGCTGGAGGAATGCGGCATCCCGGCCCTCGCCCAGATCAATCATACCGGGCGCAACGCAGTTGACGGCAATCTCGGGCGCCAGCGCTTTGGCCATCACCTGCGTCAACATGGTCAAAGCTGCCTTGGAGGCGCAATAGTGAGCGTGAGTGCCCCAGGGCCGCAGCCCGCCCAGGGAGCCCAGATGAATAATGCGCCCATGGCGCTTTCGCAGGAATTTCGACGCCGCCTGCGACACCAGGAAAGGGCCGCGGGCGTTGGTGGCAAACATTTCATCCCATTGCTGCACCGTTATTTTTTCGAAATCCACGGTTTCGTAAATGGCGGCGTTGTTCACCAGCAGGTCCAGGCCGCCAAACTCACCAGTAACTTTTTTGACTGCGTTGCGAACGCTCTTCTCGTCGCGCACGTCGCAGGCGAGCGCCAGTCCACGCACTCCGCGCCGGCGGATGTCTTCAGCGGTTTGCTGCGCCTCGCTGTCGGACCTCAGATAGGTGATGCCCACATTAGCGCCGGCCTCCGCCAGGGCCAGGGCGATCTCGCGCCCAATGCGGCGCGCCCCGCCGGTCACTAGAGCCGCTTTGCCCGTCAGTTCGCCTGCAACCATGGCCGCGATTGTACCCTGCGGATTAGCCCTCAGGTTACTTGACCCTGTCGGCGGATGGGCTAGCGTAGCTGGGATGGAGCATTTGAAGAAGATCTACCGCGTAGTGCGCTGGCTCATGCTTGCCAGCATGGTGATCACTATATTTCTGGGCTTGAAGAGCCCAGCGCCGGTCGCCGAAGCGCTCACTCCCAGTCTGGTCAAGCAGAACGCCGAATCGTTCCAGCAAAAGCTCACGGAGTTGGCCAAGGCGCAATCGTCAGGAGAAACCGGCACGGAGGTTCATTTCACTGCCCCGGAGGTCAACGCTGCGATCGTCCAGGCCACTCTCCCGCAGCCAGTGCTGGCAGGGCCCACCCCGGCTTCGCAGCCTGGACCGCAAGTCGCAGCCGAACAGGTACCCATCAAATCCACGCTGGTGAGCTTTGACGATAATGTGGTCAAAGGCCAATTCCTCACCGAGGTATATGGCAAGGACGTTTACATCACCGTGGCCGGTCACCTGGGCAGCCGCGATGGTTACGTCACTTTCGAACCCACGGAGTTCAAGGTCGGCGATCTGAGCGTGCCGGTCTCCATGGTCAATCCCGTGCTACAGCGCAAGCTGGCTGACCCGGAAAACCGAGATAAGATGAAACTGCCGGAATTTGTGAAGGACTTGCAGGTAGAAAACGGTGAACTGGTTATAATCGAGTAAGGCTTATTTCGACTTGCTCTCGCGCTTGCCCCGTACCAGGTGCAGCATGGAATCCAGGGTCTCGGCCAGGTCCTCTTGGCAGCGTTGAACTGACTTCTTGGCCAGCTCGTCAGTATCCTTCTGAAATTTGCCCATCGCTTCCGTCAGGTGTGCCTGCAACCGCGGTGACATAGCTTTTTCGAATTCGGTCAGGCGGTCGGTCATCTCCCGCGATTTGCGCTCTGCCAGTTCCTCGACCTGGCGCTGCGCTTCGCGGCTGCGCTGCTCGATGGGTTCGCGCGCCATCTCTACTGCCATATGGATGCGGCCCTTGATTTCGCCGCTGGTCTCCACCACCGCGTCGTGGACGGCTTGGCGCAGCCGCTCCATTTGCTGTTCCATCCAGCCCTCGGCGTCGTCCCGCTGGCGCTGGAAGGCGGCGTTCTGCGCCTCGGCGCGCTGGGTTTCCTTCTGCACTGACGCCAGCAACTTTTCCAGTCCGCGGTTGGTACCCTCGGCACGCGCCAGTAGAGGCTCCAGCGAGCCGCTCAAGCGCTTTTCGACGGCCTCCATCTGCTCGCGGATGATGTCTGCTGCCGCTTTTTCCACGTCGGTGCGGAGTTTGTTGACCGCGTCGCCCGTGGCACGCTCGATGTAGCCTTGCAGCCGGGCTTCCCAGCGTCCGGCCAGTTCGTTGGCGCGTGTTTCCACCCAGGTTTTTTCCGCTTGGCTGGCTTCGCGTTGCTTTTCCCATATGTGGCGCTGGCTGGCAAATTCCTCTTTCAGGTGCGTGTTCAGGGAGCCGCGCAGTTCGTCGCTTACTTTGCGCAGCATGCTTTCCGAGGAACTGCGCAAAGCCGCCATATGTGTGTCCAGAGCCGATTGCAGCTCTTGCTGACGTTGCTGTGTCAGTTCATCCAGCTTCTTCTGCTGTGCGGTCACCTGCTCTTCCAGGCGTTTAATCTCCTGCTCAGTCTGGCTGCCCACCTGCCGCAGAATGCCCGCCGCGCTGCTTTCCACCTTCTGCTCAGCCGTCCTGACCGCGGATTCCAGCCGCGCTTGCAAGGCTTCGCGGCTGCGTTGCCCTTCATCGAGCCGTGCTGAAAGCTCACTCGCCTGCTTGGCCAGCTGTGCCAGTTGCTCCTGAGCAGCCGTCCCCAGGCGCTGTGCCTCGGCCAGCTTCTCCGCGAATTCCTTATCGCGGCGCTGCGCCTGTTGCTGGACCTCGCTGCTGATGGTTTGCAGTCCCGTCGCCACATCTTCCTGGATCTGCTGGCTTGCGGCCTGGGTCAGCGAGGCCACCACTGACTCCAGCGCTTCGCGCGCCCGGCGTGCTTCCTCGGTGCCGGCGGTAAGCTCGTTCATCTGCGTCTGCAGGCGGGTTGATTTCTCCTCCACGGCCGCCGCAGCCTGGCCAATCTGCTGCTTTTGAGACTCCAGCTCCGCTTGGATGGTGGCGTGCAGCTCGGAGCGCAATCGTTCGCCTATCTCGCGCACCGTTTTTTGCGCCGCTTGGAGATGCTCCCCCTGCTGCGCCGCTTCCTCAGAGTGCTGGGCAGCCACTGCCGCCAACGCTTGCTGCAACTGCTGCTTCTGAGCGTCCAAGTCCGACTGCAGTGTGCTGTGCAGTTCGGCACGCAATTGCTCGCCCATCCCCCGAACCGCGGTTTCCGTGGCCTTGAGCTGCTCGATGTGGTGCCCGGCTTCATCGGAGTGCTGTGCCGCGCGAGCCGCCACTTCTTCCTGCAGCTTGCGCAGCCGCTCAGCTTCTTCCTGCGCAGCCTGTTGCGATTGCTTGAGCTCCTGCTGCAGCTTTTCAGATTCCTCGCGCAACGATTTCTGCAGCGACTCTTTGAGGGCCTCGCCAGCGGCACGCAGCGCCTCCTCAGATGCTTTGCGGCGCACCTCTTCTGCCGCCTCCGACTCAGCAGGCGACTTCTGCCCTGCCGCCGGCGCTTCCAGCCGCTCCTGCAGTTCGGCCAGCTGCTTACGCATGGCGTTAAACTGTTCTTCCGCTTGCCCGTGCAGGCGCTGCTCCGCCGCACTCACAGCCTCACTGGCATGCTGCTCCACTGCCTGTGGAAGCAGATGAATCAGAGACTGCATCCATTGCTGCAGTTGCCGGATCTCTTCCACCTGCGAGGCGGTTACCGCCTCGCTCTCTGTGGTCGCCGTCGTCTCCGGCTTGGCTGTAGCGGCTGGAGAGGCGCCGCTTTGCTCTTCGGGCTTAACTTTCTCCTTGACGATCTCGCTGAGCACCGTGATGTGGGCCTGGAGCCGATCCTGTAGCTGGCACAGCGATTCCAGCCGGGCCTCAGCATCCACCATCTGCTCTTTCCAGTGTTCCAGCTTGGTTTCGACCTGGTCGTCCACCTGCCACATCAGGTCCTGCAGGTGTTCTTCCATCTGCTTGCGCAGGTCCGCCCAGTCACGGTCGCGAACGCCAAAGGCAGATCTGACCCCGGCCTGCGCTCCGTCTCCGCGCCCAACGTCCGTGGCGCGCTGTCCGGAGCCATTGTTGTTCGCCGTAGTTGCAGGCTTCGCGACATCCACCTTGGGCGGTTCGGCTGCGGCAACGCTTTGCACCACGACCGGTGGATTCGCGGGCGGGGCTGGACTCACGATGGAAAACTCCGGCGCAGCCAGGGTTGCAGTCGAAACGGCGGCGCCTGAAGCGCCTGCACCAGCAGCGGCGCTGGCTGCCAGCGGAGCAGCTGCCGCTTCCGGTTCCTGGCCCGCACTTGGCTTATCCCAGTCGTGGGGCGGGTTGCGCACGCCCCACACATTGGCCGCCACATCCAGCTGCAGTCCCAACAGCCAGGCGCGGCCATCCTCGCCCAGTTTGACCACGTCGGCTATGTGGGCCATTACTTCACGATTGTCGGGCAGTAGTCCAAGCTTGACCGGAGTGCCCTTCTCGAGCGGAGTATGGCAAATCACGCCGCAGCCATGCGCGTTGACGGCGACGGTTTCGCACGTTTCGTTAAACGGAACGCGGGAGTCTACACTCGTGATCTGGATGGGGATCTGCCACCTGATCCGGGTGGAGCGCCGCATTATGGTGTGCCTGGACAATTGCTCTCTTCCGGGGGGGCAGTAAGTGCGTGGCAGACCGCGAATAAGCTCGCTCGGCCTGTGCACCTTCTCAGTGTGAATTGTATTTTCGGTGTGGAAACAGGCGAAAGTAACTGAAGTAATCGGCCACTGCGAACTTGCGCCAACGCAGGGATACGCGTTTGCCGCCAACTCCGCCATTCCTAAGGTCATAGAACCGAAACTGCGAGGGCCGTCTGATACAAGCGGTCCCGGGAAGGCCGGTTGCACTTTGGTCACTTCCTGAAGGCTCACCAGGTAACAGCACCCCTCCCCTCGGCAAGGCAAAATGTCCGAGTTTCGCCACAAAGATCGGATGGCCCAGCGCGATACGATTCACGTATGCTGGTGATAACACTGGAGCTAAATATGGCTACCACCCTCGATCCCGTCATGCGCGAGCAACTGCTCGAGCGCCGTCAGATCCTGCAGAAATCAATCACAGGCCCGACTCCCGGCGCAGAATTGATTGACCTGCTGCAGCAGGTGGACCAGGCGCTGGAGCGGATGGATAGCGGCACTTATGGCCTGTGCCAGGTTTGCCATGACGCCATTGAACCGGAACGGCTGGCGGCAGATCCACTTACTTGCTTCTGCCTGGACCACCTGACTCCCGCCGACCAACGGGCGTTGGAACGCGACTTACACCTGGCGCGGGAAATCCAGAGCGGATTGTTGCCCGAAGCAGATGCCAGGTTCGGACCGTGGCAGATCTGTCTCCATTACCAGCCCGCCGGACCCGTAAGCGGCGATTACTGCGACGTGGTGGATGCCGGCCAGCGCGGCCTCTATTTCATGCTGGGCGACGTGTCCGGCAAAGGCATCGCTGCCGCCATGCTGATGTCCAATTTGCACGCCCTGTTTCGCGCCCTCATTTCCGCAAGCCTGCCTCTGGGCCAGCTGATAACCCAGGCCAGCCGCGCCTTCTGCGAGACTACGCTGGCGGCTCACTACGCCACCCTGGTGTGCGGACACGCCCTTTCTACAGGTGAGGTAGAGCTTTGCAATGCGGGCCACCTTCCTCCATTGCACCTTCATGGAAATAAGGTGACGGAAGTGCCCTCTACCGGTCTGCCCCTGGGCATGTTCTGCAGCCAGGAGTTTGCTCTCAGCCGGCTTCGGCTGGAATCGGGCGATAGTCTCCTGCTTTACACAGACGGACTGACCGAAGCTGAGGATGAGGCGGGAACGGCCTATGGGAAGGAGCGCTTGGGCCGATTGGTCGCAAGCAATTGTGGCGCCGCGCCCAGCAATCTCTTAGCTCTCTGCCGGCAAGATCTGGATGCTTTCCGCGGCTCGGCCGGCATTCGCGACGACCTCTCCCTCATGGCGGTGAGCCGGGCGGCCTAGCCAATTACCGGCGGTAACCGCTCCCGCGGCGCACTATGCGGCATTGTCCAGCCGGTGTGCGCTGCCACTTAGGCCGCCGAAGCATACTTGGCCAGCTTGTTGAGTACTCCTTGAACCATTTCTTCGCGGCGGCGCAACACGGCTTTGAATTCGCGATGCTCGGTGCGGGCAATTTCCCGCAACAGTTCGCGATGGTGTTCTTCCAGAATTTCGGCGATCAACTCGTGCTCTTCCGGGGTGAATGTGACTTCCATGGCCTTTCCTCCATCCGCCTTCGGGCTCGCCTCCAGGGCCGGCGGCAGGCAAGGGCCTCAGGCGCTTCACCCGCTTACAGGAAGCCGCCAGTCTTAATTGTCAGCGCGCTCAAGGCGAGTTCTACCTTGGTGATCGCCTCGTCCAGTTGCGCGTGATGCTCGACATCTTCCAGCCTCTCGCGCAGGCTCTTCAGCACCTGGCGAGCGCGGCTGAGATGCTCGATGGCCTGCTTGGAATCAGGACTTTCCTGCGGCTTCTCTGCCGGCTTCGCGGGCATTTCCCAACTCCTTATCTTTACCAGCTTAACGCTAATTTTCGTGCGTGGAGCAAAAAACATCACCTTGGCGGACGCAGGACAATCTGCGTCAGGGGCGACTTTGCAAAGCGCGCTAATCCCCGCTCAGCTATTCGAAGGTCAGAGTGACTCCGGGGTCAGCGTTTCCGTGATCCAAAAAGCAGCCAGCCGACCACCACTCCGGCGGCAAAGGACAACACGGAGGTCGAGGCCACCACCGGCAGGGGGTGACGCTTCACCTCGTGGGCCGCATCGTCCATGATCTCTTCGGCTACAGAGAGGCCATGTTTCATGGCGCGGCGGGCGGCGTGTACTCCATCCTCGAGAGCGTCGGCGACCGCACTCTTCAAACGCGCGGCTTCAGCCTCAGCAGCATTGGCGAAGGCAGCTTGTGCCATGCTCGTATCCTTTCGGGGAACTGCCGGGCGTGCCACACGGACCGTCGGTTCGTCCGAACCGCAAGCTGAGCAGGTTCGCTCGTTCTCGTGTTTCAGCGCGTGGGTCGCGCCCGGCTCACTTTTATAGTCGCGCTTCAGTCTGGACAGCGCGGTGATGTGCGACACAACCAACGGTGAGCAGCAAGGGCGCGGGGTCTCTGCTCCTCTGGGCTTGGCTCTTCTAGCGCACGGCTGCGGGCACGTCCACCGTGCTGGCCCACACCAGGGCAATGATCCAGCCAATCAGCGTCCAGCCCAGGAACAGGTTCAACAGAAGTATGGAAACGACGTTCTGCTTGTGCCGCAGCAGCGCGACGATCGTCGGCAGAAAATAGATCAGGAACCCGAAGCCGAAAAACGGCCCGAACAGAAAGGGAAAGAAAACCAAAGCGGCAAATTCCATGCTGTGGCGCCTCCGTTAGCGCCCGTCTACCACTAGATACGCAAGCGTGCCGGAGCTAGTTCCAAGTCGGATACTCATCGTTCCAGGCAAAACACTACTGGGCTGAGCAACTTTCATCCGCCCGCTGGGTTCAATCCCGCTGGTTACAAGCCAAACCAGAGGAGATAAATTGAGCATGAAAAAAGTCAGCGCAACCTTAGCGGCCCTGCTTTTGCTTTTCGCCCTGACGGCAAGTTCAGCCGTTGTCGTTCAAGCCCAGGACCGTGATGATCGGCCGCAGGCCGAAAGGCGGGAGGGGCGAGAGGAACATCCGGTCATCCGCCAGGCTATCAAACAACTCCAGCAAACAAAATACCTGCTGGAACACAAGGCGGCGCACGACTTTGGCGGCCACAGGGTGCAGGCCATTCAATCCATTGACCAGGCCATCGAGCACCTGAACCAGGCTTTGCGGGCCGACAAGAGGTAGACCTTGGGGCCGTGCTGGCGCGCCGGCACGGCACGGCCCACCCCTACCCGCGCCACACTTCCCCTCACGTCTGCCCGGTGATAATCTAACTACGCCCTAGTGAGCGGGAGTAGTTCAGCGGTAGAACGCCAGCTTCCCAAGCTGGATGTCGCCGGTTCGATCCCGGTCTCCCGCTCCACCTAATCTGCCAACTTCTCAGGGTTCAATCGCGCGCAGAAAGAATTCCACGGCGCTGCGCACGCGTTCCCCCAGCTTGTGCGGGCCGGTGATGTCGAGGGCCCAGTTGCGAACCACGGTGCGATAGAGGCCCTCCATGAACTCAGCCAGGTGAACAATGGGGAAATCGCGCGTCACCTTGCCGCGCTTCTGCCCCTGAGAGAGGATTTCGCGCAGCAAGCCGCGTGCGGTGGCATCGTGGTTGCGCATTGCGGGAGAGCGGGCCGGATCCATGGCCCCGCTCAGCACCACCGCCCGCCACAGCGGACGGTCGGCCTCGGTCATGCGGGCCAGGCTGCCATATAAACGGCGCAGGTGCTCGGCGGTGCTGGCCTCGCTAGCCAGTTCGGAGCGCAGTTGCCCGGTGATGCAGGCGATGCCACGCAGGCCGACATCGCGTACCACCGCATCCTTGCTCTGAAAATAGCGGAAGAAGGTGGGCTGGCTGATTTCCAGCACCTGCACGATGTCTTCCACCCGGGTGTTCTCGTAACCATGTTTACGGAACAGGCGGATAGCTGTGTTGATAATCTGCTGCCGCAGCTTTACTTTCTTACGTTCGCGCAGCCCGGGCAGAGGCGCGGCACCACCGTTTTGTGGGTGCGGAATGACGCTGGCCTTGCCGTGCCTGGAGGCGCCATCCCGCCGCTCCTGCACGGCTAACGGCGTTCGGCTCCTGCGCGCGGTTTTGGCGATAGCCATGCTCCGAATTTCCCCTCCCAACGATGAACCGCGGCCACAGCGGGCTGCAAAATATGTGCCGCTGCCGCGCGAAGAACTTCCTCAAACTGCGAGCTGTCGCGTCAGAAGCTCAGGCGCACGCCCAGCTGAATCTCCCGGGCCGCAAAAATAGATGTGAACCCGAGCGGCTGGCTGGGCGAAAGCCCCGCGTTGCCGTGAACGTTAAAAGTGGTGGCTCCCGCCCCGCCGGCGCTCAAAGGCAGGCCAAAGAGCGGCCCTACCACATTGTTCACGCTGGCAAAGTTGGTGCGGTTGGTGAGGTTGAATCCTTCGGCCAAAAATTGTGCGGACGCCTTCTCGCTCAGCTTGACGCTGCGCGCCAACCGCATGTCCAGGGTCACGTAGTTGGGACCGATGCCGGTATTGCGCCCCGCGCCAATTGGCCGGTCGTTGGTGGAGTGGCGGTCGCCGTTCACATCCGCCCCAGCCAGCAGATTAAAGGGATGGCCGCTGTTGTAGGAAACAATAGGAGAGAGCTCAAAGCCCGAAAGCACCGGATTTGCCCACGGGCTCTGCAGGACTCCTGCGACCACCAGTTTGTGGCGCTGGTCAAAATCGGAGAGGCCACGCTCCGCCGAGAGATTGGTGTTGTCCACGGGTCCGAAGTCGCTGTTGAAATCGGTGGTGGTGTCAAAAGCCTTGCTGTAGGTGTAGTTGCCGACGAACGTGAAGTGGCTGCTGAAGCGTTTCCTCACTTCCAGAATGCCGCCCTCGTACAGAGCCGAGGCTTTGGAACTGTACTGGTCGGACTGCAGGATGAGGGGATCAACAAAGCAGTTGAAGATCTGCAAGCCCGCACAACCCGCTCCTCCCCAGTTGCGGTAGCGCACGCCTTGACTATTCGCCAGGACGGCTGTCGAGAACGGCGCCGGCAAGGCATTGGTATCAATTGCCACCGGCAGCCTGAGAGTGTGCGAATAGATACCGCTCAGAGAAATGGAGAGGCCGTTCCCCAGTTCCCTCTCCACTCCCAAGGAGGCCTGTTCCGAGTAGGGGTTCTGATAGTTCGGCTGGCCGGTGAAAATTACCGTCAGTGGCGGCAGAGGACCGGTATTGGAGACCGTGACTCCTAGGGGCGCCAGGTCCGCGGGAGTGATGCAAGCAGCGTTGCCCGGCGCTGGGGTTGTGCATTGGATTTTTCCCTGGGCGAACAGGCGCCCAAAGATGTATGCCGAAGTTACCGCCGGATTCAGAGGGTCGCCGGTCAACGGGATCAGGATGTTTGCGATCTGCCTGGTGCCATTGACATTGCCCAAGGTGTGGACCACGTCCGCGATCTGGCCATACACCTGGGAGTAGAAAATACCGAATCCGCCACGAATCGCCGTCTTATGGTCTCCCACCGGGTCCCAGGCAAACGAAACCCGGGGAGCAAAGTTGTCCTTGTCGGTATGCAGCTGGCCGTACTGCGCGTCGAGTTCGTACCGCAGGCCGTAGTTGAGCGTGAAGTTGGGCCGGATCTGCCAGGAATCCTGCCAATACATTCCGGCAAACGGGCGCGGATAGTTGTATATGGGACTGCCGAATCCCTGCTCATAGAACTGAGGCGCGCCCAGAGAGGCAGACTGCAGCGAATTAATCGTCGCTGGATTGATGGACGGCGAAAGACCGCATGCCAGCGCCGGCGCCTGCAGGCACAAACTGAGCACCGCACCGGGCAGATTCCCGAACACGAAGCGGCCAGGGAAAAAAGTATGCGATTCCGTGTGGTCTCCCCGGTCCAGGAATTGGCCGCCAAACTTGATCGTATGCGAGCCATGCACGGTGGTGAAATTGTCGCCCACTTCCGGGCGCCGCAAGATGCTCAGGTTGGGGATAAAAATCTGGGTTCCGAAATTAGCAAATCCCGGGATGTCGAGCCCAGGCTGCGCCGCCACGTTAGGGATTACGTCAAAGTTAAAATAGTTCCACTGCAGCAGCAGCTCATTCTGAGTCGCTGGGCTGAACTGGTGGAACCAATTTCCCTGGATTGTGTGGTCATAGTCGTGAATCGAGCTGCCGCGTGAAAATCCGATGAGTGACTGCACGTCGGGAGATTCTTCCAGGTCATGCGTGAAGTTGTAGCGAAGGAAAACCTGGTTGTTGTTGCTGAAGCGGTGGTCCAGGCGGGCGGAGAACTGGTATTCCCGCGACTGGTAGGGGAACAGGCCGCCGTTGGTTTCAAACTGATTGAGCAGGAAACCATTCAGGGCGGCTTGGCCGGGGCTCACAAACGGATTCGGGCCCGGGTTCGGATTGAGCGTCAGAATGCTTTGCAGGGCAAACGCACAAGTGGCGGCCGGCAGCAGGATGGGGTTTTGCGTGGGATTCAACGGGTTGGTGGTAATGCACGGCACCGTGGGGTTGCCAGGTTCGGTGGCCAGCCCATTCAGAATGGCTACCTGGTCATTCTGGGGAATGCTCTGGGGGCGAAAGATGCTGGTATTGGTCAGCAGCGGCACCGCGTTCTGCGCGTTCTGGCGCAAACCTTCAAAGCTGAGAAACAGGAAAGTTCGGTCCTTCTTGATCGGGAACCCAATGCTGCCGCCGAATTGCTGCCGGCTCAACGTGTTCTTAACCGGCCTGCCGCTCGCGTCGGGCTGGGCAGGATCGAACGCCTGTCCCGCCTGCAACGCCTGGCTGAAGGCGAACCGGTCGCGGGCATCGAGGGCGTCGTTGCGGAAAAAGCCATACAGGCTGCCATGCACCCGGTTGGTGCCCGACTTGGAAACAATGTTGATGGAAGCGCCGCTGGCCCCTCCCAGTTCCGCCCCGTAGTTGCTGCGATTGATCTGGAACTCCTGCACCGCATCCTGGCTCAAATTGGGGCGAACCCCGCCGCTGTCGTCATTGCTCTCGCCGCCGTCCACCGTCACGTTATTGCCGCGGCCGTTGCTGCCGTAGAAGGAGAGCCCGCTTTGCGGGGTTTGCTTCACGCGGAAGTCCTGGTCGCTGGCCAGGCGGGTGGCGTTCGACACTCCGGGCATCAACAGGGTGAAGGTCAGATAGTCGCGGCGGTCAATGGGCAACTCAGTGATGTACTGCTGGTTGATGCTGTCGGCCTGGCTGCCGCGTGTCGTCTCCACCAGCGGCGGCTCTCCATTAACCTCCACCACGGTTGACACTGACGCCGGGCTCAATTGAAAGTCAATTACCACCGTTCGCCCCAGATTGACCACCACGCCTTTTCGTATCTCGGTGGCAAAACCTGCTCCCTTGGCGGTCACATCGTAGGTGGCCGGCGACAGCCCTGTCAGGTGGAACTCGCCGGCATCACCGGAAGTGGTTGTCCGCTCGAATCCAGTGGCAGTATCCGTCACGCTGACGGAAACGTGAGGCAGAAATGCCCCGGAGGAATCCTTTACGGTTCCCCGGATGTCTCCCGAGGAGCCGACACCCTGCGCGTAAACCATGGTGGGCAGCAACAGGCCCACAAGCAGACATGCCACGAGCGTTTTCATACGTTCTCCTTTGCGAGACATCTCCCAGCTCCGGTGTGAGGGCCCGTACGAGAGGAAGTAAGCCAGACTTCGAGCCGTTATGAGTGCTGGGCGGAGAAACGCATCTTAGGGAAATCAATCTCGATACGTGAGATACATGCACCGCAAATTGAAATCGAAACACGTGCGAGAGTCTCTTTTTGTCTCCCGCTAAAAATAACGCGAGAGTCAATATCACATAATAGAGACTAACGTCAATAGAATATGAGGCCGGGTCGCCTTCATTTTCTGAGCACAGGAATTGCCCTTAACCAGGGGCTTGAAAGAGACATCCCCCTTGCCCGGATGTTGATGCCCGAACCATTGCTGCCGTTTAGACCGTCGGGAGTGGTGATCGTGACATTTTTTAACTCGGGCTCATTCCGGCGGAGGACGCACCTGGTTGCTAGGTACTGGGTACCAGGTACTGATCACCGTTTCCACGCCACCGCCACCCCATCGCGCAGCGGAATGATGGTGGTCATGAAATCGGGCGCGTCGTAAAGCAGGCGGTTAAATTCCAGGATAGCTTGGGTTTCGGCGTCCGCTTTATCAGCAGGCTGCCCGACTTTCCCGCTCCACAACACGTTATCGGTGACGAACAAGCCGCCCTTGCGCACGCGCTTGGCCGCCACCCGGAACGCGCGCGGGTAGTCCGACTTGTCCACGTCGTTGAAAACGATGTCGAAAGGCTCCTTCTGCTCGGAAAGGATTTCCAGCGCGTCACCTACCTTGATGGTGACGCGGTCGAGCACGCCTGCCCGCTCCAGGTTGCGCTTTGCTTCGTCGGCGTTCTTGCGGCTACCGTCGGTGTAGATGACGCGGCCGCTCTCGCCGACGGCGCGTGCCCACCAGATGGTGGAATAACCAATGGCCGAGCCCATCTCGAAAACCGTGCGTGCTTTGATCATGCCGGCAAGCTGGTAGAGCACCCGTCCCACTGCCGGCCCCACGATGGGAATGTTGCGGGCCGCGGCTTCCGCCTCCATGTCGCGCAAGGTGGCGTCGCGCTCCGGCAGGATGGAATAGAGATAGTCTTCGACGGCGCCGTGGGTGATTCCACCCATGCGCCAGAAAGCGCGAACATCAGTCTCGTTTGGCAAGCGGCTCCAATCTTCAATCGTAAATCTTCAATCCGTCAATTAAAGGGTCTGCCCCGGCTTCATTTCCACTACTTCCACGTCCTTGGCCAGCTGCTTCAGCTGCGCCGGTGTTCCCGTCAGCACGGGAAACGTCCCAAAATGCATGGGAACCACCGCCTTGGGGTTGAGCAGCTTGCAGGCATACGCGGCCTCACTCGGCGACATGACATAGTGATCGCCAATGGGCAGCAGCGCGATGTCGGGCGCGTACAGCTCGCGGATAATCTGCATGTCGCCAAACACGGCGGTATCGCCGGCGTGGTAAATCTTCAGTCCATTCTGGAATTCAATTACAAAGCCGCAAGCCTCGCCGCCGTAAACGATCTGGTCGCCATCCAGTATGCCGCAGGAGTGGTCGGCATGCACCATGGTCACGCGAATGTCGCCAACTGCCTGCGTGCCGCCCTTGTTCATGGGCGAAGTCTTCTTTGCGCCCTTCTTCTCCAGCCATGCGCAAAGCTCGAAGATTCCTACTACCGTCGGGTTGTGCTGCTTGGCGATTTCCACGGCATCGCCGATGTGGTCGAAGTGGCCGTGAGTGCATAGCATCACATCCACTTTTTTGAGTTTCCTTTCCTTGTCCGGGCAGAGCGGATTGCCCATCACCCAGGGATCCACCAGCACGGTTTGGCCGCCAGTTTCGATGCGAAACGTGGCATGTCCCAGCCAGGTCAGCTTAATGCCTTTTAGGTCCATCGTTCCTCACTCAGCTTTTTTGTTCTGGGATTCGGTCCAGCCGCGATAGCCGCCCGCCAAGGAAATTGCGTTCTTGAAACCCATCTTCTTCAGCATCCAGGCGGAAAGAGCGGAGCGGCTGCCGCCTCCGCAATACAGCACAATCTTCTTGTCCTTGTCGGTCGTAACCTGGTCAATATTGTGCTCCAACATGCCGCGGGAGATGTGCACAGCGCCTGGAATCATGCCCTTTGCAGCATCCTCTTTTTCGCGCACATCAATCAGGACAAAATCCTGCGCCGCGCTCTGCATGTGCCGCAGGTCTTCGGCGCCGATCTCCTGGATCTCCTTCTTGGCCTCATTGACCAGTTGCTTGAACTCCGGCATGGGCATGGCTGCTCTCCACCTAAAAATCGAAAGTTAGCATTTTATCGTTTATGCTATGCCCGTGTCAGAACTGCAGGTTTTGATTTCCCGTGAACAGATCCAGCAGCGCGTCAGCGAGATGGCGGCGCAGATTACCCGGGATTTTACCGGGCAGGCCATCATCTTCGTGGGCGTGCTCAAGGGCGCTGCGATTTTCCTCAGCGACCTGGCGCGCCAGGTGCCGCTCGACTCCACTTTCGACTTCATCGGCGTCTGCAGCTACGGGCAGCAGGCCGCCAGCGCGGCCGCCTCGCCCAATGGCGGCTGGAATTCCACCGGCGAAGTGCGCCTCACCAAGGATGTGGAGCAATCCATGGCCGGCAAGAACGTGCTGCTCGTCGAGGACATTCTCGACACCGGCCTGACCCTTACCTACATCAAGAAACTGCTGCTCAATCGCCAGCCTAAGAACCTGCGCGTGGTGGCGCTTCTCGATAAGCCTTCGCGACGCAAGAAGCCCATGCAGGCGGACTACGTCGGCTTCACCATTCCCGACAAGTTCGTGGTCGGCTACGGCATGGATTACGCTGAGCGCTTTCGTAATCTGCCCGACATCTGTATTCTCTCTGACGCCGTGCTAAGCTCAGAAAAATAGCCCTTTGCGGCTCAACCTGGTTTCATGCATCCGTTTATCAAATGGACCCTGGTGGTCCTGACCCCTTTCGCTCTTTGGATCATTCTTTCGGCGGTCCGCTCCGGCCACCTGCGCCCGCTTTATGAGCAGCATGTGCGCCAAACCCGCCGCGAGCGCATCTTCCTGGCTTCGCTTTCCTTCTTCCTCGGCTTCGCCGCCGTGCGCCTGCTCACCCACGCCATTCGCGACGGCCTGGGCCCTTTCCACGATCTCTCCGTGCACGGACGCCACATTCATCACCTGGTGTGGGGAATCCTGCTGCTCCTCCTGGTCGGTTATAGCTGGTTGCTGCAGGTGGGCACCGGCCAGGGCGGCTACACCTGGCTGGGAAGGTTTACTGCAATCCTCTACGGGTTGGGAGCGGCGCTCACCTTGGACGAATACGCGTTGTGGCTTAACCTGCGCGATGTTTACTGGGCGCGCGAAGGCCGGGCCAGCATTCACGCCGTCATCTTCTTCGGCGGGCTGCTTTCGGTGGGCATCTGGGGCGGCCCCTTCCTGCGCGCCCTTACCCGCGACGCGGTGCGCATGCTGCGCAGGCGGGCGCGGGCGGTCACCGCTGGAAGGTAACCGAATACACTTGTTCCCGTTTCGGGAGTAGCAGGGCTGAGCTTTAGTTCCAATTTCCAATTCGCCAGCAGTGGCCGCCTTAGGATGGAGAAGGAGGTCGCCATGGAGCTCGCGAAGGCAATCGACATCGTGAAGTCACTGGCCGATGGGTTCGACCCGCAAAGCCACGAGGTGCTGGTCAACGAATCGGTCTACCAGAACCCGGATACAGCTAGGGCCTTGTACACCGCCCTAAGTGTTCTGGAGGAAACTCGGCAGCGCGAAGAAAGGAAGGCGCTGCTGCCTCCCAATTCCGGCAGGCCTTGGGACGAAACCGAAGACAAGAAATTGTGCGACGAGTTTCATCGCGCTGTTGCCTTTGATGAAATCGCTCAAGTGCACTCGAGAACCCGCGGCGCGATCATTTCGCGGCTGGTCAAGCTGGGGAAGATCCATCCGAAGTCTGAGGAGAAAGTAGCATAAACCGCGATGGCAAGCAGGCACGTCACCAGCTACTAAAACTACCAGCTACCAAGTACTCACTGCGGTTTGTCGTCCCCTGCCCCACCCTTAGGCAGCGGTCCCTGGTCCTGCTGGTCTTCTCCCGGTCGGCGCAGCGTGGGCGCTCCAGGCGCCCGGGCACCCGGTTCGGCTTGCGGTTGTTGCTGGGCCACGGTGGGCTGCTGCTTGATATCTATCTGCTTCTGCGTGTCCACCACCTTGGTGCCGTCCACCTTCATGGTCTCCACCCGCACTACCTCGTCGCCGACGAAGCGAACAAATTCCACTTTCTGCGGCGGCTGCCCGTAAATCCACTCTTCGTAGGCAACGTTGCCATCGCGCTCGCGGGTTTTCTGCGGCGCGCGGCCCTTGGCGTACGTCACCATCTCCCGATTCATGCCCACCAGCACTTTGTGTTCTTTGATGGCATCGCGCACTTTGGGAGGCAGAGTAGCCATATAAGCCTCAGCCGCGGAATGGGCGCTGAAATCCAGCACCGGCCCCAGCATGTCCTTGACCTGCTGCGGTGTGAGCGACGGAATGTGACCGTCGAAAGCCAGATCCACGTACGAGCCGCGTGGGTTGGTATTGGGATTGGAGTTAGGCGAAATTGGCGTCATTCCTCCCATGCCACCAACTTCAATGCGCTGATACCATTTCTGCTTTTTGATCGGTCCGCCGTTAATCTCAAAACGAATGCTGTTGCCTTTGATCGCGACGTTGGTAATCTGCGCCCGGTCACCCGGTTTCACCGCAGGTCCCCACTCAGCAAGAAGCTGGCGCATATCTTCTGGAGTGGGCGAAACCACCTTGCTGCCTTTCAGCACCAGGCCCTTCTTGCCGATGGGGAAAACTACGCGGGCGAAGCATAACTCCGCGCTCAGCCCGCGAATAATTTCCAGGCGTTGTTCCTTGCTGAGATGACCGGAAGGCGGGCTACTCTGGTCCTTGGTTTTCGCCCAGGCGTTTGCCAGCAGGAGGGGCACAACGAACAGCAAAACCGCGATACGCCGGGCAACCATGACGAACCACCCCAGTCGGGTCTGATGCGATTATAGTCCCGGAGATGGATGCCGTGAGCCTGTAAAACGACCTTAGCTGGAGGCCCGAACCTCGCTAACAGTTAAGCCTTCGCGGGCCACTCCGAACGGCAGCACGCGGCCGCCGCTGCCTGCCAAAGCCGCGGCTACGCGCCCTTTAGCGCCCTTCTCCACAAAGAAGACCACGCAGCCCCCGCCTCCCGCCCCGCACACCTTGGCGGCAATGCCGCCGTGGCGCCGGGCGGCGGCAATCAGCTTTTCAATTAGCGGAGTAGAAATCCCAGGGGCATTGGTGCGCCGCAGCTTCCACTCCTCTCCCAGCAGGCGGCCTACCTCACCCCAGTCTGGCCGTGCCAGCGCCGCCCGCATGGCGCAGGCAATCTCCGTGATCTGGTCGAAGTTGCGCAGCACTTTGCTGTCTCCATCAATGTGTGATTTAAACACTTCCCAGTTGTTGATTCCAGACTGCCGCGGCGCGCCTGTGTAGGCCAGCACAAAACGCTCTTCCACCTCTTCCGGCGGCACTGGGATGGCATGCCGATGGATGCCATCCGGCGCCAGCTCAATGGCGCTCACGCCGCCATACAGCGCCGGGTAATAGTCCTGGCAGCCGGTGGGTACGTTGATGAGCTGTGCTTCCACGTTCTGCGCCAGCACCCGCATTTCCTCGAGCGATAGCTGGCGGCCGGTGAAGCCGGCCAGCGCCGCTGTGGTGGCGATCATCAGGGCCGAAGAGCCGGCTATGCCCGCCCCGGCCGGCGATTCCGAATTGGTTTCAATAGCCAGGCCCTGCTGCGGTTGAAAGAAACTCACTAGCCGCGCCGCCAGCGGATGGCGGTATTTCTTTGCCCGGCATAACTCGTCAAGGCTGGCAAAGCGCTCTTCCCGGCGTCCGTCCAGCGAGCGCAGATGGATTTCCTTTCCCAGCAGAGGCGTGATGCGGCAGGTAGTCAAAATGCTGACCGCGAAGTTCACCGTGACCGCCCCGGGATGGAAAAGGTAGAGCGGCCACAGGTCCATGGTGCTGCCCGCCAGGTCGGCGCGGCACGGCGCCTGCGCCAGGATGCTCGCTGACCCGCCTCTGCGTTCCCCAACTTTCGCCTTCACTGCTTTTTCCTTGGCCACGCTTACGGCTGTGTTCGGCACCGCACGACCTCACACTTGGAGTTGAACGATCCGAGTACGGCTGACGCCGCACACCCACAGATTATTGGACCTCGGCTGCGGCTGCCAGTACCTCTGGTACTACGGCATCCACATCACCATCGGCAGTGCGATGGTTCACAAAACAGGCGCGCAGCGCGAATTTGCCACGAATTGAGGCGTTGGAAATGTACACCCGGCCGCGCTCGATTACCCGCTTCAGAATACCCCGGTTCAGCCGGTCCAGGGCCTCTCCATTTTTCCCGCGGCCCCGAAAACGGAAGCACACGGCGCTGAGCTCCGCCGGCGCCAGCCGCTCCAATTCCGGGGTGGCATCCACGGTCTCGGCCAGGCGCTTCGCGTGGCTCAAATCGGCGGCAATAGCTTCCCGGAAGGCGGCCAGTCCGTGATAGCGCATCGAAAGCCACAGCTTGAGCGCCCGAAACCTGCGCGAAAGCTCAAGGGATTCTTCAAAAAACGAAAATGCCTCTACCGGATCCTGGTTGAGAGCACGCGTATATTCGCCAGTGTAGGCAAAGGCAGTCCGCGCGACTTGCGCATCACGGAACAGCAGGCATCCGCAATCCAGCGGCTGGTAAAGCCATTTGTGGGGATCAAGCGAAAGGGAGTCCGCCTGCTTGAGGCCGGCGAACTTCTCCGACGCGGCAATGGCCGCCAGCGCGCCGTACGCCCCATCCACATGTAGCCACAGCTCATGGCCGCGAGCAATTTCGGCGACCTCCGGCAGCGAGTCAATGGCGCCGGTATTAACAGTCCCCGCAGTGGCTACAATCGCAACCGCCCGCTTCCCTCTCCGGCGGTCCTCGTGAATCGCGCGCTCCAGTTCTAGCGGCGACATGCGAAAGCTTTCATCCGTGGGAATCAACCGCAAGTTTTCTCGCCCCAGGCCCAGTAGCGCCATGGCTTTGCCAACGGACATGTGCGCTTCGTCAGAAGCGTAAACCACGCACGGCTGCGCGCCGCGTTCATTCGCCGGCGCCTTGGCTTCTCGCGCCATCGTCAAGCCCATCAGATTGGCGGAGGAGCCGCCGCCGGTCAGGCTGCCGGTGAATCCGGCGCACCCGATCGCTTCCGCGAGCCACTCCACCACGGTGCGTTCAATGGTCACCGCCGCGGGAGAAGACCGCCACGCAGTCAAATTCTGGTTGAGCACGCTGGCCAGCAGGTCGGCGGCGGCCGCTACCGGTTCGCCCGAACCGAGCACATAGCCGAAAAAACGCGACGTGGGTAGGCGCGAATGCCGGATCATCTCGGGCAGAATCTCCAGGGCCGAGGTCCCCAGCCCCGCCTCTGGCAGCACGCTGCGGAACAGGCGCTCAGTCTCTTCACCCGAAGTTCGTGGAAACGCTGGGACCGAATGAGTCTGAGCCAGAAGTTCTGACGCCAGCTCCACCATGCGCAGCGCCACCCGGCGAAACTCGTCCGGCGAAATTTCCAGGCGGCTCATGGGAAGGGACATTGTACGACGAGGGTTATCGGCGATTCTCGACGGCGGGGGTTCGTAAGCGCCGCGAGTCAACGGCGTACTTACGGCTGGATTAGCGGCTGCGATGGCGCCTGCAACCCGGGCTGCGGCCCCACAGGCTTAAGGATGAGCACTAGCGACCGGCCTTCATGGCCGCTGGGCATGAGCAGCAGTTTGCGGTCAGGATCGAAAACTATGCCGTGGCCGCGCACGGTGAGAGTCAATTGGTCCTCGCTGGCGAAGTGGCCACCATGAACACGTATGACATCCACCTCGTTGCTGGATGCCGCGTAGAGCTGTCCGCTGCCCGAGTCCAGCCACAGGCTATCCACCCCCATGGGTGCGGCCACCCGCCCCACTTCGTGCCCGCTGTCGGCCTCCAGCGCGACCACGGCATCGCGCACCGCCACGTACAGTCGCCCAGCTTGCTGGTCCAACACCAGTGCCGACGGCTGCGATGCCGCCAGCGGGTAGCGGCGCAGCACCTTGAACCCGGGATCGAGCACCGCCACCTGCGCCTGGTCCTCTAGCGTCGCATAGAGCACGTTGCGTGTCGGGTCGTACACCATCGCGTCTACGTGCCCCAGCGGAACCGTAGCGGCCTGCTTGCCATTGCTCGTGTCAATTGCGGAGATGGACTGGTCGCGGGTATGGCCCACATATAATGTGCGCCCATCCGGCGAAAGTGCCAGTGGTCCGGGCGCCAGTTGCACGGAGATGCTGTTCTCCACCTTCCACGTCTTGGTGGAAATTACTGCGATGTTATTGGCGCCAGCGTCGGCGACGTAGACCTTGCCGCCATTTTCGTCCACCGCAATCCCGCGCGGCTTCTCCATCTTCATCTGCGCATCCACGCGCCGCATCTTCACGTTGAAGATGTCCACCGTGCTGTCGCCGGAGTGGGAGATGATCAGATGGCCGTCCACGAACCCCACCGCCTGGAATCCCGGATTGCCGGGGATGTACACCATGGCCAGCTGCCGCAGAGACGAGGTCCTGCCGAAGGCCGCACCCATCGCCAGCGGCACCAGGGCCAGAGCCACCACCGCAACCGCCAGCCAATATTTCCTGACACGCATAGGAATCCCGCAGCAGCACCGGGCTGCTTCTCGGGTATGGGATGCTCGGGAGAGGTGTTCTGCTGCCTGCTGGATAGCCAGCTATCCCAGGTTCAGCGCCCGCTTGAACGACCCGCGATCATTCATGATTTTCTGCTGCAGGAGAGTGATGGCGTAGATCAGTTGCTCCGGCCTGGGCGGGCACCCCGGCACATAAACGTCCACCGGAATAACCTGGTTCACGCCCTGCACCAAGGCGTAGTTGTTGAACACGCCGCCAGAGGTTGCGCAGGCGCCCATGGAGATCACCCACTTGGGCTCGGGCATTTGCTCCCAGAGTTGGCGGATAACCGGCGCCATCTTCTGCGAGACGCGGCCGGCAATGATCATCAAATCGGACTGCCGCGGCGAGGGCCGAAACACCTCCGCGCCAAAGCGGGCAATATCGAAGCGCGAAGCGCCCATGGCCATCATCTCGATGGCGCAACAGGCCAGGCCAAAGGTCATCGGCCAAATGGAGTTCTTGCGCACCCAGTTGACCGCGTGGTCAAGAGTAGTCAGAATCAGGCCCTCAGGCTGCGCCTCGCCAAACGCCACCTCGCGCGTTTTAACTTTATCGTGCTCGCTCCCCACCAGATTTTCGAAACGCTGCTCGCCGTTCATGTCTCTTCCATTATAGGGGATGGCGGAGTAGCATGCAGTCGTTGATGACGACGCACAATCCCGCCCCCCGGGGTTTCACTCCGAACCCCTTTACTTGCCCTTGACGACCGCTACCGCCTCAATTTCCACGAGGAATTCCGCCCGGAAGAGCCCCTGAACCTGAACAGCCGTGCTGGCAGGAGGATTCTTGACATTCACGTACTTGTCGCGAACCTCTCGGAACGCAGCCAGATTAGAGGGTGACAAATCCACCAGATAGCTGTTCAATTTGACGACGTCGTCGAACGTGCCACCCGCGGCCTCAATCGCCCCCTTGAGATTCTCAAACACCTGCTGTACTTGCGCGCGAAAGTCGTCCTTACCTACGAGATTACCCGATTTGTCGAGCGCAACTTGACCGGAGACAAAGACGATAGTCCCGCTTGTCACGGTTGCGAGCTGCGAATAGCCAACCGACTTAGGCATAGTATTCGGAATCAGCAATTCAAAATTTTTCGGACCGGACATTTCTTTTCTCGCTCCTTTGTTGGCATTGTTTCTCTTTTCCGTTCACACGCGGATTTATGAGATAGGTTGTAGGCCGGACGGACGGAGATGACCCGAGAGCCGACGACCAACGACAAACGACTAGGGTTTCACGACAATCTTCCCAAACATCTCGCTCTTCTCCATGCGCTCGTGGGCAGCCCGCGCATCCTTCAGCGGGAAGGTGGAGTCCACAACGGGCTTAAGCCTGCCGCTGAATACATGATGCAAGACGTCGTGCAGTTCGCCGATCGTGCCCATGTAAGAGCCGAGCACCGCCAGCTGCCGTGAGAAAAAGAAGCGCAGGTCAACGCCCACGTCGCCACCCGTGGTCGCGCCGCAAGTCACCAGCGTGCCCGCCGGCTTCAGCGATTTTAGGCTCTCCTGAAACGTCGCCTTGCCCACGTGCTCCACCACGATATCCACGCCTTCCCCGCCTGTGATGCGCTTCACCTCTTCGGAGATTTTCTGCTTGTAGTGGTCAATAATGTGGTCGGCGCCGAGCCCCCGCGCCCGCTCCAGCTTCTTTTCGCTGCCGGCGGTGGCGATCACGGTGGTGTTGAACAGCTTGGCAATCTGGATAGCGGCTATGCCCACGCCCGAGTTGCCGCCCAGCACCAGGACGGTCATGCCCGGCCGAATGGCGGCGCGTCCTGTGAGCATGTGCCACGCGGTCAGGAAGACCAGCGGCACGCTGGCCGCTTGCTCGAAGCTCAGGCTGTCAGGAATGGGGATGACGTTGACCTGCTGCACCGCGATCAGCTCACAGTCGCCGCCATCGTTCGCGTTGCCCAGCACGCTGAACTGCGGGCACTGATTCTGCAGCCCGTGCGTGCACTTCGGGCAGTGATTGCAGAACGTCATGGGCGTCAGAAGCACGCGCTGTCCAGTCTTCAGGCCGCTAATGTATTCGCCCACTTCCACGATCTCCCCCGCCACGTCGCTGCCTGGAATATGCGGCAGCGGCGATTTGGTCACGCCCATCCGCACCCACAGGTCCAGGTGATTCATGGCGCATGCCTTCACCCGCACCAGCACCTGGTCCTTGCGCGGCTTCGGATCCGGGACTTCTTCGTATTTCAGAACTTCGGGCCCGCCGTATTGATGAAAGCGAATGGCATGCATGAGCGCGTTCCTCCTGTGTGCGAAACCAATCAAGCTAACATAAGAGGGTAGTCAGGGCTCAGGACTCAGGAGTCAGGAGTCAGCAAAAAGTAGTTGGTAGCTGGTAGTTGGTAGCCGGAGCCAGAAGCTGAGTGCAGAATCACTTTCTGCTCGGCCTCAGAGTAACGTCGAGAGCCGACGACCGAGAGCCGAGAGGCTGCCAACTACCAACTACCAACTACTAACTACCAGCTACCCTTCCCGCTGACTCCTGACTACTGACCCCTGGTTTCCGGTAATTTGACTTGTCTGCCTCCCGCATCCAATAATCAGGGCCGCAGATGGACATTTACGAGGAGATCGTCAAGCTGCGCCGGGAGGGTCGGCGGGGCGCGGTGGCCACTATCGTGAGCGTCCGCGGATCCATCCCCTCCTTCCGCACCGCCAAGATGCTGGTGCGCGACGACGGCTCCATCGAGGGTACCATCGGTGGCGGCTGTGTCGAAGCCGACGTCTGGCAGGCCGCTCGCGAGGTGATGGAGGAGGAAAAACCCCGTACCCTGACCTTCAACCTCAACCAGAATCCCAAGTACGATACCGGCCTGGTGTGCGGCGGCACCCTCGACATCTTCATCGAACCGGTGCTGCCCGTTCCCGTGCTCTACTTGTTCGGCGCCGGCCACGTGGCGGTGAACCTCTACAAAGTGGCCCACAACGCCGGCTTTGACGTCATCGTGGTGGACGACCGCGAAACCTACGCCAACCGCGAGCGCTTTCCCGAGGCGCGCGAAATCCATGCCGAAGATTTCGACCAGACCATGGCTAGGCTGGCGCCCAACGAGTCCGCCTATATCGTGATTGTCACGCGCGGTCACCGCGACGATATGCGCGTGCTGCGCTGGGCGGTGCAGACTCCGGCCCGCTACATCGGCATGATCGGCTCCAAGCGCAAGGTTATCGCCATCTATCGCGAACTAGAGAAAGAAGGCCTGCCACCGGAGTTGTTCGACCGCGTCCACGCCCCCGTGGGCCTGGACATAGGCGCCGTCACGCCGGAGGAAATTGCAGTGGCCATCACCGCCGAACTGATTGCCCTGCGCCGTCATAGCGAAGCGCCACTTCCCCACCTCCGCTATTCGCGAAAATCAGCCCAACCCGACTCACCTGCTGAAAGCGCCGCCGACCTGCAGAAGAACTAGGCGGGATTGTAATTTCGCAATCTGTTATTTCAGATTTTTCTTCTAGCGCGGGTATCCCTTCGGCAAGCTTAGGGCAGGACAATTTACAAAACTACCCGACTACACAATTACTCAATGTTCTTGACTTTCGTATTTTCTTCGCCTATCATCCTTCCCCTGTCCCCACCGGGACCACAGGAAAGGATGGCAAACCATGGCCCTCAGCGCAGCACTTCTCCCCGAATTCGATCAGGAAATGGCCAACACCCGCAAAACCCTGGAGCGCGTCCCCGACGGCAAGTTCTCCTGGAAGCCGCACGAAAAGTCCAGCGGCATGGGCCCGCTGGCGGGCCACCTGGCCAACATCCCCAGCTGGTTGACCTTCACCATCAGGGAAGATGCCCTCGACCTCGCGCCCGGCGGCAAACAGATGGAACCGCCTCCCGTCCCCAAAAACAGCAAGGAACTGCTGGCCGGGTTCGACAAAAACGTCAAGGAGGGCCGCGCCGCTCTGGCCGCCGCCAGCGACGCCGAACTGATGAAACCCTGGGCTTTGCTGAACAACGGCAAAACCCTGATGACTCTGCCCAAGGTAGCGGTGGTGCGCAGCTTTGTCATGAACCACCTGATTCATCACCGTGCCCAGCTCGGCGTTTACCTCCGCCTGAACAACATTCCGGTGCCGGCCATCTACGGGCCCTCGGCCGACGAAGGCAGCTTCTGAACGCGGGTGCCCCACATTTGCCCGCAGGCAACATTTCAGCGTATTTTCCGAGCTTGAAGCGGGCAAATGTGGGTGTAGCACGGCGTTCATGAACAATGCACGCCCAGCAGGATTTCGCGCACGCATGGCTCGTGATATCTTGCCCTCATGGCGCGAGCTCCCAGCTTCTGCGGCGTGATTCTGGCGGCGGGCGAATCCTCGCGCATGGGGCGCGATAAGGCGCTACTGCCATGGCCGCCGCAAGGGACGGAGCGGCGCATAACCCGCACCGAAACCTTCCTTTCCGCCAACATTCATCTGCTGGAAGCGCACACCGACATGGTGCTGGTGGTGGCGGGCAAAAACGCCCACAACCTGGCGCCTCTGGTTTATGCCACCAGCGCTTTTCTGGTCGTGAACCCCACTCCCGAGCAGGGCCAGTTCAGTTCTCTGCAGACCGGACTGCGCGAAGTGCTAAATCGTGGCCGCGATGCCGCCGTCATCACCCTGGTGGACCGCCCCCCCGTGCGCAGCGCAACGCTCACCCAGTTGCGGTCGACTTTCATTGAAGCGGCGTTGCAGGAGAAGTGGGCGGTCATCCCGCAATATGGCGAAAAGCACGGCCACCCCGTGCTGATTGGCCGCGAGATGATCGAGGCCTTCCTGCGCGCACCCGTCACCGCCAATGCCCGGGAGGTCGAGCACCAGCACCAGGCTCACATCGTTTACGTTCCCGTGGACGATTCCCACACCACCCTTAACGTGGACACCCCTGAGGATTATGCCCGTCTCCAACATGCCTGAGCGGGCCGCTGCCTTCCTGGAATCCGTTTTGCGGCTCAACCCCAAAGTCGCTGTGTTCGACTGTGACGGCACTTTGTGGGCGCCGGACGCGGGTGAGCGCTTCCTCGATTGGGAACTGCAGCGCGGCTTGCTTGCCCCTGAGGTTGCGCGTTGGGTGCACGCCCGCTATGCCTATTACAAAGCGGGCAACGTGCCCGAAGATGTAATGTGCGGCGAGATGGTCACCATCCACGCCGGCCTTCGGGATGAAGTGGTCGAGCGCGCGGCGGAAGAATTTTTCGCGCTCAGCATCGAGCCCGGGATCTTTCCCGAAATGCGCGCTCTGGTAGCTCGCCTGCATAAACAACGCTGCGATGTGTGGGCCGTCTCCTCCAGCAACCAGTGGATCATTCGCGTGGCCATGCGCCGCTTTGATATTCCCCCGGAGCGTATCCTCGCCGCCGAAGTGGCAGTGGAGGATGGGGTGATCACCGACCGCCTGATACGCATTCCCAGCGGTCCCGGCAAGGCCGACGCCATTCTCGGGAAAATCGGTCCGGCCGTGGATGCTGCCTTCGGCAACACCCGCTGGGATGCCGAGATGCTGCAACTGGCCCGCCATCCCTTCGCCATCAATCCCACTTCCGATTTTGAGCGGTTCGCGCGCCAGAACAAGTGGACTGTGTACTTTCCCGACAGCGCCAGGAACTTGTAATTTAGCAATTTGTAATTTGTAATTTCTCACCTGTCATCCTGAGCGAGCGCGAAATGAGCGAAGCGAAACTAGCGCGAGTCGAATGGACCTTGCGCTTCTTGTAAGCGCCGTGGCCCTGCACGCTAGCTGCTTCGCCGCTTATGCGCCTCAGCATGACTCCACTTGGGTAAAGCTGTATACTGTGCGCCCATTTAGCCGCTGACTGGCGCCTATGCCCTCACATTCACCCGCGCAAATTGCTTCCCCGCCACCCGCCGTCGCCGCCCGCGCCCGCCACCGCATCGCCCGCCGTCTGCTTCCCTTCCTCTTCATTCTCTACATTGCCAACTATCTGGACCGCACCAACCTGGCCTATGCCGCGCTGGAAATGATCCGCGACCTGCATTTCACCGACCAGATTTTCGGCGTTGGCGCCGGCATTTTCTTTATCGGCTATCTCGGCCTGCAGATTCCCGGCGCCCTGCTGGTGGAACGCTGGAGCGCCCGTCGCTGGATCGCTGCCATCATGATTGTGTGGGGCGCTTTCACCGTGCTGACCGCCGCGGTGCACACCGCCGGCCAGCTCTATGGCGCGCGCTTTCTGCTGGGCGCGGCCGAAGCCGGCTTCTTCCCCGGCATTATCGTTTACGTCAGCCACTGGTTCGTGCGTGAAGACCGCGCCAAAGCCACCGGCAATTTCATGGCCGCCATCCCTCTCTCCTTTGTCATTGGTTCCCCGCTTGCCGGCTGGATCGTGGAACAACACTGGTTGCACACCGAAGGCTGGCGCTGGCTGTTCGTGCTGGAGGGCCTGCCCGCGGTCATTCTGGGCGCCCTCACGTTTTTCTTTCTTTCTGACTGGCCGCGCGACGCACACTGGCTCGATCCCGAGGAGCGCAACTGGATTACCGGCCAACTGCAGCAGGAGCGAGCCGCCAAGTCCACGGTGCGCTCTTTCAGCATCTGGCAGGCGCTCCGCTACCGCCCGGTCATTCTTCTAACCGTGGTGAATTTTCTGCAGTACATCGGCTTCTACAGCTTCGTGTTCTGGTTTCCCACCATGCTGAAGCAGCTCTCGGGATTGTCCGATGTGAAGGTCGGCGTACTCGGTGCGCTGCCTTACCTGGCCGGCTTCTTTGCCCTGCAGATCAACGGCTGGCACTCTGACCGTACCCTGGAGCGCCGCTGGCACGTCGCAGCTCCATTGTTTCTCGGGGTGGCTGCGCTTCTCGCCCTGGCTGTATTTCATGGCTCCACCGCAGTGGCGGTAGGACTCTTCACCCTGGTAGGGATCAGCGTGATTGCGCTGCTTTCACCGTTTTGGGCCATGCCCACCGAACTGCTCAGCGAATCGGGAGCTGCCGCCTCGGTGGGCATGATCAACTGCCTGGGCAGCCTGGCCGGCTTCGTCGGCCCCTATGCTCTGGGCTACCTGCATACCCGCACCGGTTCTTTCACACCCGGGCTGCTGGTAATGGTAGTCGCCATGGCCGCCGGTGGGATTCTGGTGCTGTTCGTTCCCCAGGCGGCACGGCACGCCGCTCCGATACCGCTCCCCTCTTCCGCTGATTAGAATGGCCGCATGTACTCCCCCCAGGTCTTGGATCACTTCGAGCATCCACGTAACGCCGGCGAACTCCCCGACGCTGATGCCAGCGTGCAGGTGGAAAATCCAGCCTGCGGCGACATCCTGCGCCTCAGCGCCAAGGTCAGCGATGGCCGCATTACAGACATTCGCTTCCGCGCCAAAGGTTGCGTGCCTTCTATGGCCTGCGCCTCCCTGCTCACCGAACTGGTGAGGGGCCGCACCCTGGCCGAGGCCCGGCAGCTTCGCCGCGAGGAACTGGTTGCCGCCGTCGGCAGCCTTCCTCCCGCTTCCATGCACGCCGGCCACCTGGCCATGGATGCCCTCGCCGCTCTGCTCAAGAAATTGGCCACGGATTCACACGGATGACACGGATTCATTAATGATTCGCTGATTCAGTCATTCAAGAAATCCGTGCATATCCGTGCTAATCCGCGGCAAAGAAGTTATGACTCGCGGCAAGATATAATCCCCTCGTGGGGTTCAGCTATCTCAAGTACGCTAAGGGCATTTTTCGTCCGCTGCAGCTTGAGGGTGTGTTCCTGTTTGTGACCTCCACCTGCAACTCCCTTTGCCGCACCTGCTTTTACTGGGAGGAGCTGAATCAAGGCCGCGACCTCAGCTTTGACCAATTGGCCCGCGTGAGCCAGACCGCGCCGCACTTTCACAAACTCTGGATCTCCGGCGGCGAGCCCTTTCTGCGCAAGGAGCTGGCAGAAATCATCGAGCTCTTCTACCGCAACAACGGGGTGCGCGCCCTCAATCTGCCCACCAACGGCCTGCTGCCCGCACAGGTCGTTTCTGTGATTGATTACCTTCTGGAGCGCTGCCCGGAACTGGTCATAGACCTGAATTTCTCCCTCGACGGCCTGGCCAACACCCATGATGCAATTCGCGGTGTGCCCAACAATTTTCAGAAGACGCTGGCCACCATCAATATGGCAGCAGCACGCTGGAAGGGCGTGCGCCGCCTGCGCCGCAATGTGGTCACCTGCATCACCACCGAAAACTACCGCGAGCTGATTGACCTGGGTCTGCAGATGATGCGCGACACTGATTCCGACGGCCACTACTTTGAAATCATTCGCGGCGATCCCATGGACCCGGCGCTGAAGAAGCTGGCGCCCGAAGACCTGAGCCGCCTGCATCGCCGCCTCATGTGGTTTCACGAGCGCTATGCCGACCGCCTGTTCTCGGATATGCCGGCGCCCGCTCGCCAGCTGGCCCGCGCGTTTTATCTAGGGAATATCAAGCTTCACTTTCAGCTACACGAGCAAAACCATTACACCAGCAAGGCTTGGCCTATGCGTTGCACGGCCGGCGAAACCACCATCGTTATTGACCACGACGGCCACTTCCGCGCCTGCGAACTGCGCGGCAAATTAGGCCGCCTGCAGGATTTCGAATTCGACCTGGGCGCCGCGCTGGCCTCGCCGCAGATGAAGCAGGAAATCGCCGCCATCCCCGAGGCTAACTGCTGGTGCACCCATTCCTGCTGGATCCACAACTCCACCAAGTTCAGCCCCCGCGTGCTGCTCTTCCACATTCCCTGGGCCTATTTGAAGCATCGGTGGCAGCGCCTGCCGCAAATGGAAGCCGCCGAACTGGAGCGTTTTCTGGTGGCCGATGCGCCGCAATTGCCCTCTCCCGTCCAGTGAGCTTCATCGCCGTCGATTTACACAGATTCAAACAGATGAGCAAAACATCGGTAGAGACGTCCTTGTTACGTCTCGCTTTCCGAAGGAAGGCGTCATCCTGAGGACCCTTGGATCCGAAGGATCTCGCGTGCAGTGCCACTTGTGGTGAGGCGCGGCCCACTCAGTAATGCGCTGATGCCGCGTACAGGACAAGGACAAAGATGGCAACTGCCTCGCAGCCGAAACCCCACAGCATCCCGACCAGGACCGGTTTACGCTTGCGGGCTGCAGCGAGGTAGATACCAAGCCCCAACCAGAGGACTTGTGCCATCACCGCAACGGGGAACACCAAGACCCGGTACGGCACCGAGTAATCTTGCCCCTGCAACCGCCCGGCGATTTGGAAACCGGAAATAAAGAGCAACGCAGCTACGGCCAGCGTGATCACCGCCCAGATAACAACTTCCCGCTTGTCCATAAGGCTTGCGCAAACTCCACCTTCACTTTAGCGCGAATTCCTGCCCGCCCGGCTAGAATCTGATGTGATGAGTTTCTTCCCCCAGCGCATCGTCAGCCTGCAGCCCAGCGCTACCGTCATCCTCGATGCGCTGGGCGCGCGCGACCACATCGTGGCCTGCACCAAGTATTGCGAGGAGGTGTTGCCCGGTATCTCCCACGGACGCCTTGTGGTTGCCGACTCCTGGACCTCCAAGGCGGCCGAGATTCTGGCCGCCAAGCCCGAACTGGTCATCGCTTCGGTTCCCTACCAGCTCGAGTCGGTCGCCGAAATCCTTAAATCAGGTATTCCCTTCCTCGGTCTGGCGCCGAAGAGTCTGGCCGACATCTACCGCGATATCGCCATGCTCGCCGGCATCGTAGGCCGGCCGGAGCGCGGAGTAGAGGTCATAGATTCCATGCAGAACGCCATTGATTCCGTGCGCGAAAAAGCTCAAGCCGCGTCTTCCGGCTGGCCCCAGGTCTTTTGTGAGGAATGGGGCAAGCCACTCATCGCCTCCCAGCCCTGGGTTGCGGAACTGGTGCAAGCCGCCGGAGGCGAGTTCGTAGGCCAGCCCGGGCAGCAGACCACCGCCGAAGCCGTCCTCGCCCGCGATCCCGATTACGTCATTGCCGCCTGGTGCGGCGCCGGAGACCGCGTGCCCCTGGAGAAAATCATCGAACAGCGTGGCTGGCGCTCCATGAAGGCGGCCCGCGAGCGCCACGTCTTCTGCATTCCCGACCCCTGGCTCAACACTCCCGCGCCCACTCTGCTGCAGGGCCTGCACGCCATCGCCGCCATCCTTCATCCCCAACTTTTTCCACAACCTGCCGCCGTGCGCCGCATCCGACAGACTGCATAATCGTGTGGTTTAATGAAGCCCATGCTGACCGCCACTCCTAAAACCCAGCAGGTCAAGAAGGAGATTGATCACCTCGCCATTGCCGCGCTCACCGCGGAAGAGCTCATGCAGGGCATCGTCAAAAAGCTCAACGAGCGCATGCTCAAGTACAACTGGGCCGGCTTCTACATGCTGGAGAACAAGCCCGGCCAGCCGCCCATGCTGGTGCTCGGACCATACGTTGGC
>DATEGI010000137.1:0-10260 GCA_035280205.1 Terriglobales bacterium | reverse complement strand
ATGGCCAGCAGGATCAAACTCATGAACAGGCCGTCTACGGTGAACAAGAAGCCGTCAACAAACAGGCCCGCGATAGCCAGCAGCGGCAAAATGCCGAGTACAACCGATAACGCCAGCCACCCAATTGCGATCATTTCACCTCCCTGCAGTAAGGATCTGGCTTGTCCCGGCTAGTGTTTCTTCGGCGCCGGTGCCGCTTCTCCGTTGGCCTCCGTCCAGAAGCGGTGCCCGGTGCGGTGAATAAAGACGTCTTCCAACGTAGGCTTGCTCACCGAGACTGACTGGATCTCCCCCGGAAACGCCTCCACCACGTCGGTAATGAAGCGGTGCCCGTTTTCGCGTTCGATGCGCACTTTGCCGGCGAGCACGGCCGCCTCCACTCCAAAGCGCGCCTGAATGCGCTGGGTCAGCGATTCCGGGTCGTCCGCCTCCAGCAGAATCACATCGCCGCCAATCTCGTGCTTCAGTTCCGCCGGCGTGCCCAGGGCCACCACCTTGCCCTGATTCAATATGGCGAGGCGGTCGCAGCGCTCGGCTTCCTCCATCAGGTGCGTGGTCACAATCACGGTGACGTGCTCTTCGTCGCGCAGAATGCGAAGGTATTGCCACAGGTCGCGGCGCGCGCCGGGGTCGAGGCCAGTCGTGGGCTCATCCAGCAGCAGCACCGAAGGATGGTGCAGCAGGCCCTTGGCCAGTTCTACCCGCCTCTGCATTCCGCCGGAGAAGGTCTCCACCCGCTCGTTGGCGCGGTCCGCCAGCCCTACCCGCCCCAGCATCTCCTGAATCCGCGCCCGCAAAGCCCCGCCCCTCAGGCCATACAGATGTCCCTGGTGACGCAGGTTTTCAAAGGCGCTCAGCTTCACGTCCACGCTTTGCGCCTGGAACACCACGCCAATCTGTCGCCGCAAGCCGTTGGGATCCTTGGCGGCATCGCGGTCCAGGATCATGGCCCGGCCTTCGGAGGGCAGCATGAGCGTGGAGAGGATGCGGAACAGTGTGGTTTTGCCGCTGCCGTTCGGGCCCAGCAGGCCAAACAGCTCAGCAGAGCGGACCTGGAAGGAAACGCCGTCGAGCGCCACCCGCCCGTCGTAGCGGTGGCGAATGTTATCTACCACGATAACGGCGGGGTCGGTGCTGCGGGCCGGTCCAGCGGCCGTTTCCGGCGCCGGGACGAATTCAGTAGCTTTCGGGGTCACAAGACATTCTATCGTGCCGCGGTATTGATCATCATCAAGGCGAATAGCAGCGGCAAATAAAAAACGGTGGCCTGCAGCAGGTGGCGGGCGGCCGCCTTGGAGCGCGCGGCCGTGGGCGGCAGGTGCAGCCGGGCGAGTCGCGCCCCAAACCACAGCAGCGCTATGCCCAGCACGAGCGCTCCCACCAGATAGAGTCGGCCCGACATCCCTAGGAAGCTCGGCGTCAGGCTGACCGGAATCAGGGCCAGCGAGTATAGGACGATTTCGCGCACGGTAGAGCGGCCGTCGGCTTCCACCACGGGCAGCATGCGGATGCTGCCGCGCTCGTAATCTTCGCGATAAAGCCACGCGATGGAGTAGAAGTGCGGAAACTGCCACAGGAAAACGATGCCGAATAGCACCAGCGCTTCCCAATCCAGGTGGTTGCGCGCCGCCGTCCAGCCCAGCACTCCGGGCATGGCACCTGGGAAGGCGCCCACGAAGGTGCAGATGGGGTGTACCTTCTTCAGCGGCGTATAGGCCGCCAGGTACATGACGGAGGTAGCCAGCGTCAGGACACCAGTCAGCGGATTGGTGGCGAAGGCCAGGTAGAGCGCGCCGCCAATGGTCAGGACGCTTCCTGCAATCAGGGCGTGGGCGCGGCTCATCCGCTTCGCCGGCAGAGGCCGCAGGGCGGTGCGACGCATATGCCCGTCGGTTTCGTGCTCCATCACTTCGTTAAGCGCGGCTGTCCCCGCCGCCACAAGCCCGATCCCCAGCACAGCGTTGACCAGCGTCCAGGACACGGACGAAACGCCCGACTTGAACGCTCCGAAGTAGAAGCCGCACCACGCCGTCATCATGATCAGCGAGGTGACGCTGGCCTTGGTCAGCTCGCCGTAATCCTGCACCAGCCCAATCACGCCGCTGCGGGAAACGGCTAATGGATTTGCGGCGGCGAAATCCGCCTCACGTTCGGGGGAAATAGGCTGGCTCACGCTGCTCACGCGTTCACCGCCTTTCTGAAGTTCGCCGGCGAAACTGCTTCGTGTTCCTGCTGCACACGACCCATATTGCGCCAAGTCTGCATCGTCAGCACCACCGCTGAAGCCAATACCAGCGCCCCTACCGCGACATGGGCGACGGTGGAAATCACCATCGGCAACTCAGGTTGCACCGCGTCCTGCCCCCATTGCACGCGGGTCAGGTAGGCCGCGAAGCCGAGCCCCAGTTGTGTGACCAGCAGCGCCATCAGCACCACCGCTGGCCGGCGCAGGGCGGCTACTGAACCGTAATTCGTCAGTGCGCGAGTGATGGTCCACAATACCAGCGCCGTGACCACTATCGCGCTGATCAGGTGCGGCAGCAGCTTGATGCCTGAGTGACGGAAACCCGCTCCCAGGATGAGCTGTACATAAACCGAGGCTGCGGCCAGTGTGGCCAGCGCCGTCAGGGGCAGGTGGTGCGATTCCGGCATTTCGTTCCGCGGAGCTTCCGTCCAGCCTCGTCCGGTTACCAGCGCGAGCACCACCACAATGCAGAAGAAGGTTTGCGCCAGGGTGGCGTGCGCCGTGGAGACGGCTGGCGGCAGATAAAACAACACGGTTATCCCGCCCAAGATTCCCTGTGCAATTACAGTGGCCAGCGCTGCTACTCCCAGCTTGCGCACCCAGCTGCGGCGGTCTGCACGCCAGGTCCACACTGCCAGAATAATGGTCAGCAGCCCGACCAGCTCCGCCACCATGCGGTGGCCATGCTCGAATTTCACGCCCCCTACCATGCGCGGCAGCTTATAGAGCGAGCCGAACGAGGTCGGCCAATCCGGCACGGAGAGCCCTGCGTCGTTGCTGGTTACCAGAGCCCCGGCGATAAGCAGAAGAAAGGTCGCGCAAGCCACCAGCACGCAAAAACGATGGTGAGCCCGGTTGTATGGTGTTGGCGGCGAGTTCAGTGAAATACTCCTGGGTCGTTCTATGGGTTCTTAGTCGAGCGGCCCCACGCCGCTATTTACGCCGAAGGCGAAGAAAACAGCGCCCGGCGCGACGAGGAAGTTGAGTGGGCCGGCAACCCCGGCCCACTCAGGACTGACGATTTTACCAAATACTAATTGCCCATGCCCGCAGCTGAGGCTGCTCCACCTGGCTTAAAGGTGAAGTCCACCGTCTGCGAGCCCTTGGGAGCGATGGTGATTTTCTGGTCCTGCTCGCCCAGCTTTTCCTGGACCGCGGCCAGGGTGTAGGTGCCCGGAGGCAGGCCCTTGATTTCGAACTTCCCGTCCTTATCCGTCACCGCGAAGAAGGGCGTCTTCACCACGCTGATGTACATCTTCATCCACGGGTGCTGATTGCACTTCACCGGGAGCATGATTTCCTGGCGGGCAAAGTTTTTGTCAATCGGAGCTGCCTTGGGCGGCTGCGACTCGTTCCATTCCCGGTTGTCCTTGGGAGTGGGATGGATGTTATGCGTGGTTGGGTCGTCGTTGATCACTTCCACCGTCTGGCCGGTCATCACGCCCAAGACATGCGGATGATAGCGGCAGCCTTCCTGATTGATCTTGGCCGCATCCTTGGGCGCGTCGAAGGAATAGTTGTCCAGCCCGTCCTTCACGTACACAAATACGTTGGCCAAGCTGCCGTTGTCCACCACCATCTCCTCGGAGGTGTTGGTGCCCTTGCAGGCCGGGTCCTGGCTCATGTCAATCTTGACCGGCTTGGGGGCGGTACCTGTGAATTTGATCGTCCCACTCACCGAACCAACGGTGCTGGGATCAATGGTGGCCGTCGCTTTGGGGGCGGCGGCGCTTTGCTCTTCCTCGTTGCTGGCTTGCTTCTTGCTGCAGCCGGCAAGCAGCATCAGGCCGAGCAGGACAAACAATCCTGCCGTGATAATCCAGAGTTTCCTATTCATGACGTCGTTGCACCCTTTCTGAAGGTTTGAACGAGCCCTTTACAAACTAACTATATTAACGCGAACGGCGGCTCGGGGCATTAACGCGAACCGCCGCTCAGAGAAGCCTGTGCCGAATTGGGAGTAGCGCGCAAAGCCCCACTCACCCGCTTGCCCCCGTGTGGAGCGCTATTCGACGCTTTTTTGGAAGGCGCTGCGCCCCGCGGCATCATTCCCGTGAGCTTGTGCTGCTCTTCCGGAGTTAGCTGGAAGATGTAGCGCATCAGCAGGGCGTTCTGGTCCTGCTCGTAGCCCTGGAACGACGGCGGTGTCGGTCCGGAAAACACCCAGTGCCCGCTTTGTTGCCGGAATAATCCTGAGGGCATGGAGGTGCCCGGGCTGATGGCCTGGGGGTCGAGCAGCCAGCGCGCCACCCAGTTCGGCTTCAGGCGGTCCTTGGCCAGCAGGAAGTTGGGAGCTGTGGCGAACTTGTCGTGATTCGGGTCGCCGGTGGCATGGCATTTCAGGCAAGGCGCTGCCTGGCTGGTAAACAGGCTGCGGGCCATGTCCGTTTCCTTCGCCGTCAGGACTGGAACCTGCTCCGGCAAGTACGGCATCGGCTGCTTTGAGAGTGCCTGGAAGAAGCGCACCAATACCCGGATTTCGTGATTCGAGAAGTAGAAGGTAGGCATGTGCGCCTTCAGGTAGGGACGCACGCCGTTGCGGTTGGTGTCGGTGGTGCTAAGCGCCGGATTGGCCAGGAATTTCTCCAGCCACTGCGGGCTCACGCGCGCGCCTTCGGTCAGCAACTTGGGCGGCAACTGCTCTTTCCAGTCCGGATCCTGATAGCGCTTCATGCCCATCAGCACGGTCTGCTGGCCGGGATAGAACTGGTGGCAGCCCATGCAGTTGTACTTGCGCACGATCCACCAGCCTTCCTGGATATCGCGCCGCTCGTCCTCAGGGTCGTACTGGAAGCTGGCCGGAATGAAGGAGGTGTCTTCGCTACCCACCAGGAAAGTTGTGAGCGCGCGAATCTGCTCCGGCGTTAGGTGCGGGTTGGGCATGCGCAACTTATCGGTATCCGACTTGATCATGCCCTTGTCGAAAATGTTCGGTTCAGACAGCTTGTGCTCGAAGAAGCCTTTCAGTGTGTACCAGGGCTTCTTAGCCGGGCCTTCCGGCAGGCGCGCGCGATCCACCGGATCGGTGATGGGCTCGCCCTCGCCCCGCTGCGCCATGTCGGTAAACAGGGCGAAATCAAGCCGCTCAATGGGCTTGCTGCCTTCCTGCGTCAGTTCGGTTCCGATGCCGCGTTCATCTTCAAAGCCGGAAATTTCGTGGCAGCCGGCGCAGCCAAACTGGCGAATCCACTTTTCACCCTCAGCCTTGAGCTTGGGATCGTCCATGTAGGAGGCGTCGGGATACGAACTGGAGTCCTTTTCCTTGAGCGTGATCAGGTAGCTGGCCACATCCTGCGCATCCTGCTGGCTCAAGCGCAGGCTAGGCATCACCGTCATGTTCTCCACCTGCAGTTCGTGGCCGTCGTTGGGGCAGGTGGTGTGGTCGAAGTCAAACAGGTAGGGCAACCCGTGCTTGGCGTAATCCTCCGGCCCGATGTCTTTCTTCTCATACGGGCAGTAGGGGCGGATGCGCTCACGCGGGTTGTGTACCCAGCGCACCAGGTAGTCGTAGTTCACCTTCTCGCCCACTCGCGTCAGGTTGGCGGCGAAGTCGCCGCCCTGCATCTGGTCGCCTTCCCCGATGGAGTGGCAGGCCAGGCAGCCGCGGGTCTCGAACAGTTCCTTGCCGTGTGCCGCATCGCCCGGAGCCGCGTGGGGGAGCGGGTCCTCCAGCGCCGTTTGCCACAGGTAGGCGGCAATGGACCGGATCTGCTCCTCGTTGAGCCGGAAGTTCGGCATTTTGGTTGTGGGCCGGAAGTCGGTGGGCTTCGTCAGCCACACCGGAATCCAGTTGCGGTTCAGCTTGGCGCGGATTTCCTTCAGGTTGGGTCCAACCTTCTTCATGTCGCGCATCAGGTCGCGGGTTTGCAGGTCGAGCTGGTGGATCTGCCCGTCAACCTTGCTGTTGTCAACCTTCAGCGTTTCCGCCTTGGTGTAGAGAAGGTTGGCGCTGGCGTTGTCGGGCGCCTGGTCGCCTTCGTGCGTGTACGCGGCAGCCATTTTCAGGTTGTCAATCTTTTGCTGCTCCAGCTGCTTGATCTGCTGGTCTACTCCGCGCAGCTCTTCGGGCTCCGTGTTGTAGCCCTGGTACTTGTGGCAGCCCATGCAGCCGCGCTGCTCGAACAGGAATTTGCCTTCGCTGATGGTCTGGCCGGCGCTGCCGGCGATCAGCACCATGTCGCGCGAGTGGCAGTTCTGGCAGCCGGCTTCCACGTTTTCTTTTGGAAACAGCGGCCACAGCCAGTGCTCGTAGTTGCCGTGCGCCTTTACCACGCTGGTGGTAGCCCGGCCGTTGCCCTGGTGGCAGGTGGAACAGCCGAATTTCTCCGGATCATGAAAGGTGAGCAGTTCCTCGTCCGAGTGGCTCACGAAGGCGCGCGCGTACTCATCCGCCTTCTGTCCGGGCGCCGCCATGTCCGCCGCCGTGATCTTCAGCGGCTCGCGGATGCCCAGGTGGCACGACTCGCAGCGGTCCACCATGATGGGATTACCGCTGTTGCGTGGGTCGGGAATCACCACCTGATGGATGGCCGGCGACAGGTCCTCTACCTTGTTCTCCAGTCCCGTCACCTGCGTCGGGGTCAGCGAGACCATATGGTCGGAAACGTATTGCTCCATTTCCGTGTTGATGGCAGTAACCGGCTTGAGCACATCGCCCAGCTGGCTGTTGGCCGCGGTCCGCTGGTCCTTCAGCCCGTTGTACTCCGCTTCCAGTTGCTCGTAGTTGTATTTCTTCCTGCTGCCGTCGGGAAACACCACCGTGAACATCTGCTGCTCCCACTTGTCCAGTCTTTGCTGTTTGCTGCGCCTGGAAGCGGAGTCGGTGTCGGTCTCGATGTCGTAGGTTTCCGCGCTCACGTAAGCGCGTTTGTCGGTGAAAACGTTCTGCACCGCCAGAATCTGCGCGCTCAAATCGCCGATGCGCTGGTTCAGTTGCGTCATCTGAGGCTTGGCCTGCTCCGACGCCTGCTTGTACTGCTCCTCCAGCTTCTGATAGTCGGGGCTGGACTCCACTTCCTGCTGCGACTTGCGTGACTTCGCCCGCGTCGTCTTCAGAAACGCGCTGTAGCGCTGTTTGAAGACTTCCTGATAGCGCTTCCACGGCCTTTGCCCATAGGCCTCGTCCCACAGCGCCCAGAACAGCGAAGCGGTCAGCACCGCGGTGGCAACCGCGTAGTAGAGCGCGTAGGACTTACTGGTTATCGGATCATCGTCAGGCGTGGGTAGCTCCGGCACCGTCGCCTCCTCAGATGTTGAAGTACGGCGTTATCCAAACGTATTTAATATGCATGCTCAGGCGCAGGACCATCTTGATCGGCAGCCCCACCATGGTCAGCAGAAAGAACACCATGATGGAATACTGCAGCAGGCTCATGCGCCGGTAGTCTCTTACCTGGTGGCGCCGGAACAGGGCAAACACAATGAACCCGCCCAGCAGGTAATAACCGCCCACCACCACCGCCCCAAACACCACCTTGCCCATGTTCGAAGTAATGCCGAACAGGTCCGGCAGGTCGCGGTTTACCTCATAAATCAGGCGGCTGTGGTCCCAGGTCTGCCCCGGCCAGAACCACTGCCAGCCTGGGCCGCGGATAAATGTCCCGATCAGGATCATGGTCACCCACAGGAACAGGAAGCCGAAGGCGAATGTTCCGATGGAGAAACGGCGCTGCCGCAGCGTGTAATAGCCGTTGCCCAGCGGGTTGGTGTCAATATAAGGAACCACCATGAGCCCCACGATAATCAGCGTGGGCATGACCACGCCCGCGATCCACGGGTCAAAATAAACCAGCATCTCCTGCAATCCCAGAAAGTACCAGGGCGCCTTGGCCGGATTCATGGTCACGTTGGGATTGGAAGGCTCTTCCAGCGGCGCATTCAGCGTGATGGACCACACCATCAGAATGGCGGTCACGATGATGGCGGCCAGAAATTCCACCCGCAGCAGGAACGGCCACACGTGCACTTCCTTCGCCCAGCCCGGCTTGAATGGCCAGGCCTTGCGGTAGCGCGTCTTCGCTTCCTGGGGATTGGCTTCCAGTTCCGCGATCAGCTTGTCGTTGGCGCGCGCCTGCCTCACCGCCAGCGCGGTGTAGAAAATCAGCAGCGGTACCAGCGCCACGATGGGCACGTTGTCAGGTGCGGATACAATCTCCCACAACTGATGCCAATCCATAGAACCTCCAAAGGCTAGTTTCGAGTTGCATGTTTCTAGTTTCAGCAGCTTGAAGGGAAACTTGAAACTCGAAACCGGAAACTCTGTTTATGCGTGCGCCGCCGCCTTCGCGCCACGCGGTTCCTTCACTTCCGACTCCAGCATCACAGGCGCGGGCCCGGAGATGCCGCCATCTTTTCTTACCCGCCAGAAGTGCACGATCATGAAAATCGAGGCCACAATCGGAATGCCGATGCAATGCCAGATGTAAGACCGCAGCAGCGCATTGGCGTCCACAATCGAGCCGCCCAGCAGCCCGAATCGTATGTCGTTGTAGGGCGTCATCCCCAACTGGTGCCCGAAGGGCCCTTCGTGCCCCAGGAGCGGCGTGGCGCGCGCCATGTTGGTACCCACGGTCACGGCCCAGAAGCCCAGCTGATCGTCTGGCAGCAGATAGCCGGTGAAGGAGAGCAGCAGCGTCAGCACCAGCAGGATCACGCCCACGTTCCAGTTGAACTCGCGCGGCTTCTTATACGACCCGGTGAGGAACACGCGATACATGTGCAGCCAGACGGCAATCACCATCAGGTGCGCCGCCCAGCGGTGCATGTTGCGCAGCAGCTTGCCGAAGGGCACATCGTGCTCCAGGTAGAGCACGTCGCGGAACGCCTGCACCTTCTCCGGGTGGTAATAGAACATCAGCAGCACCCCGGTGAAGGTCAGCACAATAAAAAGGTAGAAGGTGATGCCGCCCATGCCCCAGGTGTAGCTGTAGCGCACCGAGTCGCGGTTGATTTTGGCCGGGTGGAGGTGCAGGAACACGTTCGACAGCACGCCCAGAGCGCGATTGCGCGGCGTGTCGTCGTGTTTGTGGCGGAAGATGGAGGTATAGACCTGGGTTTTGGTTGGGTCCTTGACCAGTTCCACTTGCTCTTTGGCCTTGGCCGGCAGGTCCACCTTGAGCAGCTGGACATCTTCCTTAACGCCCGCCAGAACTTTGCTGCGTACTTTGCTCAGCAGCTTGACCCCACCGCCGTTCTGGCTGCCGTTGCCGCTTCCGTTCTGGCCATTCTGATTTTTGTCTTCAGCCATATTGCCCTCTAAGCAAATTTCTTTGTTGCTGTCATCCTGAGCGAGCGCGAGTCGAGCGAAGCGAAATGAGCGCGAGTCGAAGGACCTTGTGCTTTGTCCTTAGACCGGTATGTACGCCCCCGGATCGTTGAACTGGCTCGGCTGGCCTTTTGGCCACGAGTAAAGGTGCGACGTATCCACCAGGATCTGCCCGTCGGGAGCGACCTCAATGTGCGCACGGTCCATCGGCCGCGGCGCCGGACCCTCAAAGTTGACTCCCTCATCGTCGTAGCCGCTGCCGTGGCACGGGCACTTGAACTTGTGCTCCGCCGGTTTCCAGTCCGGCGTGCAGCCCAGGTGCGTGCAGCGCGCGTAAATCACGAACAGGCGATCCGGCCGCCGGTCCACCCAGATGCGGAATTTCTGCAGCCACTTCTCGTCAATTCCCAGGGCGTAGTCGGAAGGCGCCCCGATCTTGAACACGGTAGTCGGCTCAAACAGCGTGCGCGGCAGAAAGAAGCGGAAAAACGCGATCAACCACGCTCCCAGGAAGGCCACCACGCAGCTCCACACAAAACGTCGGCGCTGCCGGTCCACATCCGTGTCCTCAGGACCTGCAGTAGCTATGCCGCCTGCCGCTGCTGCGGCTGAAGTACCCACCGCCGGCGTGCCGACATATTTCACGGCTGTTCCCGCGCGTGCTACAGGAGGCGGTCCCGCATACGCAGCAGCCGTCGGGCGAGCCGCCACTGCTGGTCTTGCCGCCACTGCGGCCACCGGCGCCGAGGCT
>DATEGI010000136.1:0-15369 GCA_035280205.1 Terriglobales bacterium | reverse complement strand
GCCAAATCCAGATGAGTGCCGGGGGTGTCCTCGAAGTCGAGGGAACGGCGATAGGTTTCGATGGATTGAGCCGGCTGTCCCTTTACTAGTTGAAGTTCGGCCAAGTCGCGCAACGCCAGGGCAACGACGGAGCGGCTGGCTGTTGCGATGGCGGCGGGATCGCCTGTGCTCCGGGCTGACTCGAGGGCACGCAGGCGAAGCTGAAGCTGGGTCGGCAGAGCCTCCTTGTGCGTGATTTTTTTCTGAGCAATCTGAGGATCGTTTGCCTGCGGCAAGGCATGCCCAAGCGTACATGCCACAGCCAGGCACAGCGGGGATAAGCAGCGGAGTAACGGGAAACGCGAGAGCCCGCCTTGTACCGCCTTCAGCGCAGCGGTCGCCGAAGTGAGGGTCAGTTTCACACTCTGTCCAACTCAAAAACATCGGCAGGGCCCAGGTCCACAGGCCCTGCCGTTTGCTATTGTCCGACGATCTGGCCCGAATGCGGCTAGAAAATGACTCTCAAGCCGTACTGGAACTCGCGATCGTTGTTGTTGACGATGCCGGTAGCCTGCAGGTTCGAGCCTGGCTGCTGCAGGGTGATCAGACTGTTGGTCGGGCTGCAGGGCTGATACAAGCCTCCTACTGCCGGGCCGCAATTCACCGCTCCAATGGGATTACCCAGGCCGCCATCGGGGCCGGGCGAGAAGTTGGGATGGTTGAAGAAGTTGAAAGCATCCATGCGGAACTGCAGGCTCAGCCGCTCAGAAACCTTCCACGTCTTCGAGACCGAGAAGTCGTCGTTGATGAAGTTGGGACCACGACAGAAGCCGGGCGATTCATTGCCCATGCTGCCAATGGTGTGCCCAACCACGGTGAAGGCTCCCGGATTGTAAATTTGCGCTCCGCTGCGTCCAGCAGTGCAGCTTTCTCCGGTCAGGAACGGACGACGGTTGCTGCCCGGCGCCCACGGCGGCCCCTGGTTACCGGTGCCGTAGAGCGCGTTCAGGCCGTTCTGTATGCAGGTGGGAGAACTGGAACCACCGGCAGCTTCTGTGCACCCGACCACGTTGCCCAGATTCTCCGACAATCCGGCCGTGAATAGAGTCGTAGACGGACCGGACTCTGCGGTAAGGATCGTTCCCAGCTGCCAGCCCCCGGCAACCCCCCGCACCAACGCGTTCGACCCCTTCAGTTCGGGCAAGGGGGCTACCACATTGACGATGAAGATGTGTGGGCGGTTGATGAGCGTATTGCCACGGTCCAGCCGGCTGTTTCCTGCCCAAGTGAGCGTCTGGTAGTTGGCGGTCCCGTTGGACTCATCCAGCGGCACATTGCCGATGGAATGGGAGAAGCTGTAGGACGCATTGAGCAGCACATTCTTGACCTTACCCTTGAAGAGGGCTTGCAGGGCATGGTAGTTGGCATCACCATAATGCCCCCACCAGGTCAGGAAGCCGTCGTGGTTGTAAGGCCGGAAGTAATTGGGGGAGGTGGCTCCCGCAGGCAGGTAGTTGCCGCCCGTGTTGTTGGGATTAGTGAAGGCGGCAATACCCCACAATGAGGGGGGAACCTCATTGATGTCGCTGGTAGTGAGCTGGTGGATGGCGCGGTTCCCCACATAAGCCACTTGCAGACTGGTCTCATGGGCGAAACTGTGCTCCATGGTCACGTTCCATTGCCAGGAGTTGGGAATGTTGGTGCTGGGATCGAATCCGCCTGCCGGCGAGGTAGCCGCAGTCTTGAACTGGCTGGCCGAAAGCGGCGCCCCATCCAACGTCCGCGAATAGCCGGTTGCGGTAAGGGCGAAGGGGGCGTTGCTGGTCATGGTGTAGATAGCCGTCCGGTCGCGCTGGAAGAACTGACCAATGCCGGCGCGGAAAGCGGTGTTGCCATCGCCAAAGACGTCATAGGCGATGCCCACGCGTGGCGCGAACAGATGGTAGTTCTGGTTACGCAGATACCTATTGGGGCCGGCCGTGCCGGAGCTGAAGGTGGTGCCGAAGGTCTGATTCGTTGCGCCGCAAGGATTCGTGCCCGGAACAATCCACAATCCGTTGCAGGCATCGGTCGCGGGCTTGGTCGGGTCGTAAAGGGCCGGATTGAAGCTGGTCATGAACCCGTTCGGCTGATAGGGCGTCAGCATTATCGAGTAGCGGACACCCAGGTCCAGGGTCAGCCTGCGATTGACCTTCCAGGAATCGCCTGCGTAGAACTCATAGTCGCGCCAGCGTACCTGACTGTAAACGTCAGTTGAGGTCTCAGACAGGTTGGAGAAGACGTTGCCCGGGACCATGGCATTAGCCAGGGGCATGCCGGTCTTGATGCTGGCGTAGCCGTCCGCGGCGTTGATACTGAGGCGTTCAGCAGTGGCCCCGCCCGTATCTTCGTTCTTTAGGTTGAAGCCGAGGAAAGCGCCAAATTTCAAGGTGTGCTTGCCATGCATCCACACCAGGTCATCGCGGCCATTGTAGTTGTCCTGCTTGTTGCTCCAGGGCGCGATCATCTGGCTGGTGCCGCCGGTATTCCCCAGATTCAGGGCGGGAATGCCGATGGGATGGGTCTTCAAATCGGCGGGAAACAGGGTCGGAATGTCACTGTTCAGCGTAGATGCTAAGCCCGAATTGGTGCCCCCGGGCGTGATGAGGATGCGGTTGTTCGAATAAGAGAACTGAACAGAGTTCACCAGACTTGAGCCGATGGTGGAGGTCAACTTGCCGATGAGGGACTTCGAGGGCTGGGCCCAGCTGCTCTCCAACTGTGGATAAGCGTCGTCGCCCCAGTAGCCGGCATTGGGCGCAGGGTTGACCCACGTGTCCTGCGTATAGCGGAAGGTAATGGTGTGGCTCTTGGTGAGGTTGTAATCGCCACGGATGTTTTCCTGGCGATAGTTCAGGGCGCTGCTGGGATTCTGCAACCAGTTGTTGCAGCCGGCGCTGCCGGTCACAGCCGCGCTCGCTCCTGCTGGGGTTACCGGGCAGGGCAGATTAGGCAACGGGTAGTTGCCCATTTCATCAACCGCCGCCTGCGACGGACTGGCGATCTTCCAGGGATTGCCGGCAGCCTGGAACTGGGCGGGAATGCTGGTCAGAATATCGCCGCAGGTGATGCCTCCGGAAAAGTCTCCGGCACGCTCACCGGCGCTGGGAACGCATCCCGTGCGGTGCACGCCGCGGATTTCGCGGTTCCATTCCTGGCTCCAGAAGAAGAACAGCTTATCTTTCTTAATGGGGCCGCCGAGCGAGTAGCCGAAATCGTTGCGCCGAAGAATTGGCTTGTCGCCATTGGGGTTGGAGAAAATGCTGCCGGTGCTTTGGTTGAATTTGTTGGCTTGGCGATCCAGGAAAGCCTGGCGCGCGGAAAACCAGTCGTAAGAGTTGAGCGCGTCGTTGCGGCCGAAATAAAAGACGCCACCGTGAAATTCGTTGCTGCCGCTGCGCGTCACGATGTTGACGACGGAACCAGACCCCTGGCCATATTCCGGACCATAGGCGTTGCGCAGCATCTTGAACTCTGCAATCGAGTCCAGCGAGGGATAAATCAGGATGGTGCGGTTTGAGCCCACGTCATTGTTGCTGGCGCCATCAACGATGAAGAGGTTGTTGGCCATGGAGTTGCCATTGACGGCAAAATTCACTCCACCCTTCAACCCTTTGCCAACGGCGTCGAAGGTTCGGGCCGAGGAAACGCCAGGCTGCATCTGCGTCAACTCCACGAAGTTGCGCCCGTTGAGGGGCAGATCCTTGACTTGCTGGCCCAATACGACTTCGCCCAGTTGCGCGCTATCGGTCTGAACCTGGATGGCGTTGGCCTCGACCGTCACTTGTTCGCTGGTGCTGCCGAGCTTGAGTTGCACATTCACCAGCGCGGTGCTGGCCACGTGCACTTCCACTTTCTCTACTACTGACTCCATGAAGTTCGGCGCCTGGACGACGATCCGGTAGGTGCCGTTGGGCAAGTCGGGGGCAGTAAATTCACCTATCTCGCTGCTAGTCGCCGTGCGGGCCAACCCGGTCGCGACGTTGGTTATGGTCACCGTGGCATTGGCTACCACGGCACCGGTGGGGTCGCTTACGACCCCGCTGATGGTGCCGGTAATTTTTTGCGCGTTCAGGGGGAGCAGGAAAAGGAGAAATGCGCAAGCAATCAGGAAAGAACGACCAATAATGCGGGCGGGTGCTCTCAGGTCAGCCTCCGCCCCAGTTGCGGCTGACATACTGCCTCCTTACTTCGCAGATAGGGCCCGTAAATCGTAGTTTTTATCCCGAAGCAGGAATGGGCACAGTGACCCCGGTCACCATGCGTTTGTGATAAGGCCGCTGGCCACAAAACAGGCGTCATCTTTTCTTGACAATTCGACTGGGCGAGAGCATAGTTCTGTGCCACTCGAGGGGCGCGACAGGCGCCGGCACGCCGCCTGCATCTGAATGCCAGCGCCCGAAAACGCCCGCCCCGAGCCATTTTCGCGTCGCAAGGCCGTGGGTGCTTGCGGCGATTCTCAGTCTGCATTCGCACAATCTAATTAACTTCCTCAGTTCGATTGGGAGGAACGTTCGTGCACGCGGGAAGCGGGGCCATCTGCTCATTGCATTTTCGTTTTACGGGAATTCTTTGCTGCGGCCTGGTTCTGGTGGTGGCCATCAGCGTCTTTGCCGCTCCTGCTGCCGACCCTCCCGACCGTGAATTGCGCAGCGCGCAGCAATTTGCACAAGTCCGGGCCCGAGCAGAAGCGGGCTCCACCCATGACGAGTTCCTCATGGGATATGCCTACGCGCGGGGGTTGCAGGAGCCGCAGGACCTGGCCCAAGCGCTGAACTGGTATACGCTGGCGGCCGACCGCGGCGATCCGGGCGCCATCACCGAATTGGGCCGCATGCACGCGTTGGGGCTTGGAGTAAAGCAGAATTATCAGCAGGCGCTGAACTGGTTCCGCCGCGCCGCCTCGGAGGGCTACCCGGCGGCGCAGACCGACCTTGGGCTCATGTATTCGCGTGGGCTAGGGGTAAAGGAAGATCCACAGGCGGCCGTGCTGTGGTGGCGAGAGGCGGCGGAGCAGAAATATGCTCCCGCAGAGTCAAACCTGGGGGTGGCCTACCTCAATGGCACGGGGGTGCCGCAGGATAGCGCCCAGGCGGTGCATTGGCTGCGTGAGGCGGCCTTGACGGGACTGGCAACGGCTCAGTTCAACCTTGGGTCCTGCTACGAACTGGGCCAGGGTGTAGATAGGAATGTAACCATTGCGGCGCAATGGTATCGGCGAGCCGCGCTGCAGGGCGACAGCGAAGCGCAAAACAATCTTGGCATGCTGTACGGGGAAGGGCGTGGAGTCCCCCAGGACATCATGGAAGCGCTGAAGCTCTACCTGCTGGCTGCACAAAACGGCAATCCTAAGGCCCTCATCAATTTAGCCGGCGTGTTCCAGGCAGGGCGGGGGGTACAAGCAAACCCTGTGCTGGCCTACACATGGCTGGCGGCAGCGGCCATCCGGGGTGAGGACGTTGGCGAAGTCTTGGACGCGCAGGCCCGGGCCTTGACGCCGCAGCAGGTTAAGCAGGCGCAGCAGCGGGCTGCAGAGTGGCTGGCGCAACAGCATTTCAGCTCCGTCTCCATATTTCGGTAGCGGGCGGAGGCACTCCACCGACCCACTTCAGGTGTTTGCAGCCAGGACACATCAGGCTTGGTCAGGCGCATCTCTCGCTAACTGCTGAGTTTTCTTTAGGGTAGAGGGTCAGATCGCTCTCACGGTCTGGCTTAAATCGCTATTCCCTTTCGTTACTTGTTGCCCTCTCCCCAGCACTGCACAATTCCCCAGAACTGGAGGGAGTATGAGTAAAGCCGTCAGAACCACCCTGAGCCTCGTGGTCAGCCTGGCGCTATTGAGTGCCGTGACGCTGGCCGAGGCCGGCAAGACTGCCGACAATGGCAAGAACGATGGGAAGCAGCATCACAGCCGTTTCGCCAAGGCGGCTTTTTGGCGCCATCACGGGAAAAAGGACAAAAGCTCGCAGAAACCTGTAGTCCAAAAGCAGCAGGCGAAACAGGCTGAGCCGGCGCACGTGAAAACAGTTGCGGCCAAGCAGGCGAGTCACAAGAGCAGCCAAAAAGGGAAGCTGCAAGCCAGCAAAGTTGCTGCCAAGAAGCCGTCTAGCCGGAAAGTGGCGAGCTCGAAACCTGCAACGCAGCACCACATCGCCAAGGCTCACGGCCCAGTGAAGCACCATACGGCTGCGAAGGCGACGAAGTCACACGAGAAACCACAACACAGCACCACAGCTTCGCTCAGGTAGCTTCCAGACTCCAGAACGAGCTAATGCCAAGCAGGCGGGACAAAACCTCCGCACTCCCGCCTGCTCTTCCATTAAAGCTGCCAATTAGCGCTGTCATGGCAGTTCGGAACTTTTCGATTTCCCACACAGGTTAATGAATTCCTGGATGTTAAGCTAGTCAGCTAGCCAGCTCCTGGCTCGAAACAACGATGACAAAATCCGCCAGCCTTGCCGTTCCCACTGCCCTTTCCCGTATCCGCGTGCGCTATGCTGAAACCGACCAGATGGGCGTGGTATACCACTCCAACTACTTCATCTGGTTTGAGGTGGGCCGGGTGGATCTGTTGCGCCAGCTGGGCTTCGCCTACCGCGAAATGGAGCAGGAAGACGGCTGCTACATCGCCGTAGTGGACGCGCGCTGCCGCTTCAAGGCGCCGGCCCGCTATGACGACGAAATCGTGATCCGCACGCATTTGAAGAACGTGCGCGAGTCCCTGATCCATTTTGGGTATGAAGCGGTGCGCGCAAGCGACGGCACTCTGCTGGCCGAGGGCGAGACCATGCACATTGTCACCGGGCCTGACATGCGCAAGCGCGAGCTGCCAACGAAATATATAGCGGTGTTTAAGGCGGCGGTAAAGAGCGGCTGATTAGCTGGCTAGCTCGATAGCAATTAGCCTTTAGCACTTGGCATTTGGCCAACAACGGGAAGTGCCGGGAACCGAGCAGACCGTTCATCGGCTAAGTACTAATTGCTAACTGCTAGGTGCTGCTCCCATGAACGCTCTCCACATTGACGGCAACTCTCTCAGCCTCGCCGACGTGCGCGAGGTGGTTTACGATTTCCGCCCGGTGCTGCTGGGCGCCGACGCCCGCGAAGCGGTCAGCCGCGCCCGGGCCGTGGTAGACGACCAGGTGGCCAACAATCGCGTGGCTTATGCCATCACCACCGGCGTCGGCAAACTCGCAGATGTACGCATTCCGCCCGACCAGATTCGCCAGCTCCAATTCAACCTAATCCGTTCCCACTGCGCCGGGGTGGGCGAACCCCTCACCGAGCCCGAAGTGCGCGCCATGATGCTGCTGCGCGCTAACTCGCTTTCCAAGGGTTTCTCCGGCGTTCGGCCGCTGGTGATTGACACCTTGTGCGAGATGCTTAACCGCCGCGTGCATCCCGTAGTGCCGGCGCGGGGCAGCGTGGGCGCAAGCGGGGACCTGGCCCCTCTCGCCCACCTGGTGCTGCCCATGCTGGGCGAAGGCCAGGTCCTGATCGCGGACCGTAGCGGCAAATACAGTGGCGCGCATCTCGCTGCCGCCGACGCCCTGCGGGAGGCCGGCATCAAGCCTCTGGTGCTGGAGGCGAAGGAAGCAGTTTCACTCATAAACGGCACTCAGGGCATGCTATCGGCGGGCGTTCTGGCCCTGCTGGCTGCCGAGGTCCTGGTTGATTCCGCTGACGTGATCGGCGGTCTGTCCCTGGACGCGCTGCGCGGCACCGACGCCGCCTTCGATGCGCGCATTCACCAGGTCCGACCGCATCCCGGCCAGCTGCGCACCGCGGAGAACTTGCGCCGCCTATTGGAAGGCAGTGGAATTCGCGAATCGCACCGCGACTGCGCCCGCGTGCAGGACGCCTATTCCCTGCGCTGCATGCCCCAGGTGCACGGCGCCGTGCGCGACACCCTGGCTCACTGCCGCCGCGTGATGGAGACGGAGATTAACTCCGCGGTGGACAATCCCCTGGTGTTTGCCCGCCCCGGACAAGAAAATGGCGAGGCGGAGGGTGACATTCTTTCCGGCGGCAACTTTCACGGCGAGCCGGTGGCCTTCGCGCTGGACTTTCTCGGAATTGCTTTGAGCGGGCTGGCGGGTGTTTCCGAGCGCCGCCTGGAGCGCATGGTCAACCCGGCACTCAATGAGGGCCTGCCGCCCTTCCTCGCGCCCGGCGCCGGGCTCAATTCCGGTTTCATGATGGCCCAGGTCACCGCCGCCGCCCTGGCCAGCGAAAACAAGGTGCTGGCGCACCCTGCTTCGGTGGATTCCATCACCACCTCAGGCAACAAGGAAGATTATGTTTCCATGGGGATGGCAGCTTCGCTCAAGCTGCGCCAAATTGTGGCCAATACGCGCCATGTGCTGGCCATTGAGGCCATGGCTGCCGCCCAGGGCATTGATTTCCTGGCGCCGCTCAAGACCAGCAAGCGCCTGCAGGCCGCGCACGCGGCCATTCGCTCCGTCTCGCCGCCCATTGAGCACGACCGCGTACTGGCCGACGATTTCGCCCGAATTGCCGATATGATCGCCGGCGGCAAACTCGCCGACGTCCTGCGTTAGGTTCACTCGCCACGGAAGAAACTCATTCGCCGCGGATTTACGCGGAAAAGCGCGGATCAGGAAAAATTTGGAGGGAACCTCAGAAGCCGGGTTAACTAGAGCGAAGCACTAAGGACCTCTCTGTATCTCTGTGTCGCTGTGGTGAATTCTTTTATCATCAGTATTCCCGGTGCACCGTCTCCAGCGAGAATGCCGGCAGGCACACGGCAATGTACTCCGCCCCTTCCGGCGTGGAGTACTGCACCCACTCGCCTTGATAGGCGATCACCCCCTGGCCGGCGCGGACGTCAATATGCCCGTCCTTGTGGGTCACCCGCAGCATGCCCAGGAGCACGATGGTGTATTCGTCGAACTCCGGCGTCTGCCCCGGCTCGGACCAGCCTTCCGGGCTGCGCATGTGGGCGACGCTTAGCGCCTGGGTTTTCGAGTTCACCCGGCCAACGTACTCGTCTATGAGCTTGGGTTTGGTTCCGGCTGCCTGGATGCGTGTAGGTTGCGAGATCAAAGTTGGCATATTTTCCTTCAATACACACTTCTCATCTGTCATATTGAGCGAGGGCGTATGTCCGAGTCGAAATACCCCTACGCCGCCGGATGCTCCGAATTGTCAGGAAGAGTTCTTCTACACAACACTGCATCTCTGGCAGCTCCCTTGTGCCAGTACGACCTGCGCAGGGGTTCTTCGACTCTGCAGAGCGATTCGCAAGCGAATCGCTCCGCTGCGCTCAGAATGACATTTCAAGTGATTCCGTGTTCATCCGCGTGCATCTGCGGCGAAGAGGTTGAAGTGCTAACTGCCAACTGCCGCCTTGCTCCCATCCAGCCCCAGCTCTCCAGCAATTCCTTTCATGGCCTCGATGCACAACGCGATGTGCGGCTCCAAATCCACGCCCAACTCCTGCGCTCCCTTGGTGATGTCGTCTCGGCTGACGCTGCGGGCGAACGCTTTGTCCTTCATCTTCTTGCGCACTGAGCGCGCGTCCACCTCGGCCAGCGACTTGCCCGGCTTGACCAGCGCCACCGCGGTAATGAACCCAGCCAGCTCGTCGCAGGCAAACAGGGCATGCTCCAGCCGCGATTGCCGCGCCACGCCAGTGTGGTCGGCGTGGGAAAGGATGGCGCGGCGAATCTCCTCCGGCCAGCCCCGTTGCTCGAGGATTTCGCTGCCGCGCATGGGATGGTCGCTCAAGCTGGGGTATTTCTCATAGTCAAAGTCGTGTATCAGGCCTACCACACCCCACTTCTCTTCGTCCTCGCCATGCTGCCTGGCGTAGGCACGCATGCAGGCTTCCACTGCCAGCGCATGCTTGCGCAAACTTTCTGACTGGGTGAACTCAGTTAGTAAACTCCAGGCGGCTTGCCGGTCGGTTGCGATTTTTTCCTGATTTTGTCCGGTTTCCATGGGCCTCTTTTCGGGAATTCCGGGATGCGTTCCGGTTTTTCACAGCAGATTGTTGTTGACACTGCACCATCAATGCAGCACATTACGCGGAGAATCAAGTTGGTTAGGATGTGTCCGCTCTGGCACCTCCCACCAATCCATGGCCACAACCCTGGCGCCGGTCGACTCACGGGAAGTCGTGAGATGCGACCATTGCAAGTTAGTCCAGTTTCGCACCTCGAACAATCTCTGCCGCCGTTGCCACATAAGCCTGGACGAGGAAGAGCCGGAAATCACAGCCACGGTGCAGCCGGCAATCGCGCCTCCGGTCCACAGTCACCTGCCCGGCCACCTGCAACTGGCCTCCTCCATTCGTTCCCTGCGCCAGCGCAATGGGCTGAGCCAACGACAACTGGCCATGCGCATGAACGTGCCGCGGACCTACGTCTCCAAAATAGAGAACGAGAAGGCCACCCCAACACTCTCTTCGCTGGAACGGCTGGCGCGCGCGCTGGAGGTAACCGTCCCCGAGCTGCTCAATGGGGGCGAGCGCACCCGCCAGGAAGAGATGCGCGAACTGCTCAGCGATAATTTTATCGCGGAGATACTACCGTTTGTCTCCCAGCTTAGCGCCATGCAGCTTAACAGTGTGCTGGCGCAGGTGCGCGATTTAACTTTGCGTCCGCGTAGAAGCGCTTAGAGATCCTTCGCTTCGCTCACGCCCGCAAAACGCCTCCAATTCCGGGCCACAATGCCAACCGCTACGCCGGGGCCAACCAGCCCCGGCAATTTTTTGACGGCAGCAGTCAGTTATCAGGAGTCGGGAGTCAGCGGGCAATCGGTAGTTAGTAGCTGGTAGTTGGTAGCTGGCGACTGGTCGTCCGCTGTGGCGACTGTTTTGTCCGGACTTTCGTGCTCAAGCCCTGAGCGGGCACAAGTTCAGTCCACCGTTAACATCCGCTTATTTCTGTCATCCCTAGCGAGCGCGAACCAAGCACAGCGGGTGAGCGCGAGTCGAGGGACCGCTTGTCGCTGACTCTCGCTCTTCGTCCCGGCCTGAATCCTTATCGTCGTACTCTGCATCTTTACGGCATGAACTTGGAATTCCTGGAGAACGCTGCGTCTGCTCTAAACGTAGAGCGTGTTCCCAACCATGCCGGCAGCTTGCCCTCCGACAATTCCGGGGCGCTACTCGATGCCTACTCCCGCGCGGTGGTAGGCGCGGCCGAGTGCGTGAGCCCTGCGGTGGTCAACATAGAAGTCACCCAGCGCGTTCGGCGTCGCGTCGGTGGCGAGGGCGAGGCACACGGCGGCGGCTCAGGTTTCATCTTCACTCCTGACGGCCTCATCCTGACCAACAGCCATGTGGTCCATGGCGCCAGCCGCATTGAGGTTTCCCTCTCTGATGGGCAGCGCTTCCCGGCTGCTCTGATTGGCGATGATCCCGCCAGCGACCTGGCGGTGATTCGCATTGACGCGTCCCTGCTTAAACCCGCCGAACTGGGCGACTCGCAGCACCTGCGTGTGGGCCAGTTGGTGATTGCCATTGGCAATCCCTTCGGCTTCCAGTATTCGGTGACGGCGGGCGTGGTCAGCGCCTTGGGGCGCTCGTTGCGGTCCCGTACCGGCCGTCTGATTGATGACGTTATTCAGACAGACGCGGCCCTGAACCCTGGCAACTCCGGCGGCCCGCTGGTCACATCCGATGGGCGGGTAGTGGGCGTAAATACCGCCACCATTCTGCCGGCACAAGGAATTTGTTTCGCCATCGGCATCAATACGGCTAAATTCGTGGCCAGCCGCCTGCTGCGTGATGGCAGAATCCGCCGCAGCTACATCGGCGTGGTCGCCCAAACCGTTCCCCTGCCCCGCCGCCTGGTGCGCTTCCACGACTTGCACCTGGAGTCGGCTATTGCCGTCGTCTCGGTGGAGAGCGGCAGCCCGGCGGAGAGGGCCGGCCTGGGCCAGGGCGATCTGGTAGTGGCGATGGAAGGCAAGCAGATTGCGGGTGTGGATGACCTGCATCGGCTGCTTACCGAAGCCCAGGTCGGAGTTCGCTCCCACCTGACGGTTATCCGTGGCCCACAGAAGCTGGAGGTGGCGATCGTGCCGGAAGAAGCGGCGGTACAGTAGTTGGTAGTTGGTAGCTGGTAGCTGGCCGTTGCCGATTAACAAGTACTAATTACTAGCAACCAGCTGCTCGTTGGACCAGCGCCAATCATTGCAGGGGGCGAACCCTAACTACTAACTACCAGCTACCAACTACTTACCCTTCCGTTCGTTGCGCAACCTCCTGCCGTGTGGTAACTTCGTGACACAGAAGAGGTTTCATCGTTGTCGCAAGCAAAGGTTCCTGCCGGCCTGGACCGCAAGGAAGCGGAAATTTATCTGCGGCTCGACCCGGAAAGGCTCCCACAACACATCGCCATCATTATGGACGGTAACGGCCGTTGGGCCCACCGCCGCCACCTTCCGCGGGTGGCTGGTCACCGTGCCGGAGTGGCTTCTGTGCGCTCCACGGTGGAAACGGCGGCGCGCGTTGGCATTCCGGCGGTCACCCTCTACGCCTTCTCGGAGGAAAACTGGAAGAAGCGTCCGGCGCGGGAGGTCAGCTTCCTGATGACCTTGCTGCGCCGCTATCTAAAGCAGGAAGTGCCCACGCTCAACCGCAACAATATCCGCCTGGAATATATTGGGCGCCAGCATGAGTTGCCGCCCCAGGTGCAGGAGCGCATGCAGTGGGCGCGCGAATGCACTGGCAAGAACACCGGCATGGTGCTCACGTTGGCCCTGAACTACAGCGCGCGCAGTGAACTGGTGGACGCTTTCAATTCCCTGGTCAATGCTGCGGCCTGCAACGGCGGCATCGATCATCTGCGGGTGGACGAACAGACCATCGCACAACACCTGTATACGCGCCATCTTCCCGACCCTGACCTGGTGATCCGCACCAGCGGCGAGATGCGGCTGAGCAACTTCCTGCTCTGGCAGCTGGCCTACGCGGAGATCTACGTCACGCCCACCCTATGGCCCGACTTTCGCGGCCAGCACCTGCTGGAAGCGATTGTGGAGTACCAGAAGCGGGAGCGGCGTTATGGTGGCCTGGTCAACCCTCATCATGGCAACGGAGCCGGCACCCATAGCCACGGCAACTGAGCGCGCCTCCGGGCCGTGGAAGCGCATTGCCACCGCGGCTGTTCTCATTCCTATCGTCCTGCTGATTGTGCTGCGCGCTCCTGTTCCACTGCTTTCGGCGGTTGTGGCGGTAGTCGCGCTGCTGACCACCCATGAATTCCTGCAGATAGCGCATCACTTCCGCGTGCAGCCTCTATGGAAGCCAACGTATGTCTACGTGGCCCTACTGTTCCTGTTTCTGGCGCTGAATGCGATGAGCGGCAAGCCATTGATCGCCACTTCCAGCTTCATAGTGGGCATGGGCTTCTCCGCGGTGCTTGCCCCATTTGTGTTTCTGGTGATTGCCATGGCGCGCGCCGATTTCAGCACCGCATTGCCCGCCGCCGCTGCTTCCGCCTTCGCTTTCGGCTATATCGCTATGCCCCTGGGGTTCCTGGTGCAAGTGCGGCAGCAATGGGCAGGCGCCATTCTGCTGGCCTATGTGCTGCTGGTGGTCTGGGCAGGTGACACCACCGCCTACTTCGTGGGACGCGCGTTTGGACGTCACCTGATGACCCCGCACGTCAGCCCCAAGAAGACCTGGGAGGGCGCAGTGGGCTCTATGCTGGGCAGCCTGGTGGTGGGCTGGGCCTTCCTGGCAAACGCGCAGCCGATCAGCTCAGCGCTGTTGCAGGCGCATCTTATTCAGCGTCGCGACGGCTATTTTGCCCTGCAACCGTGGCCGCTGGCCACAATCCTCGTCCTGTCCGCGGTAATTAACATCGCGGCCCAGTTGGGCGATCTGGTGGAATCGCTGATCAAACGCGGCGCCGGGGTGAAGGATTCAGGGGCGCTGTTGCCCGGCCATGGGGGCATGCTGGACCGCATTGACGCGCTGCTTCTTGCCGCGCCGGTGATCTGGTTTTATGCCGCACTGCGGGTGCTGTCATAGCAGTAATTGGCACTTAGCAATTAGCATTTAGCCCTTCGAGTGAAGTGCCAAGTTCTGCTGCTCGAATAGGAGGAAAACTGATAGTAAGTGCGTAAAATAGCCGGGTAACGCTCCTTAAAGGTGGAGCAATGAAGGTTCACGGCCAAGTGCTAATTGCCAACTGCTAATTGCTAATGAAAACACTCGCCATCCTGGGCTCCACCGGCTCCATCGGGCGCAGCACGCTCTCCATTGCCGAGTCCTACCCCGAGCGCTTTCGCGTGCTCACCCTGGCGGCAGGCAAGAACCTGGAAGCGGCTTACGAGCAGACCCGGCGCTGGCATCCGCGCCTGGTCTCAATGGCTACGGAGGCCGATGCCGAGCAACTGCGCTCCCGCCTGCAACGCGATGGCCTGCGCGAAGTCGAGGTCGTCCACGGCTCCCCCGGTACGGTGCGGGTGGCAACTCATCCCGAGGTGGATTTCGTGGTCAGCGCCATCGTCGGCGTCGCCGGCCTGGAGGCCACCTACCAGGCAGTAAAAGCTGGAAAGACTGTGGGCTTGGCCAACAAGGAATGCATGGTAGCCGCCGGAGAACTGCTCACGGCTGAAGCCCGGCGGCACAACAAGCCTCTGCTTCCCATAGATAGCGAGCACAATGCCGTCCACCAATGCCTGCGCGGCGGACGGATGGAGGAAGTTGAGGCGATCTGGCTGACCGCTTCGGGCGGGCCTTTCCTGAACACACCACGCTCTGAGTTTGCCTCTATTACGGTGCAACAGGCCCTGAATCACCCCACCTGGAAAATGGGGAAGCGCATCACCATTGACTCCGCCACCCTGATGAATAAAGGGTTCGAGGTGATAGAAGCTTGCCGCCTGTTTGGCGTTTCGCCAGAAAAGGTAAAGGTCATCGTGCATCCCCAGTCCACCATCCATTCCATGGTGGAATTTGTGGACGGCAGCATCCTGGCCCAGTTCTCCGTAACTGACATGCGCCTGCCCATCCTCTACGCCCTCACGTGGCCAGAGCGCATTGTTTCCAACCTGCGCTTCCCGGTCATGGACCTGCGGCACCTCGACTTCACACCTCCCGATATGGAAAAGTTTCCCTGTCTGCGGCTGGCCTACGAAGCTGCCCGGGCAGGCGGCGCTAAGCCTATTGCCCTCAATGCTTCCGATGAGGTCGCCGTGGCCGCTTTTCTAGACGGCAGCATTCGTTTCGACCAGATTCCCGAGACCATCGAGTACGTTCTTGGTGAAACTGAAAACCGTAAACCTGAATCTATAAATGAGATACTATTGACGGACGCAGAGGCACGCACCGCCGCCAAGAAACGGGTGCAGTACCTGTCCCGCAGCAAC
>DATEGI010000135.1:0-15351 GCA_035280205.1 Terriglobales bacterium | reverse complement strand
ACCTTGGCTTCGTGCATTCGGGCCAGGGCGGCGGAGATTTTGGCGAGCTGCATGAGGCTGACCACGCCTTCCATCATGCGAGCGCCGCCAGAGGCGGAAACGATGACCAGCGGGGTTTTGCTCTCGGTCGAGCGCTCGACGGCGCGGGCAATGGCTTCGCCGACTACGGCGCCCATGCTGCCGCCGATGAAGGAATACTCCATGGCGCTGACGATGACGGGGCGGCCCTCCAGCTTGCCGTGGGCGTTGATGACCGCATCCTTCAGGCCGCTATCGCCCTGGGCCTGCTGCAGGCGCTGACGGTAGGACTTCAGGTCCACAAACTTGAGCGGATCGGTAGAACTCAGGTTATCGTCTTCAACCTCGTATTGATTGTCGTCGAGAAGCTGAGCCAGGCGGGTGCGCGCGTCAATGCGGAAATGGCGGTCGCACTTGGGGCAGACGTTGAGGTTTTCAGCCAGGTCTTTTTTCCAGATAATCTGGCGGCACTGGTCACACTTTACCCACAAGCCCTCGGTGCGGACTTTCTTTTCGCCCGAGGTATCCAGTTCGCCGCCTTCGCGTTTGAACCAAGCCATAAGAAGCAGTTGTCAGTTGCCAGTGGTCAGTGGCCAGAGATTGACGAATGACGAATGCATAAACGTCATCTCGCCATCCAACGGTGTTTTTCAGTCGTCAATCGAAAATCGTCAATTTCAGTACTCGATTCCGCGCTGGGCCTCGACGCCTTTCTCATATGCGTGCTTGACCTGGCGCATTTCGGTGACCGTGTCGGCCAGTTCGACAATTGTCGGATGGGCGTTGCGGCCCGTCAATATCACATGCACCATAGGCGGCTTATTTTTGAGGATTTCCGCTACCTTGGCCGGGTCGAGCATGCCGTAACTGATGGCATAGTTGATTTCGTCGAGAATGATCAAGTCCCAGTCACGCGATTGGATGGCGCGGGCGGCCTCGGCCCAGGCTTCCTCCACCAGGCGAACATCTTCGGGGTCAGGGTTTTCCGTTCCGACTTTTACGAAGCCGCGACCCATCTGCTTCATGATGAAGCGGTCGCCGAAGGCTTGTACCGCGTCCAGTTCGCCGTAGTGCCAGGAGCCCTTCAGAAACTGCAACATAAGCACGCGCATACCCTGCCCAACCGCACGCAGGGCGGTGCCCATGGCGGCGGTGGTCTTGCCCTTGCCAGGACCGGTGTTCACGATGATGAGACCACGACGAACGTCCGACATCAGTTGTCAGTTCCCAGTTGCCAGTTGCCAGTTGTAAGTTGTCAGTAAGTGGGCAGTGATCAGTGGACAGTGGTCAGGTAAACCCAACCTCCGATTGTAAATGCCAATGAGGTGATTTGCCGAGGCGGGGTTTGACCTCCAGGCCGAGAGGGACCTAACATGGGCGGCTTTTGGCATTGAAGATGCACAAACGAAAAGCTGGCGCCCTCATGTTGGCGGTTGTGTCCCTCCTGGTTGCTGTCAGCGTGGCGCAGAATGGCCCCATCACCCTGAACGTGGACGCGCGCGAGGCGCCGCGGCGGATCTTTCATGCGCGGCTAACGTTCCCCGTCTCGGCCGGGCCGCTCACCTTCTACTACCCCAAGTGGCTGCCGGGAAATCACCGACCCACGGGTCCGATCGCAAACGTGACGGGCCTGCGCTTCAGCGCGGGCGGGAAGGTGATTCCCTGGAACCGCGACGATGTGGACATGTACGCCTTTCATGTCAATGTGCCCACAAGGGCAAGCACGCTGGAGGTCAGCTTCGATTACGTTACGCCGAGTCACGGACCAGGGCGCTTCGACCCGGTTTCCACCGACCAGCTCATGATCCTGAACTGGAACGTGGTACTGCTCTATCCCGCGGGCAAGCCGGTGCGGGATTTCACTTATAACGCCACGCTGGAGCTGCCGCCGCGATGGAAATTCGGGACCGCGCTGCCGGTAAGCGGCCATTCCGACGATACGGTGACCTTCGCGCCCGCGCCGTTGAACACGCTGGTTGATTCGCCGGTGCTGGCCGGCGCGAATTATCGCGCCGTGCCACTGCCCACGCCGGGGGCGCCGCCACAGGAACTCGATATTGCCGCCGATTCCGCCGCCGCCCTGGAGATCCCGCAGGCATCAGTGGCCGACTATAACCGCCTGATGGCGGAAGCGAGCGCGCTGTTTGGCGCGCACCATTACCGTGATTATCACTTCCTGCTTACTTTGAGCGATGTGGAGCCACCCAACGGCCTGGAGCACCATGAGTCCAGTGATGACCGAGCCCCGGAACGGACCTTGCTTGACCCAAACCTGCGGCTGCTAATGGCCGGGCTGCTGCCGCACGAATTTGTGCATTCCTGGAACGGCAAGTACCGGCGCCCTGCGGGCCTGGCGACCTCCGACTATCAGCAGCCGATGAAGGGTGAACTGCTGTGGATCTATGAGGGGCTAACGACGTATTTGGGCGAAGTGCTGACAGCGCGCTCCAACCTGTACACGCCGGTGCAGTTCCGCGAGCAGCTGGCGCTGACCGCGTCGGACATGAGCCACCGCGCCGGGCGCATCTGGCGGCCGCTGGAAGATACGGCGGTCTCGGCGCAGATCCTCTATGAAGCACCGCGGGAGTGGACGGCGTGGCGGCGCAGCGCCGATTTTTATCCAGAGAGCGAGCTGATCTGGCTGGAGGCGGACACCATCATCCGCAGGCAGACGAATGGGCGGCGTTCGCTGGACGACTTCTGCCGCGCCTTCGAAGGGCCGCCCAGCGGGCCGCCGGAGATGAAGCCTTACACCCTGGATGATGTGATTACGACGCTCAGTCAGGTTGCGCCCTATGCCTGGCGCGGATTTTTCCAGGGACGCGTTTTTGACGTAGCGCCACGGTCCCCGCTAGGTGGAATCGAACAGGGCGGTTGGCGCCTGGTTTACAACGACACGCCCAATGAACTGCTGCAGGCAGGAGAAAAATTCGCCCACGGGATGGACCTGACCAGCTCCATCGGCATGGTGATTCATCAGGAGAAAAAGGAAGATGAAGGCACCATCATAGATGTGATTCCGGGCATGGCGGCGGCCGCCGCGGGCGTCGCTCCGGGCATGAAGCTGGTAGCGGTGAACGGAAGGAAATGGTCTCCCGAGGTGCTGCTGGCAGCGCTAAAGGCGCGCGGACCGTTGCAGCTGCTGGTGGAGAACATCGGCTACTACAAGACTTACAGCCTGAACTACCATGAGGGGCCTCGTTTTCCGCACTTGGAACGTGTGCTGGGACAGCCGGATGTGCTGGGAGAGATTGTTGAGTCACGTGCGAGTCGAGGACCACGATAGGCGGAGTTTAATTAAGCGAAGGCGAGACGCAGGCGCTACCCCTTTTCAGTGACCCAAGTGATAGGGATGGCCCTTCAGAATGGTGAACGCGCGGTAAAGCTGCTCCAGGAGCACAACCCGGGCGAGTTCGTGCGGCAGAGTCATTTTCCCCAAAGAAAGTAAAAGTGACGCCGCCTTGCGTGCCTCATCGCTGAAGCCATTAGCCGGCCCTACCGCGACCAGCAAGGGTTGCGGGCTGCGGTTCTGCTGGTCGTCCAAAAAGCGCGCAAATTCCTCGGAGGTGAACTGCTGGCCGCGGCTATCCAGCAGAACCAGCCTGGAGGCCGGACGATTGCCCGGCCTTACCGCAAGCTTGAGCAGCGCTGCCTCGCTGCCCAGCGATAGCGGCTCCAGTTGGGTGTAGGCGGACAGGCGTTTGAGGTATTCGGCGGTCAGCGCCTGGATGGCGGAGTCTTTGGTTTTGCCGATCCATGCCACCTTGATCTTCATAGATTCATTTCACTACAGAGATTCATTTCACCACAGAGACACGGAGACACAGAGAAAACCAATTAATGATTGACGAATTTATTGGTGTTGCCACTCTATTACCATTCAGATGGCAGACAGTAGCCAACGTCATGCAGTGTTTCAATAAAAAAGATTTTCTCTGTGACTCTGCGCCTCTGTGGTGAAAATTATTTTTGGGCGGAGGCGAGAACCACATCGGCAGTGAACTTGACCTGCTTGCCATCGTAGTGGCGGCTTATGGCAGCGACCACTTCAGCGTTCACCTGCTCAGCCTTGTCTGCCGGAATGCCGGAGAGCAGCGGACGAAACGGGACGGTGATCTCGCGGAAATATTCCCACACCTCTTCCGGAGGGCCGGGCCAGTTCCAAGGAACAGTTACGGTACGTTCTTCTATTCGAGTGAAGCCTGCCTGCTTCAAGGCGGCCGTCAACGAGCCTGGCTGCGCAAAGCGGAACATGTTGAGCGTGCCTGGCTGCAGCGTGGAAGCTGTAACGTGCCGCCGCACAATAGCCATGGTGGAAAGAAAGTAGGGCTGCTCGAAGGGGCCCCAGGCCAGCAAAGTTATTCGACCTGCCGGGCGCAGGACACGGCGAGCTTCAGCCAGGGCGCGCACGACGTCTTCGAAGAACATCACGCCGAACCGGCTGGTCACGAGATCAAAAGTCTCGGACGCAAAGGGCAACGCATGAGCATCGCCCTGCCGGAATTCGATATTACTCAGCGACCGCTGCTGGGCTCGGTCACGCGCTATCTCCAGCAATTCCGCATTGATGTCAATGCCGCTGACTCGGCCTTGCCGGCCAACCTGAGAAGCGAGGCTGATGGCGGGCTCACCTGTGCCGCAAGCCAGGTCGAGCACCTGCATGCCCGCTCGGGCTGCGGCGAGTTGCACAATGGCCTGAGTGACGCCCGCACCCATGGCTGCCGATTGGCGGCGCCATTTCTGCGAGGCGGCAACACGAAAGGCTGAGCCCCAATGAGCGGCGCTGGGATCGGCATTCATGAAGAACGATTTAATCACAAAGGGCGGGAGGACGCAGAGAAACGCGGGGTCCCCTTCGGCAAGCTCAGGGCAGGCTCTCGACTCGCTCGGGATGACAGCTTGTATTTACAGAATGTAGTTACAGATTGTAGTTAGGGTCGAGTGACGACCTGATCGGGGGAGGAGGGCAGCACAAAAGTCACACCGCGTTCCTGGTTGGCTTCGAATGTGGCGGGAAGATTGAGGTCGGCAAGCAGGATCTTCTGGGTCCAATAACCATTAGTCCAATAGGAACCGGAGGCGTAAAGAGCGGGGCCAATGATGGAGTAACTGGAAATCTCCTGGCGGCGCCCATCGCGAAACACCAGCACTGCGGGAGGGAGTTCGGCGTGCTCGGGAGCGACCGGCTGGGCACTGCCGACGGCAACAGGCGGATTCACGTCATTGCCGTTTAAGCGAACAAAACGATCGCCCTGCAGCTCGATGAGCAAAGGATTTGCGGGTTTCACTTCCTGAGCGGGAGCGGCCTGCTGCATTACAACCGGGGCCGGCGGCTGGACCACTACCTCGTCGCCGGTGCCGGCGTAGCCGTCATCCCACCAGAAAGCATTGCCCCAGAACGGGGAGAAGAAGCGGTTGTTGTGAAAACCATGGTGATGGAAACCGCCAACTATTCCGGGACGAGCCGGTCTGAAGCCGACGCTACGGCCGCTGCCGAGCCCGCCATGACCAGTAGCACCCCCCATGTGAGAGCCACCAGCTACGCCCATCCCACCAGTGGAGATCTGCGCCAACAGCGCGGGTGTTGCTCCCAACAATAGGAGAACTAACGCAGAACGCAGAGCGTGTTTCATGGTCGTGCCTCGGATGTTGAAAGAGTCGTGCCGTCCCTCCGGGACTGGCAAATTTTTCCACTACCCTACCCAGGACTTCCGTCCTGGGCTTTCCTATGTCGCCCCTGAAGGGGCTCACATCTGGCGACTCCAAAATTGGAGCTCATCGCAGCGCACCCGGCGTGCTGCCGGGCGCGTCTAGAACCTACGAGCCGCCTTTAGAGCCGGGCAGCGTGAAATCCAGGCCACGGTCATCATTGGCTTTCACCGTGGCTGGAAGGTCGAGCTGCGAGAGCGGGACCTTGCGCGCATGCCCCGGAGTGAAATCGTACAAAGAATCGCCCACGATGGCGTAATTCTGAACTTCCAGTTGGCGGCCATCGCGGAACACGAGCAGGCTGGGCTCCTGCGGCTGTGCCGGCTGGCTGCTGGCCGAATCGGGTGTCGCAGGGGAAGCGTCCGGCCCTGCAGGTGTCGTTTCTTCTGCTGATGGCGCTGCAGTGAGGCTCTCGGTGGCAGTCACGTTGTCCGGTGTGCGGCGCTCAAACACCGTAGGGCCTTGGCTGACGGGCGTGTCATCTGTTTCCTGGTCGGCTTGGTCAGGTGTTGTCTGGTACATCGAATAGGGGTCCACGACAACGGGAACCGGCACATATACCGGGTAGGCGCCGCGCACGAAATCATCGGAATCACGGTGATGGTGATGATGGAATCCGTTGCCGGCGGTGTTATTCGCGCCTGGCACCGTCAACATGGGCGGCACACCAATCGGAGTTGGAGCTGGAAACGCCGGGGCCGGCGCAGGCGAAACGCCTATGGGAGTGGGCATCACCCCCGTGTGTCCTTGTGCTGCGGGCGCAACTGTGACCGATCTGCTTGTGTGGTGTTGGCTATCGGGAGCTGGCGTTCCGCGCACCTGAGCGCGGGAAAGCGGCGTCAGAAGCGCCATTGCCAGCAGGATCAGCGCCGAACTCTTCAGCGACTGCATGGCTAAATCATACCCCTTATTGGGATGCATGGAGGCCCGCCTCGACGCGCCTTTATTCCCAACCCGGTGGGCGCAAGGAAGTCGTGCGTTTTGTAAAGAGTAGGTTTCGACAAAAAATGGGAAATAAATGTCACCCTGGACTCGTCCATGACTCTAAGCGCCTGGGAGTTGACATATACCTATATGGGAATATAAACTTCGGCAATCGTGCCCCGGGCAGCGACCACTTCGGATGCGTTCAATGCTGTAGCAGAGCCGCGGAGGCGGCAGATTCTAGAGTTTCTGGCCAGTCAGGAGCGACCGGTAAGCCAAATCGTAACCGGCCTCGGCCTGGGGCAGCCGTCGGTGTCGAAGCATCTGCGAGTCTTGAGGAATGTTGGCCTGGTAAGGGTACGGCGCTTCGGCAGACACAAGCTTTATCACACCAATGCGGAAGCGATCCGGCCGCTGTATGAGTGGACCAGGACATTTGAACGTTTCTGGGCGCATCAGTTGGGCCGCATCAAGGAACGCGCGGAAGCAAAATAGCGGGCGTCCGGACCAAATTGAGCACACACCAAGGAGGAAACATGGTTTCGACAGCATTGAGCCTTGAGAGTCTGTCACTGGTTGTGACGCAGGAAATCCAGGTGAAGGCCACGCTGGAAAAAACATTTGCCGCCCTGCTGGAACAACTCGGGCCGGAGAACGATACCCCTGACGGCCGGAAGATGCCGATGAAGATCGAGCCCTGGCCGGGAGGGCGGTGGTTCCGCGACCTGGGCGAGGACAACGGCCATCTGTGGGGCCACGTGCAGGCCATCAAGCGGCCGATGCTGCTGGAGATTACAGGGCCGTTATTCATGTCCTATGCGGTGACTTCGAATGTGCAGTACCGCCTGAGCGAAGAGCAGGGGGGAACACTGATCCGGTTTCATCACAAGGCCTTGGGGATGATTGAGGATGAGCACAGGCGTGGGGTGAGCCAGGGCTGGACGCACATTCTTACGCGCATTCGCTCTCGGGCAGAAGGCGGTTCACGGTAAGAGCGCAGGGGGAGACTTATGTGCCCGGAGTGCCTGATAAGCGCCGGATGGATTGTGGGCGGCGCCTTGTCGAGCGGCAGCGTGACGGCGCTGCTGGTGGGATTAGTTCGCGCTTATAAAGGAGTTCCAGCTTTAGAGCAGGAAAGGAGAAGCAGTTATGGCGACAGCGATGAGCGGGAGACCAACAACCAAGGTGGTTCCACGAGAGGAGTGGGTGGCAGCGCGAAAGGAGCTGCTGAAAAAGGAGAAAGAGTTCACGCGCCTGCGCGATGAGCTGAGCCGGAAGCGCCGCGAACTGCCCTGGGAGAGGGTCGAAAAGCGGTACGTCTTCGACGGCCCTGACGGCAAAGAGACATTGGCTGACTTGTTTGATGGGCGAAGCCAGCTGATTGTCTACCACTTCATGTTGGGCTCGGGATGGAAAGAGGGATGCCCGAGCTGTTCGTTCCTAGCGGATTCGTTCGAGGGCGCGGTGGTTCACCTGGCGGCTCGGGACGTGACGCTGGTGGCCGTGTCACATGCGACGTTGCCGGAGATCGAAGCCTTCAAGAAGCGCATGGGCTGGCACTTCAAGTGGGTGTCGTCGTTCGAAACCGACTTCAACTCTGATTACCAGGTTTCGCTTTCCAAGGAGGAGGCGGGCAAGAAGAAGGTTTACTACAACTACGAGATGACGGAGTTTCCCTCAGAGGAGCGCCCTGGGGCCAGCGTGTTCTACAAAAACGAGGCGGGCGAGGTGTTCCATACCTATTCCACCTACGCGCGCGGCCTCGACATCCTGATCACCGCGTACAACTTCCTTGACCTGACGCCCAAGGGGCGCGATGAAGAGGGATTGCCTCATTCCATGGCGTGGGTGCGGCACCACGACCGCTACAGCGATTCCCGGGCATTGCGGGCAGTGCCGGCGCGCGCCCAAGACTCGTGCTGCTCGGAAGAAGGAATTAAAGGCAAGGCCAAGGAGGCAAAAAAATGACGCCAACACTCGCGCCCATGCTGGATGAGTTCCGCGAAGAAGCCACCATTACCCGGCGGATCCTGGACAGGGTTCCGGCTGACAAGCTGGCATGGAAGCCGCATGCGAAATCCATGTCGCTGGGGCAGCTGGCGATTCACATTGCCACCACACCCGGGGCTCTCGCCAGGATCACGCAGCAGGACTCGTTTGACGTGTCGCAGGGCAGTTTCGAGCCGCCCCAGCCGAAAGATGTGGACGAGATTCACGCTGCTTTCGAGCAGAGCGTTCACCACGTCGAGGAGCATTTGACCCGGATGACCGATGAAGAGGCGCATAAGAATTGGCGCCTGATGTTGCGCGACAAGGAAGTGTTCTGCAAACCTCGCATCGGCGTAATGAGGTCCATCATGCTGAACCACTGGTACCATCATCGGGGCCAGCTCTCCGTTTACCTGCGGCTGCTGGATGTTCCGGTTCCGATCATCTACGGCCGCAGCGCCGACGAAAGCCCGTTTTAGCCGAGGAGTGGAAGTAGGATCTTGACTTGTTGCGGCTGCGGCGCCCGTCGCGGCCGCACTCTTTTTAACACATTAAAACCGCCCGATGCGGCCCAGCGAGGTCACACTCCACACGATATAGGCGGCGAGCAAGCCAACCACAATTCCCATCACAATTTGCCGCTGCTTGCTTTCCAGCAGGTCGGCCAGCACGCCGGCGATAAACACGAAAAGAATGGGCATGGCCACCAGCTCGAATCCCTGGCCGGGCTGGTGGGGAGTGATCAAGCCTAAGAAAAGAAAAATGCCGGCTACGATCAGGGGAGCGGCATTGCCGAAGTAGCGGGCGCGGGGCCAAACCAGGAATGTGATCAGTGCCCAGGGCACAAAGATCACCAGCGCCGGGCTGGTGCGTACCAGGCGGACCAGCAACTCCTTGTAACCGAAAGGCACGCGCAAGGCTTCCCAGGTGACTTCCCAAAAGGCGGCACGATGCACGCCGGCGCTTAGCGCCGCAGAGCTGAAGGAGTAGGCTGCCCACAAGATGACGAAGGCGACGGCGCAGCCCGCGCCAAATATGGCGAGAGCGGCGGCACGGCGTCCCGGCGCGAGGTATAGCAGGAAAGCTAGAGCCATGGGCAGCAGCACCCAGAGGGAAAACTGGGAGCCGATGGCCAGCGCGAGGGATAAGCCAAGCAGGAGGATGCGGCGCCAGTTCCACAGCACGCGGCGCGGCGCGTAAAGCGTGTGCGCTACCGCAATCGAGGTAAAGATTCCGCCAAAAGCGCCCCAGGCCGCCGTCACCTCAGGCTGCACGTAGTAGCTCGCCGCCTCGGCGATCATGAGCGGTGAAAAACAGTATAGAAGTAAAGCGATGTAGCCCCCGGCATTGCCATAAAGACGGCGCGCCACGTACCAAATGGACGCCCCCAGGAGCAGGCCAAAGATGAGCCAGGGCAGTCGCACTTGCCATCGCCTGGCCTGCATCGCGGCCGGATTCCCGGTGCCGTGGTAATTGGCAATGGGCAGCGATGCGAGCAGGTAGTAGAGGGGCGAGCGATAGGGATCCTGCACGTTGATGCGGCCTTGTTGCCACTGGTCCAACCCACGCTCGAGCAGGGCGGCTTGGCTGGGCGACATGGGGCTGGCAGCCATGAGCCAGAGGCATTGCGCGGCGAACAAAGCTAGCATGAGCAACGCCGCCAGTTGGGGCGCTCCAAAGCGGTCGCGGCTCAAGAATCTGGGCATCCGAAACAGGCCATTGTTTTACCATGTGGAAGCACGCATCCGAAAATCAGCATGGATGAGCCCGGCAACTCGCCCACCTCCCCGCCGTCGCCGATTGCGGGCAGCGAAGGAATGGCACAGCCGCAACCGCCTTCTCGCGGGCAGAGGATCTTTGTCGGACCACAAGGATTGCGTCCCGGCTGGCGTTTTCTGATTTATCTGGCGCTGGGGACAATTTGTTTCTTCGGTTTTGGCGCGGTTGTTCAATGGCTGTTCCCACCGCTGCGGCCTGGATTCAATGCCTGGGCGACCCTGGTGACGGAAGTTGCCATTTTTTTGGCGGCGCTGGTTCCAGCTCTGATCATGCGGAAGTTTGAAGAGCGTTCCCTGGCCGATTACGGCCTGCCGGGGCGCTCCATTTTCGGCCGCTGTTTCTGGGAGGGTGTGGTCTGGGGCATTGTTGCCATCAGCGTGCTGATAGCAGCCTTGCACGGAGCGCATGCCTTTGACTACGGCAAGATCGTGCTGCACGGATACTATCTGCTGAAATGGGGTGTCTTCTGGGGCGTTTTCTTCTTGTTTGTGGGCTTGTTCGAGGAGTTCACTTTCCGCGGCTACACGTTGTTTACGCTGAGCAGCGGGGTGAGCTTCTGGCCTGCAGCGGTGTTTTTGTCGTTCTTGTTTGGGGCCATACACCTGGGGAACGCAGGCGAGGAGTGGGTGGGCGGGCTGGCGGCAGCGCTGATCGGCTTGTGGTTGGCCCTGACGGTCCGCCGCACGGGGAACCTGTGGCTGGCCATCGGATTTCACTTGTCGTTCGACTGGGGTGAGACCTTCCTCTATTCCGTTCCCAACAGCGGCACGGTCATGCCCGGGCACCTGCTGAGCTCCCATTTCCATGGACCACAGTGGCTGACAGGAGGCTCGGTGGGACCAGAAGGCAGTTTGTTGGTGTTTGGGCTCATTGCCCTGCTGTTTGTGGTGTTTGACCGGGTGCATCGAGAGGTGAAATACCCTACTTTGACGGCCCATGAATCTAGGCCCGCTCCCCTGGTCAGCCGAGATTAAGATCAGGGGCTAAAGCCCGGCTTTTTTGCGTGTTTTGTATCCCCGGACTGAAGTCCGGGGCTTCCACGGTTGGGCAAATTTCCACCAATATGGAAGGGCAATCTTGAGGGAAAAAATTCCCCACTGCGAAAGACGGCGGAATCTTCCACAGACCGTCTTACAAGTTCACAACTTGTACACAGAAAGTTTGCCGCCGGATATTGCGCCGAGCGCGGGACTGATGCAAAGTCAAATCAGGCTTATGAAGGCTTCTCTGGATATTTGCCCCTTGTGCGAAGGCACAGGGTGGAAAAGTGTCGAAGCGGGCAACGAACGGCGGGTGACGCGCTGCGACTGCACCCTGCGGGCGCGCAACGACCGGCTGCTGGCTCAAGCGCGCATTCCCAGGCGCTATGAACATTGCGAGCTCTCGAACTTCGAGTTCGAAGGACCGCACAAGTCCCTGCTTCCCGCCCGCATGGCGGCCTATAAGTTCGTGGAGGAATACCCGGTGGACAGCACCGGATTGCTTCTGATCGGGCGCTCTGGCGTGGGCAAGACCCATTTGGCAGTAGGAATTATGAAAGAGTTGATCGCAAACAAGGGCATCCCATGCATTTTTTATGATCACCGTGAGCTGCTGAAAGAAATCCAGAATTCGTACAACCGCTCAGTAGACCTGACAGAAATGGACATTCTTTTGCCCGTCCTTAAAACTGATGTTCTGGTCTTCGATGATCTGGGTTCCGACAGAGCGAGTGATTGGGCTTGGGAGACGATTAGCCACATACTCAACACGCGTTACAACGAAAAACGTACAACAATAATCACAACGAACTTTCAGAATCTGCCAGCCGCAGGAGCAGTTCCCGCAGGCGAGCCCGTCGATCGATTCAAGATTCGCGCCGCCGCCCGGAACGAGACTCTCGGCGACCGCATTGGTGAACGCATGCGCTCTCGCCTGCACGAGATGTGTCGTATGGTGACGCTGGAAGGAGAAGACTTCCGACAGAAATACCGCAGCGCCAGCTTCCGGTAAAATCCTTTTTTCCACCACAGAGGACACAGAGCGCACCGAGGATTCATCGGCTAAGACTTCCTGATCGGGTTGCTCCTGAAGGCACCGAAGCTCCAGGGAGCGACTCAACATTCATATGATTTATTTTCTCTGTGTACTCTGTGTCCTCTGTGGTTAAGCACGAACTGCGATAATGAGTAAATGCTGGCCGAGCGGCTGGAGTTCGCTCCCGAGCGCGATGCGGAGGTTTTTGCTTCTGTCCCCGCGTGCCCAGCGGTTTTTCTGCTGCGTGGGCCTGAGGCCGGCGCCGAGCCTTACGTCAGCAAGACTGCCAATCTGAAGCGGCGTTTGGTGCGACTGCTGGGCCGAACGGAAGAGCGCACCCGCCGGCTAAGCCTTCGCGAGCGGGTGAGCAGCATTGAGTACACGCTCACCGGGTCCGACTTCGAATCCGGATTTCTGCTTTACAAGCTCCTGCGCGCCACTTTTCCGAAGACCTACTCCGCGCGCCTGCGGCTGCGCCCCGCACCCCTGGTGAAATTGCACGTCGAGAATGAATACCCACGCGCCTCCATTACCACGCGAGTGGGCCGGCTGGGCGGTCGCTCGCTCTACTATGGCCCGTTTGCCTCGCGAGTTGCAGCGGAGAAATTCGCCAGCGATTCGCTGGACTTTTTCAAAATGCGGCGCTGCGTGGATGACCTCCATCCAGATCCCGCCTTTCCCGGCTGCATCTATTCGGAGATGAAAATGTGCCTGGCGCCCTGCTTCAAGGGTTGCACCGACGAGGAGTACGCGGCGGAAGTGGCGGGGGTGCAGGATTTCTTTGACACCCGCGGGCAATCGCTAACACGGGAGCTAGCTGGGGAGCGCGAGCGGGCTTCCTCTAGCCTGGAATTTGAGAACGCGGCCGCGGTGCATGCTCGCCTGGAAAAGCTGGCTCCGGTGCTCAGCCAGTTGCCGGAAATTGTGCGCCGTCTGGACCACCTTTCCGGGCTGATGGTCCAAGGAGCAGCTAAGGAGAACGCGGTGACGCTGTTTCGCGTGCAGGCGGGCGCCATTTCTGGGCCATTGCCGTTTACGGTACAGCCGCCGGCGGAACATGCCGCCAAGTCGCAGTCCATGGAGACGCGAGTCGAGACGGCGCTGGCTGCGTTTCCTGAGGCTTCCCACATATCCACGCTGGAGCGAATGGAGCATCTGGCCATCCTCAAGCGCTGGTATTACCGCAGCAGCCGGGCGGGGGAAGTTTTCTTCGCCGACGATAAAGACGTGTTGCCAATGCGTCGCGTGGTGCGCGGGATAGGCCGAGTGTTTCGCGGCGAACACCCAGAGACCGGCACGCCCGCAGGAGGAGCGGTTTCCGAAGTACTCCAAAAGGAGCATTCATCATGACGAAAGACGATCACGACCAGGCCCTGCGTCAGCTCCTTCTCGATCTGCTGAAAAGCGGGAACGCGCACGTCAAATTCGATGAGGTGGTCAAGGATTTTCCAGAGGGCCTGCGCGGCAAAAAGCTGCCGGGCCAGCCGCACACAGCGTGGCGTCTGCTGGAGCACATGCGCATCGCGCAATGGGACATTGTGGAATTCAGCCGCAGTTCCAAGCACGTTTCGCCGGAATTTCCGGATGGCTACTGGCCAGAAGGCGATGCTCCGCCCAGCGCGGCCGCCTGGGAGAAAAGCGTAAAGCAGTTTCGCGCCGACCTGAAGGCCATGCAGGACCTGATAGCCGATCCCAAAGCCGACCTCTATGCCCGCATTTCGTGGGGCGACGGGCAAACTGTCCTGCGCGAAGCCCTGCTGGTGGCGGACCACAATGCATACCACCTGGGGGAGTTGCTGATGATTAGAAGGCTGCTGGGAGCCTGGAAATAATTGGCCACGGATTTACACGGATAACTGAGGCGCTCTCGGGTGTGGCATGTCCTTGGCAAACCACGAGCCGAGCTGCGCTCGCCCGGACAGCCGAGGGCGGCTGTCCCCACACATGCATCGGCGATGGGGGCACTAGCACCAATATCAGCAACTACTCGCTACGCCCTATTTCCCGCCGGTCAGCGCTTTCAGGAACAGGTAGTAGAACTGCACACCGCTGTAGTACGACTGCACCCCCAGTCGTTCGTCCTTGCCATGGGCGCGGACATCGTCCATGTCAATGGCGGTGCCGGAAATGCCGTAGGTGGGCAGACCGGCGGCGTTGGTATAGATGCCGTCGGAGGCGCCGGTTGACATGGTAGGAATAACGGGGGCGCCCGGCCACATCTGAGCCGCCACCTTGTCCAGGGTCTGCATCACGTCGGGACGGAGCTGCACCGGCGCAAAGCCCAGTTTTTCGGGCGCGCGGTCCATTACTTGGCCGTCGTTGCCCACGTAGCGCACTTCAAGTTTGGGGTCGGCAAAAATCTTGACTAGCTGCTGCCGCACCTCCTCGCGTGAGTGGCCCGGCAGGATGCGGCAGTTGACGTTGGCCATGGCGGTTTGGGGCAGCGCGTTGTTGGCGTGCCCGGCATCCAGGCGCGTAGCGACGCAGGTGGTACGCATGGTGGCGTTGAATACCGGGTCTTCGGAAAGACGGGTGATGGCGGCCTGGTCCGGGGGCGTTTGCAGAATGGCCTTCATGTCGGCTGCGCGCTGGCCATGCTCAATGGTCGCCATGCGCCCAAAATAGCCGCGAGTAACCGCATTGAGCTCGAAAGGAAACTTGTACTTCTCCAAGCGCGAGAGCGCGTCGGTGAGGTGATAGATGGCGTTATCGGGCACGGGCAACGAGCTGTGCCCTCCGGGATTGGTCACCTTGAGCTGGTAATCGCCGTAGAGCTTCTCGCTGCCGTCCATGGAGACGAACAGGGGCTTGCCGTTGACCGTATTTACGCCGCCACCATCGGAATTGAGTACGTATTCCGCGTTTATGAGGTCTCGGTGGTTTTTAATCAGCCAGTCCACCCCATTGGCGTTGCCG
>DATEGI010000134.1:0-41715 GCA_035280205.1 Terriglobales bacterium | reverse complement strand
TAAAAGATGCGCAAGTTGTCCTTTTTTGCGTCAAAACCGTGGACACGGAAACCGCAGCCCGGGAGCTTTGGCGTCATCTGCCTCCGGGTACGCTGGTCATCAGCCTGCAGAACGGCGTGGACAACGTGGAGCGCATTCGCTCGGCCAGTGGAATTGAGGCTGTCCGGGGCGTGGTTTATGTGGCAGCGGAGATGACCGGCCCAGCGCGTGTGAAGCATTCGGGACGCGGCGACCTGATTCTGGCTCAGGAAAAGGACCCGGAGCGGCTGGCTAAGGTGCACGCTCTTGCCGGACGATTTGAGCGCGCGGGCGTGCCCTGTCGGGTTTCCGGTCAGATTGAAATCGAGCAGTGGACGAAGATGGTAATGAACTGCGCCTTTAACGCCATTTCGGCCCTGGCGCGTGCCAATTACGGTTCGATCGCGCATAACAGGCTGGTACACGCAGTCATGAAGCAGGCCATCTCGGAGGCCGTGGCCGTGGCGCGCGCCGCGGGGGTTCCCATGAATGATGTGGACATGCAGTCGGCAGGTTCGAAGCTGGGGGAGGCGATGGCTAAGGCCACATCCTCTACAGCACAGGACATTGTGCGAGGAAAGGCCACGGAAATTGATTCGCTCAACGGCTACATAGCGCGACGAGGGAAAGAACTGGGTGTGGGCACGCCTGTGAATCAGACCCTGCACGCGCTGGTGAAGTTGCTGGAGGAGAGCACGGTGTCGCCGCAGGTGTAAGGACAACGCATTAGCAGGACTGATCTGGGGACTAAGGAAAACCGAATTCAAAGGGCGGCAATGCTTTTCAGCCGTCCCTGGCGGGACTAGAGCGGAATTTTTGCCCCATTCCCGCCAGTGAACTGGCGGGCTACTTTCATCCGGTCTCTACGAGACCGGTTGGGGGCTGATCCACTACGCGGCAAGCCATTCTACCCCTTAGCGACAAACTACAGGATGGTCACACTTCGTTGGCGGCCGCTGCTTTACACCGATCACCGGAAATTCTATCCGCCAACCTTTTCCAGGTGATGGAAGTGGCCGCTGGCCACGAAGAGCAGGCTGAAGAGGGTCAAGTTGTAGCCGATGTGCACCAGCATACTGGAAGCCACTGACTTGGTGAGGGCACGCACGGCGGTGAGCACCACACCAACCACGAAGAGCACGACGAGAGGTCCCCAGGCGTTGCCCAGTTGGGCGGAGTGCAGCAGAGCAAAAGGAATAGCGGTGAGCACAATTCCCAGTCCAACTCCCAGCCAGCGGGCCAGCACCGGGTAGAGGAATCCGCGAAAGAATAGTTCTTCCACGAACGGGGCCACGGTGACGCCAAAGGTGGCCATCATCCAGGCATCGGCTGGGCTATGAAAATACTGGTCAATAGGCAGGGACTTGGGGATCGGCAGCAGGGCAGAGAGCAACTGGCCGCCAATAGCGACGATGGCGCCCAGCGCCACGAAGCCGATCCAGGTACCGTCCGGCCAATTCCAGCGCACGGCCGGCAGGAACCGGTAGCCGCGCTCGCGCCGCACTACCGCATACATGAAAAGCACCAGCACCATGTAGGCGGCGAACTGAGCGGGGATGAGGAGCAGCGGGTCGCGCGCCAGTTGCGCCGGCGACATGCCGCGAAACAGGCCGCTGGCGGAGGCGACCCACAGCGAAACAATGCCGAAAAGGGCGATGACAAAAATTCCTACGACGGTGATGCGCACGACATCCCAGCCCGTGAAGGGCGGGTCCTCCACCGGGACCGGACCCGGCAAGTGAACCTGTGGAGGAGGAATTTCGGGCAACGAGTTGGGGGGCGAGGCCAAAGAATGATTATCGCAGACGCCGGGTGAAAGATTAACGCAGAACAAGTTGCTGATTGCGGCCGATTTCCCACGGCTGAAGCCGTGGGCTTCCACGGTGCGACCGAGATTCCCCTATAGATTCCAGGCATCGGAGGCGGTGCTACAAAACGAAGAAACTTTTTAACCCTGGGAGGCGGCGGCCAATTCGACCGTGTACAACTGCTCCTCGGTGGCCGGGCACATGGCACGGAACTGGCAGGAGCGGCAATGGAAGCCCGGTGTGGGCTCGAATTGACCGGCGGCCATTTTGCGCGCCACCTCGGCAATGCGCTCCTGGGCGGCACGCAGTTCCTTTTCGTCGCGCGAGGCGGAAACTTCGTCGGAGGACTCAAGGTTATAGAACACCAGGCGCTCAGGCACGTAGCCCCAGAGTTCGCGCGCAGCCAGGGCGTAGATGGAAAGCTGCAGGCTGCGGCGGGCGTCGATATCGGTCTTGGGAGTGCCGGTCTTGTAGTCCACGATGGCGACGCGCTGGCCGTCAATGCGGTCGAGGCGGTCAATGCGACCCTTCACCAACATGCCCTGCACTGAAAACTGAAAGGTTTTCTCCGTGGAGAGCACGTGCGGGAGGGGAGCAGCGGCGCAGCTTTCACAGAAGGCGGCCAACTGCTCGCGGCCCAGTTTCAGGTAAAGCTCGCGCTGGTGCTGGTCATCGAAGGGAAGTTCGGCCAGCGCGTTTTCGAAAACGTCGAGCAGTTGCTCGGGAGTGCGCGGGCGGCCCACGCGGATGGCTTCAAAGTAGTTTCCCAGGGCCAGGTGCACGGCGGAGCCGAACTGCAGGGCGGCGGAAATATCCCCCGGAATGTTCCAGTCCCTATAAATTTTGAATTTCAGGGGACAGGTTTCGTACATCTCGATGGCGCTGGCGCTGAGTGGCCCGGCGAGTGCGCGCTGGGAAGGCGGCAAGAGCAGCCATGCGCCCAGGCCGGCAACGCCATTCACGGCGGCCTGGGCAGCCAGGCGCAGGTCCGGTTGGCGAACGCGCCAGCCCGGCGCCGGAACATGCGCGTCCATCAGCTCGCGCACAAAGGCGGTAGGCCGCGGGTTCTTGCCTTTGCCAGGTTTGGCGTAGATGTTGAGCGAATCGCGCGCCCTGGTCATAGCCACATAGAAGAGGCGGCGCTCTTCCTCGCGATGCAGTCCGGAGCTGTCGCCTTTAGCCAGGCAGCGGGGGTCGCGCATAGGCGGCGGCATCTCAAACAATTTCTCGCGGTAGTTAGTGGGAAAGGAATTGTTGTTGGCGCGCACCACGAAGACATGGTCGAATTCCAAGCCCTTGGCCGCGTGCACGGTCATTAGTTGCACGGTGTTGACCGGATCCTGAGGCGGCTGCTGGAAGGCGACGGCGCCACCGGCTTGCGGGAAGTACTCCATGTATTCCAGAAACTCTTCCAAGCGACTGGTGGTGGTGATGGGCTTCTCACTCCATTTGTGCACGAACTCGCGAAAGGCGGCGACGGGAGGAGCGCCGGGCGCAATGGCGAAACGCTTGATGACGATGGCCAGGGCGGCTGTTGCTTTCCAATCGGCAGCTGCCACTTCGGCGCGAGCGTTCTCCAGCGTCTTCAGGACCGCCTTGCCGCCGGCGATGCCAGAGATAACGGTGACAAGTTCCGGCTGCCTGCCGGCGGCGCGCAAAGCCTCGCGCATGGCGGCGCCATCCACGCCGAAGATGGGCAGGGCGGCCACACGGAACAGCGCTTCGTTGTCTGGAGGCGCGAGCAGCGCGCGCAGACAGGCAAGCAGATCGCGAACCTCGCAGGTTTCAAGCGCGTTCAGTCCTTCCACGCGAAAAGGAATCTGGCGGGCCGCCAGTTCCTCCACCACCTCATTGCGATGGCCGTGGGAGCGATACAAAACGGCACAACGCGGGCGTTTCCTGTTTTCGACGATTGCCGGTGTGCGCAAAATTCGGCCAGCCTGCTCGGCAATGTCTCCAGCTTCATCGCCGGTCTCACCCACCATGACCAGGCCCACCGGCTCGGGCGCCAGCGGCTTCGCTTTCCGCCGGGCGCGGTTCTCGCGCTCAGATAAAAGCGGCTGGCGTTCGAAGCGCTCCTTCTGTCCAATGCGGCAGGCGGGAGAGAGGTTCTGGGCAATCACTGCCCCGGCGCAGTTGAGAATTGCGGAAGTGGAACGCTGGTTGAGATCGAGTACCACGGCTTTGGTATCGGGGAAGCGGGCCACAAACTCTTCGAAGGCGGCGCTGGAGGCGCCACGAAAGCGGTAAATGGCCTGGTCGGGGTCGCCTACAGCAAAAATGTTGCGCTCCTTGCCGGCAAGCAGCTGGGCGAGTTCGATTTGGGCAATGTTGGAATCCTGGAATTCGTCGATCAGGAGAAAGCGGGCGCGGGCCTGCTCCTTCGCCAAGATTTGTGCATTGGATTTGAGCACCTGCATGGCGCGCAGGATCATGTGGGCGAAGGTGCCGAGATTGTCGGCGGCGAGCATATCTTCCACTTTGCGAAAGGTGCGGGCGATTTCGCGGCAGCGAACCAGAACGTCTTCGCGCGAGAGCTTATCGGCATCCTTGCTGCGCGTGACGCGGGGCAGGGGGTGCTTGTCCGCTTCCAGTTCCTGAACATATTTTTCGTAGTCGGCGGCGAACTTGAGCTCGTCGTGGCAATTGTCGAAGAAATCGAGCAGGGCTTCGAGGAATTGCGCCGGGCGTACCGCCCGCGTGTAGTACTTGAGCTGCAACTCGGGCAGGCGACGGCGCAGGTAGACCCAGAGGTCTTGCGGCTCAACTACGCGAAAAGCTTTACCGCAGTCCTGAAGAATGCGGAAACAGAAGGCGTGGAAAGTGGTGGCCTGCAGGCCGGAAGCCGCACCTGGGCCCAGCTCGGCGGTGACGCGCTGCTTGAGCTCGTCGGCGGCGTTGTCGGTGTAGGTGATGGCCAGGATTTCGCCGGGGCGGGCGTGGCCTTCGCGGATGAGGCGGGCGAGGCGCTGAGTGAGCACCGTGGTTTTGCCGGTGCCGGCGCCGGCTACCACCAGCATCGGGCCAGCAACGTGCTCCACGGCTTCGCGCTGACGCGGGTTCAGTTCAAAAGCCGGAGCGGAGGATGGAGAAGCGGAGAACAACCCCAGTTGCGAAGACGAAACGGCGGGTTTGCGGCCGGGGGACATAGATTTGCGGGGGAGCTTCACATTATGGTGGAGACGGAGCGCGGGGGCAATGGGGAATTTCGGAGGTTTCAAAAGTTTCAAGGTTTCAAAGTTTCCCACCGGCGCTACGTCACAGGGGCGCGTGATAGCGGCGTATAATCGAGATTTAGCGCGCTGCAGCCGCCGCTAGCGGAGGGTCTTCCGTGAGTTCGCACATGCCGCCTCGTCCCGGACAGCAAGCCCCCGGGCCGCAACCGATTCCCGGAGTAGATTCCATCGTCGCGGTTGGATCGGGCAAAGGCGGGGTAGGCAAAACCACGCTGGCGGTGAACCTGGCGGTAGCGCTGGCCAAGCTGGGGCACAAAGTCGGTTTGCTCGATGCCGACGTTTACGGCCCCAACGTGCCACTCATGCTGGGCGCAAACGCCACGCCGCGGGTAATTGGCGAAAACCGCATCGAGCCGCTGGAGCGGTATGGCCTGAAGGTAATTTCCGTCGGCTTTCTGAATCCGGGCGACCGGCCGCTGATTTGGCGCGGGCCCATGCTGCATTCCATCGTGCGGCAGTTTCTGGGACAAGTGGAGTGGGGGCAACTCGATTACCTGGTAGTAGACCTGCCGCCCGGCACCGGTGACGTGGCGCTGTCGCTGATTCAGACGGTACCGCTGACGGGCGCCATTGTGGTTTCCACTCCTTCCGACGTTTCCCTGCAGGATGCGCGCAAGGCAATAGAAATGTTCCGCCAGGTGAAGGTGGATATCGTCGGCCTGGTGGAGAATATGAGTTTCTTTGTTTGCCCGCACTGCCATGAAGAGATTGACATCTTTTCTAAAGGTGGGGGCGAGCGCACGGCCAAGCAGTTCGACATTCCGTTCCTGGGACGGGTTGAGCTTGATCCTGAAATCCGCAAGGCGGGCGACACCGGCTTGCCGGCCGTGCTGGCCGGCGAAGAGGGCCCGCATGCCAAGTCGCTCTATGCATTTGCAAGCAGGGTGGCGGAGCGGTTGAACGAAATCAAGGCGGCATCGGCAGAGAATGTAATTCAAATACAGTAGTCAGGAGTCGGGAGTCAGCCGACCCCAAGGCGACTTATGTTCTATTGACTTCTGGCCCTCCGCAGGGCAAACTTCGTGCGCCTCGTAAGTGTGCTGCACGAAAGGAAAGCCCATGCTGGAAATCCACTCCAAACGCATTCCCCCGGACGTGATTGTTCTGGAACTAGCAGGAAGAATCATCCTGGGCCGGGACGCCCAGCACCTGGAGTGGATGGGGACCGCGCTGGTGCGCGACAAAGAAAAGAAAGTCGTGCTCGACCTGACTAACGTCAGCCGGGTGGACAGCACCGGCGTGGGGATCATCATGATGGTGTGCGGGCTGCTGAAGCAAAGCGGCGGAGAACTGCGCCTGGCGGGGGCCAAAGGTCTGGTAGAGGACGTATTGAAGCTCACCAACGTGCAAAATATTGTTGCCGTCCATCCCAGTGCCGAGGCGGCCGCAGCCAGCTTTGGGAGCGCGTAGATAACATTCACCGGTGCGGCCGATGACAACCGCGCCACAAAAGCAGGTCCTTCGTCAGGCTTGCCGCGCAGATGCTTCCGGGCCCGAAGGCCCTCAGCCTGACACCTCGCTGCGCGAGGCATCTCGCGGGCGAGGGCGCCCGCGCCACAAATCCACTATTTAAAGCGGGAGAGGGCAAAGAGGGGGTTGGGGATTTTTTCTGTCATCACCATGTCGGCGGCCATTTCGCCGACGGCGGGGCCATGCTTGAAGCCGTGGCCGGAGCCGCCGCCCAGCACCCACACGTTCGCGGCATGGGGATGACGGTCCATGATGAAGTTCTGATCGGGGGAATTTTCATACTGGCAGACGCGCGATTCCAGCAGGGGCGCGTGCTTTAGCATCGGAAAGCGCAGGCCCAGATGCTCGCGAGCGCTGGCCAGGCCCTCAGCGCTGGCCACACGCTGGCCGTTGGTGGGATCGAACATCGGCCCCCGCGTGTCATCGGCAATCTTGAAGCCGCGGCGCTCAATCACGGGAAAGCCGTAGAAGAAGCGCTCGCCGTGGTCCACCCAGATAGGCATCTTCTCAGGGTTGAAGCGAGCGTCGCCCGGGTCGGTGCCAAAGAAAAAAACCTCCTGACGGGTGGGGCGGATCTTGTCGCCAATCACGTCGGGGAACATGTTGCCCAGCCAGGGGCCGCAGGCAAAGACATAGCGTTGCGCGGCGACGTGCACTCCGGACTGCAGATCCAGACCTTGCAACTCACCGGCGACGATGCGAGGTGTGAGCACCGCACCCTGCATGTACTTTCCGCCCTCGGATAGAAAGGCATCGCGTACAGCCGCGCAGGCTTCGCGCGCCATGAGGCCGCCGCTCTCGGGCTCGAAAATGGCCCAGCGCACGCCCTCAAAGCTCACCTGCGGATAGGTGCGGGAGAGATCGTTGTAGTTCATCTCCACGTAAGGGATTCCGGCCTCCTTCAGCATGGGCAGAGAGCCCTTTTCGTAGGAGTCATCTTCACGGGCCACCATCCAAAGCACGCCCATGCGGCGGAAGAGCACGCGGTTCCAGCGCTTCTGGTTCTCCTGCCATAGCTGGAGGGCTCGGGCGGCCATCTTTGTGTAGGGCTGGTTGGGGCCATAGGTGCCGCGAATAATGCGGGTCTCGCCGCCGGAGCTGGCGCGGGAGTTGCCCGGGCCCCAGGCGTCAATCAGCATCACCTGCGCGCCTCTGCGCAGCAGGTGGAGGGCGGTCCAGCCCCCGAAGGCGCCGGCACCGACAACAGCCACACGGGGCTTGTTTGCCGAATCAGCGGATTTGCTTCCACGATTGCTAGACATGTTCTTGAACACCGGGGCCCCCGCGAATGCCGTCCACCCTCCCAACGCGGCAGAGGCCTCTAAAAACCACCTGCGGGAGACTTTTAGCAGTTTTGACACGAAGGAAATTAAGCTATCCTTGAAGCAGGGCGTGGTCAAGCTGCCCGCGGCCAGGCGGCCTTGCGGATGGATAGTACTGCAGGGCATGAATCCAGAGCTAAACGGCAGCATCTAAAGTAGTTAGGAGAATTCGCGAGCAATCCTGAGCGGTTCGATGGAAGGCTCGCATCGTAATTGCAATGGCACAGCCTGGGCCCAAGGGGGAACGGGAGCGCGAGATTCTGACCGCGATTGTGGAGACATTCATCTCCACGGGCGAGCCGGTGGGGTCGCGTGTGCTGGCGCGGGGCAGCCGGGAAAGGTTAAGCGCGGCCACCATCCGCAACGTGATGGCGGACCTGTCGGACTCCGGCTACCTGGAGCAGCCGCACACTTCAGCCGGACGCGTGCCCACCAGCGCGGCCTACCGCTATTACGTGGAGCAACTCACGGGCAAGGCACAGATAGCTCCGGCGGATGCGAACATGATCAAGGGCGCGCTGCAGGGGATCAGCAATCCCGACGAGTTCATGGAGCGCACCTCGCACGTGCTCTCGCTGATTTCGCACAGCGTGGGCGTGACTATGACCACAGGCGGCTCGCGCAACGCGCTCGACCACGTTTACTTTTCGCGCCTGGCGGAGCAGAAGGTGCTGGCGGTTGTGGTGACACGCGCGGGGGTGGTGCGCGACCGCGTGCTGCGCCTGAGCCGCGACCTAGCCCAGGCGGATCTGGACTCTGCTTCGCGCTACATCAACGAGAATTTCCGGGGTTGGACACTGGAAGCTCTGCGCACGGAACTGGCGCGCCGCATCGAGCGGGAACGCAGCGAGTATGACCGGCTGATGCAGTCGGTGGAGGCGCTCTATCGCGAAGGAGCCCTGGAAAGCGAGCAGGGCAAGCAAACCGTCTGGGTAGAGGGCACCTCCAACCTGGTAGTCAGCGAAGAGGACCGGCAGCGTCTGCAGGAATTGCTCAAAACTTTGGAGGAGAAGGAAAAGCTGGCTGACCTGCTAAGCGCCTATCTCAATACCAAAGAAGAGGCGGTGCGGGTAATCATTGGCCTGGAGGAGAACCAGCCGCACATGCGCAACCTGGTGCTGATTGGGGCGCCGGCGCGCGTGGGCGGCGAGGTGATGGGCTCGCTGGCCGTAATCGGACCGACGCGCATTGATTACGAGCACACCATCACTGCGGTTTCGTACATCGCGCGCCTCTTCGATCGAATCCTGAACGAATCAGAGTGAATCATGACAAGGGGCAACGGTAAAACAGAAACGGAACCAAGAGATCTGGACCTGGAACACGAACTCCCTCCGGCCGAGGAAACATCGGAGGAGCAGGCACAAACTCCAGCGGCGGGAGAGGATGTGTCCGCCCTGCGCGCTGAGATGGAAAAGGCGCAGGCGGAACGCAACCTGCTGCTCGACCGCATGGCACGGCTGCAGGCGGAGTTCGACAACGCGCGCAAGCGCGCGGCACGTGAACAACAGGACTACAAGGACTTCGCGCTGGCGGACGCCCTCAAGAACCTGTTGCCCATTTTGGACAGCTTCGACCGCGCTCTGCAAAGCAAGGTGCAGAAGCCCGAGGATTTTCGTGCCGGGGTGGAGCTGATCCGGAAGCAATTCCAGGATACGCTGGAAAAGCTGGGGCTGCGGTCCATTCCGGCGAAGGGTGAGCCTTTTGATCCGCGCCTGCACGAGGCCATCGAAATGGTGGACACCGACGAGGTCAAGGACCATCATGTGCTGGATGAACTGCAGCGTGGTTACAAGCTGAAGGATCGCCTGCTGCGGCCCTCCATGGTGAGGGTGGCGCGCAACTCCAAGAAATAAATTCCAAAGGCAATACCGAGGACTGATTATTCCGACCAGTAACGGCAAACGCGACTTTTACGAGGTGCTGGGCGTGGCCCGCACCTGCAGCGAGCAGGAAATCAAAAGCGCCTACCGCAAACTGGCGCTGCAATATCATCCCGACCGCAATCCGGGCAATCCGGATGCGGAAGAGAAATTCAAAGAAGCCACTGAAGCCTACAGCGTGCTGGCCGACTCGCAGAAGCGGGCCATGTACGACCGCTTCGGGCACGCGGGCGTGGGCACGGCGGCAGGCGGTGGCGCCGGCGGGTTCGGCGGCTTCGATGCCACGATCTTCCAGGATTTCAGCGACATTTTCGGCGACTTCTTCGGTTTCGGCGACCTGTTCGGAGGCGGCGGCCGTCGCGGGCGCAGCCGGGCGCAGCGCGGTCCCGACCTGCGCGAAGATCTGACCCTGGAATTCGACGAGGCGGTTTTCGGTGTTACCTCCCAGGTGCGGGTGCGCCGGCACGAAGCTTGCGAGGACTGCAAAGGTTCAGGCGCGGCGCCGGGCAAGGCACCGGTCACCTGCCGCACCTGCGGAGGCCGCGGACAGGTTCGCTACCAGCAGGGGTTCTTCAGTATCGCGCGCACGTGTCCCACATGCCAGGGCGCAGGCAGCGTAATAACCGATCCCTGCCCCAAGTGCAAGGGCCAGGGACGCACGCTGCAGGAACGCATGGTGGAGGTGAAGGTGCCGGCAGGAGTGGAAGATGGCACCCGCATCCGCTATGGTGGGCAGGGCGAGGCGGGAGCCAATGGCGGACCCGCGGGCGACCTTTACATTGTGCTGCACGTGAAGGAGCACGCCTTCTTCGACCGCGAAGGCAACGACCTGCACTGCGTGATTCCCATTTCCTTCTCGCAGGCCGCGCTGGGCACGGAGATCATGGTGCCGACCATGGAAGGCGAACACCTGCTGAAAATTCCCGAGGGCACGCAATCCGGTACAACCTTCCGCGTGCGTCACAAGGGGGTGTCCGTGGTCAACAGCCACGGGAAGGGCGACCTGTTTGTAGAAATCAAGGTGCAAACACCCAGCAAGCTGAACAAGCGCCAGCGCGAACTGCTGCAGGAACTGGACGGACTGGGGCGCATTGAAAACAAGCCTCAGCGCAAGACGCTGCTCAGCAAAGTGAAAGACATCTTTGGCCAGGTTTGAGCACTATTACGCCTACTTCCTTTTGTTCGTAACCGTGCTGCCGGCAGTGATGCGTTTGGCTATGCCGCAGCGGGTAGCGGTGCTGACCAGCGAGCGCATGGCTACTCCCCAGAGGCGCTCGCGCTATTTCAAAATTGGACTGGTTTCGGCGCTCATTTCAGTGCTGGCGTCGATTCTTTACGTCATCCTGTGGCGGCAGCAGGCCTGGTTGGTGCTGGCCGCAGCCATCGGCCTGCTGAGCGGGGTGGAGATGGTGGGCAACACCAAGCGCTTCGATACCTCCAGTTTGAAATCACAGAACATACTGTTTGGTGCGCTGTACGCAGTGGCGGCGGTGGCTACCTGGCTGGTGTTGCTGCGATGACGCGACGCCGCTGGATTGCCGACCAGGTGAGCGGCAGTCGCGCTGTGCTGGTAGGAGAGCATGCTACGCACCTGGCGCGGGTGCTGCGGGCGCAGGTGGGGCAGGAGTTTGATATTGCCGCCGACGGAGTGGTGCGGCGCGGGTGCGTTTCCTCAGTTGCCGAAGACCGGGTGGAGCTTGAATTGGGCGAACAGGTGAAAGCTGTGGCGGTGGCACAGGTCACGCTGGCGCTGGCGATTTTCAAGTTCGACCGCATGGAGTGGGCAATTGAGAAGTGCACTGAGTTGGGCGTGGCGCGCATTGTGCCTTTCGCCGCCCGGCGAACCGATACTCACCTGGCGGCAGCCGCTATCAAACGCGTGGAGCGGTGGCGACGCATCGCACGGGAAGCCTCTGAACAGGCCCGGCGTGCGGCTTTGCCGGAGATCGCTAGTCCCGTGAAGCTGCGCGATGTGATGGCTATGCAGGGCGAACCGCGGATTGTGCTCTCGGAGGCTGAAACCGCGACTTCGCTTCATGAACTTTGTGCTTCCGGCGGCAGCTCTTCCCTGGTGTTGGCAATTGGGCCCGAAGGCGGGTGGACTAACGAGGAACTGCAGGCATTCGCGGAAGCGGGGTGGAAAGCCGCGTCGCTGGGCCCGACAATTCTGCGCGCCGAAACCGCGGCCATAGCAGCATTGGCAGTGGTGATGGCCCACGCTGCCTAAACTGCAACTCCAGAAGACGCAGAGGAAAAGCAGGCCCCTTCGACTACGCTCAGGGCAGGTCCTTCGCTGCGCTCAGGATGAGAAAGCTGGTGTTGTTAGCATAGCTGCACTGATGGCGAGCACGGTTTTCAGCCTGTCTCACTCAAGCCAAAATCGGGCTTGAGTGGGGCACCCGCCCGCCAAACTTACGTGCTTTCGTAAATTAAGCCCAGTTTCCATTATCTTCGTGCCTCGCTAGTTTCGGCACTCTGCTTCTTTGTGGGCCTGGCCATGCGTGCCATGCTGTCCTCCACCAGACGAGGGAAAAGCTGGTAGAACTTCACGTAAATGTGATTGGTCCAGGGCACCACAATTTCCCGTTTATTTTTTAGATAGGCGCGCAGCGTTGCCCGGGCCACGCGGTCAGCACTGATTCCGCGGGCCGGTCGCCGCAATTCCATTCCTGACCTGCCCGGCACCCGGTTCTCCTGGAAGTTGGTTTTCACAAATCCTGGGCAGACGGTGAGCACGTGCACCCCGGTTCCCCGCAGCTCCCCGCCCGCCGCCTTACCAATCGCATTCATGGCGAACTTGCTGGCACTGTAGGCGGCAGAGTAGGGCAAGGGAATATGCCCGGCCACGCTGGAAATGTTAATGATCGTTCCTGAGCCCTGCTGCTTCATAACCGGGATCACCGCTTGCATCCCGTGGATGGCGCCGAACAGATTGGTGTCGAACAGGGAGCGGCACTCGGCCATGTCCATCATTTCCACTGAGTCCCTCATCCCATAACCGGCGTTATTGATCCACACGTCAATGCGCCCGAAGTGATGCAGGGTGAGGCTGACCACCTTGTCAATTTCTTCGCGGTTGCGGACGTCGCAGGAAAGGGCCAGCGTGCGCTCGCTGTGACTAATGCGCTGGCGGGCAGCTTCGGCGCGTCCGGCGTCGCGCGAGCTCAGCACCACGCTGCAGCCGCGCGCGGCAAAAAGCCGCGCCAGGGCTTCGCCAATTCCCATGGAGGCGCCGGTGACTACCACCACCCGACCCGTGATGTCCACATCTTTTGCGGAGGCCATGCGCTGCTTGTATTCCGGAGCCAGTGGGGAAGTCAAGTCCGCGGAGTAGAATCGGAAATGTCCTCCCTCCGGGCGGCCGCGGGGAGGCGGAGGAGTTTTGGAAAGCCCCCTGCTGCCCTTGTTTCCTCTGGACGTGGTCCTGTTCCCGGACACGCCGCTGCCCCTGCACGTCTTCGAGCCCCGGTACAAGGAGATGATCGGCGAGTGCCTGGACCGCAAGCTGACGTTTGGGGTGGTGCGGGCCAAGGAAAACGCGCTTGCCGAAATCGGCTGTACCGCTGAAATAGTGGCCGTCACCAAGAAGTACGAGGATGGCCGCCTTGACATTGTGAGCGAAGGCCGCCGCCGCTTCCAGATTCGCAACGTCAACCACGAGCGCTCGTTCCTGCAGGGCGAGGTGGCCTACTTTGAAGACGATCCTGGGCTGAAGAAGTCGGTTGACGTACAACGGGCCGTTAAGTTGCACGCACAGATCATGGAACTGCTGGCCGCTGAGGCCGGACCGCCCGATCCCGAGGACCCGCAACTCTCCTTCCATCTGGCCGGCACCCTGCCGCTCGACCTCGACTTTAAGCAAACTCTGCTGGGGCTGCGCTCGGAATCCGAACGCGTCATTGGCCTTATTGAATATTACGAGGCCATCCTGCCCAACCTGCGCCGCGCGGTCAAAGCCCGCCAAAAAGCCGGCGGCAATGGCCACGCCGGTTAAGGGTATAATCGGGTCAATGTTGTTCTTCCGTGGGGGTCTCTCTTCATGAATCAGCCGCGCACTCTAGGCGAATTACGCCACAGCGCCTTTTCCGCAGAACGGCTCAGCGCGCGGCGTGTGAAGGATGAAATGCGGGATAACCTGGTGGTCCGGTTGCAGCAGGAAGGGCCACTGTTTGCTGGCATCGTGGGCTACGACGATACGGTGGTGCCACAGATTGTGAATGCCATTCTGTCGCGGCACAACTTCATTTTGCTGGGTCTGCGCGGACAGGCGAAGAGCCGCATTTTGCGCGCGCTGGCGACACTGCTGGATCCGCAGTTGCCCTACGTTGCCGGCTGCGAGATTCACGACAATCCCTACGCTCCTATTTGCCGCCGCTGCCAGGAGTTGCTGCGCGAGAAAGGCGACTCAACCCCAATCGCGTATCTGGCGCCGGAGCAGCGCTACGTGGAAAAATTGGCCACGCCGGATGTGACCATCGCCGACTTGATCGGCGATATTGATCCCATCAAGGCGGCGCGTGGGGGGCACGAATTAAGCAGCGAACTCACGGTGCACTATGGGCTGCTGCCGCGTGCTAATCGGGGCATCTTCGCCATCAACGAACTGCCGGACCTGGCAGGCAAGATTCAGGTGGGCCTGTTCAACATCATGCAGGAAGGCGACGTACAGATTAAAGGCTACCCGGTGCGCCTGCCCCTGGACGTGGCACTGGTGTTCAGCGCCAATCCGGAGGACTACACGGCCCGCGGGAAAATTATTACGCCACTGAAGGACCGCATAGGTTCAGAGATTCGCACCCACTATCCCGCCAGCGTCGAAGAAGGAATTACCATTACGGCGCAGGAAGCCTGGACGCAGCGTAACGGCTACAAGCTGCAGATCCCCAAGTACGTGCGGGAAGTGATCGAGCGCGTGGCCTTCGCCGCCCGCGAAGACAAGCGCATTGACAAGCGCTCCGGCATCAGCCAGCGGCTGCCCATCAGCTGCATGGAAAATGTGATCTCCAACGCCGAGCGGCGCGCCATCCGCAACCGAGAAGAACTGGTTGTGCCGCGCGTGGGCGATGTTTACGCCGCCATGCCTGCTATTACCGGCAAGCTGGAGCTGGAGTACGAAGGCGAAATGCGCGGCGCCGATAACGTTGGCCGCGAACTGATTCGCGCCGCCATCGCCAAAACCTATGACGAGTACTTCGGCGGCGTGAATCTGCAGCAGGTGGTTACGTGGTTCGACCTGGGTGGCGAGATCAAGCTGACCGACGCGAACAATGCCGGGCAACTTTTTCAGGAGCTGAAAAACATTCAGGGGCTGCTGGATAAGCTGGGCGCGCTGGGCATCAAGCCTAAGGATGCTGAGGAGCTGCAGGTTTCGGGCGCGGAGTTCATTCTCGAGGGCCTGTACGCACACAAGAAGATTGGCCGCAGCGAGGAGCGCGTGTTCACCGCCGGCGAAAAGCAGCCGCGGCGCCCGGAAAAGCCGGCCTATGAGCGGGACGAGCCATTTCCACCACGGGGAAGGCGGCCGTACAACTAGCGGAGTAGCGCCGCCGTCCCGGCGGCCCAGTATGCGGCCGGCGCTACGTTTTATATGAAGTTTATTAAGTACAAGAAGTACGTTCCCGACCCTGCCTCGGAAATGAGCATGGAGGACTTGCTCAGCGCGCTCTCCGACTATTTTCTGCAGAGCGGTTTCCAGGACCAGTACATGTTCTACGACCTGCAGGACGCCGAGCAGACCATGGAGGAGCTGCGGCGCGCCATCGAGCAGGCGTTGATGGAAGGCGACCAAATCGACGAGGAAATGCGCGAGCGCCTGCAGCAGATGCAGATGGAAGGCAAACTGGATGAGTTAATTAACAAACTGATCCAGCGCATGCAGCAGGAAGACTTCATCAGCGTGGACCAACCCCACGACCCCTCAAAACAGTCCAGCGTGGGCGGACAGGTGGGCCAGAACCAGTCGCAGGCGCGCTTTGAAATTACTGACAAGAGCCTGGACTTCCTCGGTTTTCGGGCTCTGCGCGACCTGCTGGGCTCGCTGGGCAAGTCGAGCTTTGGACGGCACGATACGCGGGATTTGGCCACCGGCATCGAGACCAGCGGCGCTGCCAAGCAGTATGAATTTGGCGACACGCTGAACCTGGACATCACGGCCACACTTTCCAGCGCCATCCAGCGCGAAGGTCTGAAGCTGCCGCTCAACATGGAGTACTCCGACCTGCAGGTGCACCAGTGCGAGTACCAGTCGTCGTGCGCCACCGTGCTCATGCTGGATTGCTCGCACTCCATGATTCTGGATGGCGAGGACCGCTTCACCCCGGCAAAAAAAGTGGCCATGGCGCTCTCACACCTGATCCGCACCCAGTACCCGGGAGATTCGCTGTCGCTGATTCTGTTCCACGATTCCGCCGAAGAGGTGCCGCTCTCGCAGTTAGCCCGTGTAAAAGTGGGGCCCTATTACACCAATACCCGCGAGGGCCTTCGACTGGCGCAGCGCATCCTGCAACGCCAGCGCAAGGACATGAAGCAGATCATCATGATTACCGATGGCAAGCCCTCGGCGCTGACGTTGGAGGATGGGCGGATTTATAAGAATGCTTTTGGCCTTGATCCGCTGGTGGTCAGCCAGACCCTGGAAGAAGTTTCCAAGTGCAAACGCGCGGGTGTGCTGATTAATACGTTTATGCTGGCGTCTGACTATGGCCTGGTGCAATTTGTGCAGAAGGTCACCGAGATGTGCCGCGGCAAAGCCTACTTCACCACTCCCTACACTCTGGGCCAATACCTTTTGATGGACTACATGTCGCGGAAGACGCGGACAATCCACTAGGATCCGGTAATGGTAAGGAGTTTGAGATTGTCATCCTGAGCGCAGCGAAGGACCTGCTTTTCGAGGGCCATGGTGTCGCTCCTACGGGGCTCAAGTTTATTCTGGGCACACGTTACCCAGGACTGCCGTCCTGGGCTTTACTATGCCGCGCCTTCGGCGCTGACGAGTTCGCGCTCCCGCCTAACAGGAGCCAACCACAAACGGCAACCACTGGCTACACCATCACCAACTACCAACTACCGACTCCCGAACTTCCAGCGGGTGGCGCTGCCCACAAAATCTTTTTCCCACAGCCCGAACACGGTGCGGGGGCGAACCACGTAGAATGGTTCCGCGCTGTATCCCGACATGTCGAAGTCATATTTCATTTCGTATACCTTCGCGAACCGTTTCCATAGTTTGGGATCGGACAGCCGCTTCGCTGTGCCTTCAATTACGATCTGTCCGCGGGCGTGCTCGGCACAGACCACGCAGGCCGGATTGGCTCGCAGGTTGCGTGCCTTGCGCGATTTGGCTCCCGTGCTGAAATAGAGCGCCCCCTCCATCCACACTGCCCACACCGGCATCACGTGCGGTCGCCCGTCAAGACGCGTGCTCGCCACCCAGAAATTGTGAGCTTTTTCCAGATGCCCTTGCGCCCACTCCCAGGGCAGCAGGCCGGTGCCTTCCTTCGGACCTTTGATCCCATAGCCCGGCATGTGCGGACGGCTGGTGGAAGGGGCTGATTGCGGCCGCGACTTTGCTCGCTTCGGAATTCGTCTCGTCGGCACAACTCTCCTTACAGTTCCAAGTTTCCAATCTCAAGTTTCGAAGCCTTATCCTCCCAGTTCCCCGAGCATGTCTTGCATCTCCGACTGGGCGTGCTGATTTCGGGTGCGCTGTGCGGCGGCAATCCCATCACGCAGCATCTTGCGCGCTTCCTCCTCTCGCCCCGCCCGCGCCAGCACTTGCGCCGCCATGAAATATCCCGCCGTGTAGTCGGGATTGGCCGCCAGGAGAGCGCTGAATTCGCGCAGGGCATCTTCCACTTGCCCGGAGTTGGAGTACTCCATGGCCAGCCCATAGCGCGCAAAGGCGTCGTTCGGGTTCTGGCCCAAGACTTCTTTCAGCATGGCAACGCGGTCCATAGAAAACCAGGAGTCAGTTATCAGGAGTCGGGAGTCAGCGAGTTCAGCTGCGCTATGAAATTACTACAGCTTTGTGCCCACCGGGAAGGCGGGCCTGGAGAAAAAGGAGTCAGGAGTCGGTAAACTGGAGTCAGCGATCCGCCCGCCCAGCCGCCTGGAACCAGTGGCTGACACCTGACTCCTGAGCCCTGACATCTATTACGATAAAATGTCTCGGTTGCCGGAGAATCCCGTGGCCTGCCCCTATTTCATGCCTACCGCAAAATTCGAAGCCATTGCCTGGCCGCACCGCTCCCGTCTGCCACTCGGCGACGGCTGGCAGGGGCGCTGCACAGCTCCGGGCCAGGAAAACTTTGTGCCCGGCCCGGATGAGTTGGCGAGCTTCTGCAATCTTGGCTACGCCCGCACCTGCCCGCACCTGCCACCCGAGCGCGTCTGGGATGCGGTACGCTTTTCTGTTGCCCGTGACAAGGACAACCTGGTCACGGTGTTGTACGTTTGCGAACGCGACTACCGCCCTGCCGCCCATGGCGCGCTGGAATACGATTCTGCTTTGGGGCGCTGGTGCGCTGCGCATCCTGACCCGCGCGTGCAAAGAATGGCTGAGTGCTACCTGGAATGCTATCTGGTGCGCCGCGAGAGATCTATCCTGGAGCCCCCGACCGAATCATGAGCAAAGACCCAGAGTTGACTCCTCGGCTGGTGCGGGAATCGCAGTCGGAGATGGCGGAAATTGTCCTGCCTAACGACGCCAACCCGCTCAACGCGTTGCTGGGCGGCCGTTTAATGCACTGGATTGACCTGGCCGGCGCGCTGGGCGCCCATCGGCACTCGCGTAACTACGTGGTGACCGCCTCGATTGACCACCTGGATTTTCTTGTGCCTGTGCACGTGGGTGACCTGGTGATCTTGCAGTCGTCGGTGAACCGCGTGTTCCACACTTCCATGGAAGTTGGAGTGAAAGTTTCTGTAGAGAACTACATCGCCTCCACGCGGCAGCACGTGAGCACCGCCTACTTGACTTTCGTGGCCATTGACCGACATGGCCGGCGGCTTCCCGTACCTCCGGTCATACCGGAAACGGAGGAAGAAAAGCGGCGGTACGAGGATGCCGGTCGCCGCCGCCAGATTCGTGAATCGGAACGGCGGCGGCGGGCCGCAGCGAAATAGAAATCAGCAGTCAGCATTCAGCCGCGAGTTTGGATGGAGTCATGCTGAGGCGCTTTAGCGCCGAAGCGTCTCGCGTGCATCGCCGGCATCACCAGATTACCAACTAACCGGCACAGTGCCTCCAAGCCACAGTACCAGCCCGAAGGGCGAAACAGTTCTTAGCCCAGCGCGTAAGCGCTGGGTTGAAGGTCTGAGCTTATGGTGAGCCCCGTAGAGGCGGCACCAGCTAAAGTTGGTTGTGTCGCCCCTAATGGGGCTTGAATCATTTTCTGTGCGTGTTCCCAGGGCTCACGCCCTGGGCTAAAAGCTGTGTCGCCCTTCGGGCTGAGTCGCTCAGACATCAATATCATTCTTGACCAAGCTGTTCCAATTCCGATGGTGAGGACGCACCACCTCGAACCTGAACGCGCAGAAAGGCAGAGCCGAGCAGCATTCGCCCAACTCCCCACCTGTTTGCTGACTCCTGACTACCGACTCCTGACTCCGCCCGTGTGACGCTCATCACATCCCGCCCGCTGAGCACCGACCCGGCCTACAACCTGACCATCTACAACACCGCCGCGGCGCACTACGGCCTGACCATCGGCATTATCTGGTGGATTCTGGGCATGATCCTCGGCCTTGGGATATTTCTTCTTTGTGTACCGCCTCTTCCGCCGCAAGGTGAAGCTCGAAGCCGAGGGCGAAGGGTACTGAAAATCTTTCGACGGTTGCAGCCTGGGTTGCAGCTTTTTGTTATGGCAACACCAACTCCACTCCATCCTTCTCTTCGCGACCTCCCAGCGAATGGACTGAAATAATTTCGAGGAGCTCATCAAAAATCGTAGACCCTCTGCCATGGCGTGCCTCGTCGATTTCGTGCGCGACCCGGGTGCGATTGGAGGGATGACATGTCTCTAGTTGTTTCTGAAGTTGGCGGACGGTTTCCGAATAACCTAAGCGCTCACGCGAGATTTGGGAGTTCTTCCAGATAAGAACGAACCCACCCTTGGGGGTCCCAAAACCGCCCCGGAGAATATCGTTGAAAGCATCGAGATTACGGCCCCAATATGCGCCGGGAATCAGCACCCGGCTGATCTCGTCATAGAACCCTTCCAGTGTAGAGAATTTGGTTGCCATCAATTTCATAGACAGGTTTTGGCGCCATCTCTTAGCTCAACCTTTTGTGGTGACTTCTAGACCTTGAGCCGCGAGGCGTCCGCTTCCGGAGGCAGGCCGCTCTGGGTTGTAGTGCCGCTTTGTGCCTCGTCGGAGGCTTTGACGGCGGCTTCGGCGGCCTGGAAGCCAATCTTGGAGTGGGTGCCGTCGCAGAACGGCTTATTGACAGAGCCTCCACAGCGGCAAAGGGAGAAGGCGAGCTTGCCTTCCTTCATCTTCGCAGAGAGGTCGTAGGGGTTGCCGTCGGCATCAACGATCTCAATGCTGCCCGGGGCAGCTTCCACGCGAAAAGGTCCGTTCCTGCGAACTGTAATTTTGACGTCGGACATGGAGCCTCCTGTGAGAATTGTTTAGAGTAACCGTCCAGCGGCGAAATAAGCAATCAGCAGTCAGCATTCAGCCCCTGACATCTGTGTAAGTAAGCACTTAGCATTTAGCAATTAGCACTTGGACAGCGACGGTTCTTGCCGCTCCGAAATCGCCCCAGAGGTTTAGGGCTAACTGCTAATTGCCAACTGCTACTTCTTAAACGCCACATTCACCAGCAGCTTGTCGCCGCCGATGTCTACCACGTTGCAGAAGGTGCGGTCGCGGCGGCGGGTGAAGTCCAGGCCCACGCGGCTTTTCCCCACACGTAGGTTGCGGATGTGCAGATGGTCGAGCCAGTCGGGCAACTCGGGGTTAACAATGTTCAGTTCTTTCCGTGGCGCGCTAGGCCGGATTCCCAGCACGGAAGACAGAATCAGCAGCAGCGCGCCCGAAGCCCAAGCCTGCGGCGAACAGGAAACGGGATAGTGCACCGGCTCGTCGTTTTCCCGGCGCTGCACCCCGCAGAACAGTTCAGGCAGGCGGTAATCGCGAAAGTTGAGCGCGGCCTGGAACATTGCGGTCAGCAGGCGCAGCACCGGCCGGCGGAATTCGTTGAGCGCCATACCGTGCGCGATGAGCGAATTGTCGTGCGGCCACACCGAGCCGCGGTGATAGCTGAGCGGGTTAAACACGCGCTCCGAGCTGGCCAGCGTGCGCCAGCCCCAGCCGGTGAACATGTCCTCGTGCATGATCCGGTTCACTACAGCACGAGCGCGATCTCTGGTTAGAACACGGGTGAATAGGAGTTGACCGGCATTGGAGGAAATCACCTCCAGCGGATGTTTTTTGTCGTCCAGCGCCATGGCGTAGTAGCCGGGACCCGGCATCCGAAATGCCTTTTCCAGGCGCTTAGCTAGTTCGGCGGCTTCTTTGCGCAGGCGCTCGGCGCGGCTGGTATCGCCGAAGGTGCGAAGCAGTGAGGCCATGCGGTATTTGGCTTCGTAGACATAGCCCTGCACCTCGACCAAGGCCAGAGGTGGGTGTGGCACGGTGCCATCTGGCCGCATGTTAGCGTCCCAGGAGTCCTTCCATCCCTGGTTGACCAGGCCTTTAGGCGAGCGCCGCAAAAACTCGACGAAACCATCTCCGTCCAGGTCGCCATAGCGGTCAATCCAGTCAAGAGCGCGGTAAGCGGCGGGCAGCAACTCGCGCATCAGCTCGTCGTCGGCCGTCCAGTTGTAGGTTTCGCTGAGCAGAATGAGGAACAGCGGAGTGGCATCCACCGAGCCGTAGTAAGGACCAAAGGGCATTTCGCCGCTGCGCGTCATCTCACCGGTACGCAGCTCATGCAGGATTTTGCCCGGCTCCTCGTCGCGCCAGTCGTTGTACTCGGTTCCCTGGTAACGGGCGAGCACGCGCAAGGTATCAATGGCGAGCTGGGGGTTGAGAGCCAGTGCCTGGTAGGAGGCGATGATGGAATCGCGCCCAAAAATGGTGGCGAACCAGGGAATGCCGGCGCCGATGGTGCACTGGTTGCCGTCGGGAATTTGCAAGGCGTGGAAGTCGCCGATGGCGGTCTGCAGGGCGGCGTCGAACACACCGTGACTGCTGCTGAAAATGGTGGAGATGCTCTCCCACTCGGCGTAGTTTTCGCGGCGGCGGCGCAAGTTGGCGCCGAAATCGTAGCTGCGAGGGGTAGGCTGCTGGCCTTCGACTCCGGGAGTAACCGTCACCTCCATCTGAAACTGTTTCAGCGACGGCAGCTTCATTTCCCAGCGGGCGCTGCGCTCGCCCAGGTACGCGGGCGCCGGGCGCATGGCGATCAGAGTCTGGCGCAGAATTCCATCCCGCCCGCGGTAGTAGAAGGAAAGCCGGTCGTGCTCCACCACGGGGCGATAGTATTGGCCGTGTTCGGAACGCGGGCAGCCGCGCACCTGGAAAACGTCCACAAAGTCGGCCTCGAAGCAGAGCTCAATGAATATCTCCACCGGCGCCAGATTGAAGTTTTCGAATGTGAAACGGTCAAAGAAAGTATCCTCGCCCAATAACTGCTCGCGCCGGATGTGAATGGTGTTCTCCGGCAGGTCGAAGGAATCACGCAGGGTGATGTTGCCGGTGGTGAGCTCGATTTGCGAGACAAAGGTATTTTCGGTGCTGGAGGAGAGCACCACGGCGCGATGCCCGCCCACCTTCAGCTCCAGATAACTGAGGAAGCGAGTGTCGTCGTGGAAGAACCCCACGTCCGGCGCGCCCGCGGGTGTGATATCACCCGCGATGGTGGTGGACAGGAAGGTCTTACCCTCAATGAGAGTGAGGTTGTTGACCTTGCGCGGCTCCAGGGTCTGAAACGCGACCCGCGGCTCCACGTAGGGTGAGGGAATTTCCACCAACTCCGCTTGCGGAATCGAAACTCGCGTGCTCATGCCACCGCACGTTGCTCCTCGACGAGGGCGGAAAGTTTGGAAGCCTGTCCGGCCGCCAGAATGCTCTGATACAGCTTAACGTAACGGGCCGCCATGTGCTCAAGCGAATATCTCTCCTGCGCATGCTGGCGCACCATGGCGGGAATAATCGTCTGGCCAACTTCACGCGCCCGTGTGGCCATTTCCACCACGGATTGACAGATAAATCCGTTTACTCCGTTCTCGATGACTTCTTCCACCGAGCCTCCAGGGAGAGCCAGCACCGGGGTGCCGCACGCCATGGCTTCGAGCATCACCAGGCCGAAAGGCTCGTCCCACTGAATAGGAAAGAGCATGGCCCGGGCATTACCCAGGAGTTCGTTCTTGGCCGCCAGGTCAGCTTCGCCTATGTATTCGATGAAACTGCCGCCCAGATGAGGCTTAATTTCGGTGTCAAAATAATCGCGGAACATGGGCTGGACTTCTCCGGCAATTTTCAGTGGCATACCGGCCTTCTTGGCCGCCTGAATGGCAAGGTGAGGTCCTTTGATGGGAGCGATCCGCCCCAGGAAAGCCAGGTAGTCGTGTTTTTTCTCACGGTACTGATACTCGGTAAGATCAAGGCCATGATGAATGGTCTGCAGATGCGGCATGGTCTCCTGGCGCCGCTGGAAGTCGCTGATAGTGACGTAATTGACATCAGGGAAGTAGCTGTAGAAATCGCTCAATTCCGCTATGTGAGGATGATGAATCGTGTACATAAAAGGGCGATTGACGAAGCGGGAGCAGATCAGGCCGGGAGCATTATTGATATGAATAAGATCGCAGGTACGAGCCGCATCCTTAACCGCCCAGGTGGTGTGGTTCAGGTCCTTGAGGTTGTCGTAAACCTCGCCTTTGATGGGCCACTGCGCCTTGGGGAAAAGCCAGCGGGTTTCGGTCCCGGCGCTGGATTCCCCATTCGCGTAAACAACGACATCCAGCCCGGCCTTCTGTAATCCTGCCGCCAATTGAGCTATGAACAACTCCGTCCCGCCATAGCGGCGGGGCGGGACACTTATAAACGGTGGCGCGACAATAGCAACTCTCAACAAATACACCTCCTCGCAGATTTTTGCTGGCTTGCAAGTGGAGTGGAACGGGGAAGTTCAGCCCCTACTAGATGGATGCGGCATCGATGGGGCGAGTTTCCCCGATCTGACCTCAGCGGGTGAGTAGAGCTGAACTCCCAACGGTTGACGGTCCGCCCCTAGGCCGCGGCGGGCTCTTTAAGGGATGAAAGAGGACGCGTTCCGAACATGCTGACATATTGCTCAAACTGCTGGGCGCGGCGCTCAGCCGTGTGTTCGGCCAGTACCCGCTCCTGAGCGTTTCTGCCAATGCGGCGCAACTCGGCCTCGTCGGTCGCTGCCAGGTATGCAACCACATCGTCGGAGCCGGCAGGAATGAGGATTTCCTTCCCGGGCACAAAAAAGGAATCCAGTCCAGGCCAGTTGTCGGAAACGATGGTAGCGCCGCAGGCTGCGGCTTCAAATACGCGCACGGAAGGCGAGTAACCGGCCTGCACCATGGCCCGCCGGGTAACGTTCAGAGTGAGGCGCGAAGAACTGTAGAAGCGGGGATGCCAGCGCGGGTTCAGGTGGCGAATGCGGCGCACATTGGCCGGCCAACGCAGGTTACGCGGGTACTGCGGCCCGGCCAGCAGAAAACTCTGCTGGGGCAGGCGGCGTGCCGGCTCACAAAACAGCTCTTCAATCTTGGGCTGGCGGTCGGGCGCATAGGTGCCCATGTAGCTCATGTCGGACTGATAGCGCTTGTGCACCGGCCAGGCACGATAGTCCTCCGCGTCCACGGAGCAGTAGAGCGGAACGGCCCGCTGAGCTCCAAAATCCTGCTCCACTTCCTGCAGCATGGGGCCGCCGGTGAAGCTGAAGTACAGGTTAAAACCCACTATCTGATCGCCGCGCAGGTAATCGGTTGTGCCTGAGTCGCGCAATTGCGCCACTGTGATCGGGGTGTCTATGTCGTAGAACGATTTGACCGGAGCCGGCGAATCCAGAAGCTCGTCAATGGCCGCCATGCCGTGGGGAAAATACGAGCCCACCATGGCTACGTCGCAATCCTTCAATTCGCGGCGGGCCTGGGGCAGAATTTCCTTCCAGTTCTGGAAGATGCGGATCTCGCAGAAGGGTGGATTGGGAAGATCGCGGTTGGAAGCGTACCACTCCAAATCTTTTTCGAAAAACACGATCTTGTGACCGCGGGCATGCAAGGCCCGCGCCAGCGAGCGAAAGGTAGTAGCGTGGCCGTTACCCCACGCTGAGGTGATGGAAAGACCAAAGATAACGATCTTCAAGTTCGCTTCTCCACTTCAGGCGGCTACGGTACTGCGAGGTTGTGGCGGTGCGCTCTGCTTATCCGCCGAGTGCAGGATTGCGTTCACCTGCCGGGCGCGTAAAGCGTAAGTGTGATCGCGAAGAGCGCGGGCGCGCATGGCGGCGCCGATCTGCGCGCTCCGCGCCATGTCCAGCGTACGCAGCAGACGCACGATTTCCTTGGCATTCGATGCGATCAGGATTTCCTCGCCCGGCTCAAAAAATGTTTCAATGCCCGCCCAGGCGTCCGTGATCAGGCACGCGCCCGCGCCCGCCGCTTCGAAAACGCGGGTAGGAGGTGAAAATCCTACCGCCGCCATGCATTCACGGTTCACGTTCAGCACCATGCGCGCCGAGCAGTTCACGCGATTGTGGTTGTTGGTGCCGACGTGGCCAATCCAGCGCACGTTGCGCGGCAGGGCCTTCCCTGCCCAGCCTTCTCCGCCCAGAATGAACGCGAGGTCCGGGGCCAATTCAGCCGCCCGCAGAAAGAATTCTTCCACTCGACGCTCGCGGTCAGGCAAGCGGTGGGCGACGAATACCAGGTCGCATGCCAATTTCGGATCGGACTGCACGGGATGGTGAGTCTCCGGCTCCAGCGCGTTGTAAATCGGGTAGCAGTTTCTTGCTCCCAACTGGAGGTAGCGCTCAACCACCCACGGCCCGCCGCCATAGGTGAAGATGTAATCATATTGCGGAATCAGCGTCAGGAAAGGATCGTCGGGGTTGGCTTCCGCGCGCGCTAGCGTGGCCGGCGCATCCACGTCCCAGAAAGCAGCGCGCGTGCCGCAGCAGCGGCAGCGCAGCACCTCGCGCTCCAGCAGCTCATCATCGGCGCCGACGCCGCTATGCTTGATGACCAAGTCGGCGTCGCAGGCGCGCGCCAGCATGCGGTCCAGGTCGCGGGGCGTGGAATAGACTACGACCTCGGCGTAATCAATTTCGCCGGCATCGCGGTTCTTCTGGCGATCGTAAATGTCGGGCTCCGCGAAGGTGATCTCGTGACCCAGCGCATGCAGGTTCTTATAAATGCCGCGATAGTACGTGGCGGCTCCGTTCCAGTACGACGAAGTCAGGCTGGACCCGAAGACGAAGATTTTCATTTTCCCAATTCCCCGCAAATGTCCAGAAATTGGCGCGCACGGTGGGCGCATGTGTGACGCGCTCGAATCGTTTCCAGTCCGTAGGCCGCCATTTGCTCCCGGGCGGCAACGTCGGAAATAAGGCGGCGCAGTTCCGCGGCCATAGCGCGCCCGTCAGGCACGCAAAGATAGTCTTCTCCGGGGCGAAACAGGCCTTCGGTGTCGGTCCATGGCGCGCACAGCAGCGGAATACCGCAGGCCAGCGCTTCGAACACGCGGATGGTAGGCACGCCGCTCAGGCCGTTGGCGTACTGGCGCCGGGGCACATGCACCGCGACCTTGCTTTCGCCGTAGGTACGGGGCGCCCGCAGGTTGGGCAAATAGCCGCGGAACTCGATTCCGGCGGACGCCAGCTGCTCACGGCCCTCTTGGGGATAGCGCACGCCGTGCACCGCAATTTTGTGCCCGCGCAACGCCGCCGCCGGCCCGATCAGAAATTCCTGAAGCTCCTGCGTGCGCTCCTCGTCACCCCAGTTGCCCACCCAGATCACGTCGGTCGATTTTCTTGCTTCGACGGGACGGAAGTTGCTAGTGTCGGCCGCCTCGTGAAAAGTCCAGGCTTTCTCGACTCCAAAACCTTGCTGGTAAATGCGGCGAATGGCCTCGCCGAAAGCCAGCACACCGTCAAATTTGCTTAGCGGCAGGCGCAACATCTCTTCGGGATTGCTGTAGGCGCGGTGGTGCGTATCGTGGAAAAGGAGCCCGAAGCCGAGTTCCCGCTTCAGAGCGGCGATAGCTTCAACCACTTCGGGTGGATTCCACTCGTGTACCACAACCACGTCGGCGCTGCGCAACTCCTCGCGGGCAAAATCGCGGAAGCCGGTGTCGTTCTGGTAGAAGCGCACGTCGAACTCGGGGAAGGCGCGCCAGAATTCCTCCATGGATCGCTGCGCCAACTCGCCTTCCTCGCGCAGAAGGCTGGCCAGCGACCACGCTCCGCATTGCTCATAACAGCGAACCTCGTGGCCTAGGCGGATCAGCTCGCGCAAAAGGCCGCGCAGGAAATGGGCATTGCCGTGGTTCCAATCAGAAACCCAGGAGTGAGCGAAGAAGCGCAGCCTGAGGGAGTGGTTCATGCGGCCAGCGCCTCCGTCCCGACCAGCGCGCAATAAAGCTGCAGGTACTCGTTCACCATGCGTTCGGCGGTAAAACGCTGTAACGCGCGGCGGTAAGCCCGCAGCGCGCAGGTGCGGCGCAGGGCAGGATCGGCAGCAAGCTGGCGAATTTTTTCTGCCAGGTCCGCGCCATCGTTGCGGCGGAAGTAAATTGCCGTGTCACCCCACAGTTCGTGAAAGCTGGGAATATCGTTGGCCACCAGCGCGCAGCGCGACATGGCGGCCTCCAGCGGCGCCAGCCCAAAAGGCTCGTAGCGGGAAGCGGCGGCGTAAATAGCGGCGCGCGCGTAAAGCATTCGCAGTTGCTTTTCCGGCAGCGGCCCCTTGAGTTCAACGTTGGCCGCAGCGGCCAACCCGGACTCGCTGCGTAACGATTCCTCGGGATGAATCTCCGAACCGGCAATCCACACCGGAACCGCCTGCGTGTAGCGACTAAGAAGAGAAACCTGCTTGGCGCAATCCCATAGCCGACCCACGCCGAGCACGGCCTCGGTTTTGGTCATATGAGGATTGAACAGTCGCGGGCTGCGGCCGTTATAGATGACCATGCTCTCCGGAGCCCGGCCGTAGATTTCCGTGAGCATGTTGAGCATCCAGCGCGAAGGTGCAACGACCGTGGTGGCCGAGCGCAGCCCGCGGCTTACCACCTGTCGGTACCAGCGCAGCCAGGGGCTGGGCGGCGGCTCTTCGCCGTGAACACTGATCCACCAGCTCACCACATCGCTATGGGCCACTACGATGCGCGGCAAGTCGGTTGCCACGCTGCCATAGCAATACTGGTTGAAGTGGAGCAGGTCAGGACGGACTTCCCTGATCACTGCCTCCAGAAAGTGCACGGACTGCTCCACGTCGCGCTGCGCCTCCTGCATCCATTCCAGGCGGAAAGCAGTGGGCCGGTAGTCCAGGCCTTGCAGACCTTCCATCCACGCGCTCTGCCGCGGGGTGGGAATCTCGCCCAAACTGATGAGCGTGACCTGCACCCCGTGGCGGATGAGGCCCGCCACCAATTCCCGCGCATAGGTCCAGACGCCGCCCACCGTATCGGCGGTGACTAAGACGCGCATTCCAGTTCCTCGATGTTGGCCGGGTGCTGCTCCTGGATATCGCTGTAACCCTTGGGATTGAAGGTCGAGGTGTAGTAGTGGTGGGCGCGCTCCCAGGCCTGGTCGTCAGGCGTGCCGAACATCTGCTGGTAGAGTGGAGTACCGGGAAACGGGAACATGGGCACGGGCTCACTTACCCAGACGTCGTGGGCCTTCAGCTTCTGCTGCCACTTACGGATGTCCTCGCGATCGTCGTGGTCGGTGAGAATCAGGTTGGCTTGCACCCAGGGAATGCGCTTACGGGCGTAGATGAGCAGATCGGTAAGGCGCTCGGTAGACATGCGGCAATTCTTATTGAGCTCGTCGCGTCCTTCGTCAGTGATGGATTCGATGCCGCACTCCATGGAAATGCAGCGCGCGCGGCCCAGCAGATCGAGAGTCTCCTCGTTCCATAAATCAATGCGCGTCTGCAGGCCGATGCTGACCTTGCGCAGGGCAATTCCCTCCAGCAGGCGCAGCACGGTTTTGCCCACACCAAAAATCTCGTCAATGAAGTAGATGTAGTCCACACCACGAGCGATAACGCGGTCCACTTCCGCCAGCACCGCGTCCACATCGCGCTCGCGGAATTTGTTGCGGAACAGAGTCTTGTTGCAGAAACTGCATGTCCAGGGACAGCCGCGGGCAAATTCCAGTTCGGCGCCGCGGCCAGTTCCGTTAAACACGTGGTGGCGATGCTCGTGCTTCTCCACCTGGTAATTGCTGAAGTCGAGCGCCCCCAAGCCCCTCATGTCGGCCACGCCCAGGCTGGCGCTCAGGTGCTCTCCGTTGTGATCCCGCCAGCAGCAGCCCTCAATTTGCGACCAGGGTTTGGAAGCCAGTTCCGCCAGCGTATAGTCCGGTTCGCCACGCATGGCCACGTCGCACTGCAGCTTGCGCATTGTGACGCTTGGGGTTGCCGAAGGATGGGGCCCGATGGCCACCCGCACTGACTTCTCACCCAAGGTCGCAAACCATTTCCGCGGCACGCGCAGCTCCGGCTGGGGACAGCGCCAAAACAAGTATGAAGGCGCGGTAGGGATTACCAGGAAGTCGGGCTCGAAGCGCTCCACTCGATGCTTCACCTCTTCCAGCTTGAGCTTGTGGAGTTGAGCGTCAACCAGCAAAGGCTCGTGTCCGGCGGCACGAATTTTGTCGAAGCTGAATAACAGCTCCAGGGGATAGTGAGGCTCCTGGCACCCGAAGTAAGTGGAGCCGGTAAAATCCCAGTTGGGATTGACGAGCGCGTATCTCACGCAGCCACCCCCGGAACCTGCTCCAATCCTGTTCCCGGCAGGCGCTCCGCAATCGGAGGAGCCGCGAACAGCTCACGGTTCCGCTTCCACCAGGCGTACATCTTCCCCAAGGTCTCGCTCAGGCGGATTTGCGGCTGCCAGCCCGTATCTCGGCGCAACTTCGTGAAATCTGTCACATACACCAACTGGTCGCCGGGCCGCATGGGGCAGGTTTCATACTCCAGCTTGCGGCCGGTGAGCAGCCTGATCTCTTCCATAAGTTCCAACAGCGAGACCGTGTTCTCAGATCCGCCACCCACGTTGTAAATCTGCCCGGCAGTGTGCTTCTGGTTAACTCGAACAGCATCGAAGGCCCGCAGCAAGTCCTCCACACAGAGCACATCACGAATCTGCCGGCCGTCGCCGTAAATCACGATGGGACTGTTCTGCAGCGCGGAATAGAGGAAGTGGGCTACCCAGCCCTGGTCTTCGTTGCCGAACTGCTGCGGCCCGGCGATGCAGGACATGCGGAACACGACCGCGGGAATGCCGTAAATACGGGCGTAGTCGCGGACATATTGGTCGGCGGCGCCCTTGGAGCAGCCATAAGGAGAATGAAAGTCCAGGGGCTGATTCTCGCTGACACCACGGATGTCGGCGTAGCTGTAACGAGTGCTGCTGGCGAGCAGGCGGTGCGAGTTCAGCTCGCCATAAACCTTGTTCGTAGAAGTGAACAGCAGGAAGGGGCGGAGGCCGGTTTTGCGCACTGCCTCCAGAATATTGAAAGTTCCGCAGACATTTACGTCGAAGTCGAGGCGCGGCTCCGAAACCGAAGTCGTAACCGCCACCTGGGCGGCGAAGTGATACACCTCGGTGGCGGTGCGCACGGCGCGTTGCACCATGTTGCTGTCGCGCACGTCCCCCACCGTGATCTGCAACCGCCCAGAGCGCCCGGCAAGACGCTGCAACTCCTCCAGGTTATGGCGGATCCCACTGCGCGAAAGGTTGTCGTACACGTGCACCTTGGCATCCGTGTGTTCCAGCAGGTACCGCGCCCAGTTGGAGCCGATGAAGCCGGCTCCCCCGAAGATCAGGACCGAACGAAATGACTGTGGTTTCCTCATGCTTGTACTCTTAGTTGCCGGTCCCGCTATCCAGGGTCGTCGGACAAGTCCGACATGGGGGCCCAATTGCAGGCGCCGTTCAGGCAGCCAGCCCGTAGGTCGTGAGCTGTTGCACTGCTTCGGCCGAGCGGTCTACTGCTTTCTGTGAGCCCAGCCACTGCACCAGTTCCTGAATTCCTTCGCCAAACTTTATGCGCGGACGATAGCCCAGCACGTTCTCCGCCGCTGAAATGTCGGCAAAGCAGTGCCGAATGTCGCCGGCGCGGTACTTGCCCGTGACCTGCGGGGCCAAGTCGGTTCCCAGCGCTCTGGCCAGTTCCGCCGCAACTTCCCGGATGGTGATGGGCTGTCCGGAGCCGATATTCAGGGCCATGCCCTCGGCCTGGGGGCGTTCCATGGCCAGCAGGTTGGCGGCGACTACGTCGTGCACGCTGACGAAGTCGCGCATCTGCTCGCCATCTTCAAACACCAGCGGGGGACTGCCGTTCATCAGCCGCGAGGCAAATATGGCAGCCACTCCCGTGTAAGGATTGGAGAGCGCCTGCCGCGAGCCGTAGATATTGAAGTAGCGCAGCGCCACCGCCGGCACGTGATAGGTGCGGCCGAACAGCAACACCATTTCTTCCTGGTCCCTCTTGGAAAGCGCATAGATGGAGGTGGCCTGCAGGGGCTTCGACTCGTCGGTGGGGACGGGCCGCAGGGCCACGCCGCATAGCGGGCACAATGCTTCCCAGGTTTTCTGCTTCAACTGCGAAAGCGAGCGCGGGGGCGGCGCCATCTCGCCGCACGCCGGGCAAATGTACTTGCCTTCCCCGTAGATGGACATGGAGGAGGCGACAATCAGCTTCTCCACCCGGCAGCGCGCGTCCAGCAGGGCTTGCAGCAGGTTGGCGGTCCCCTGGGTATTCGCGCCCATGTAGTGCGCGATCTCGTACATGGACTGGCCCACGCCCACGGCGGCGGCAAGATGGAACACCACATCTATGTTGCGCACCGCCTCGCGCACCAGTTCCGGGTGGCGCATATCTCCTTGGACGAACTCCACCTCCTGGGAAAAATAACCGGGCAAACCGTCGCCATGGACCTGCGGCGTGAGATTGTCGTAAACCCGAACCTCGTGGCCGCACTTTACTAAAGCGTCAACGAGGTGGGACCCAACAAAACCCGCACCGCCAGTTACCAGGATTCGTTTCTTGCTCATGTTTGATGGCAAACGTGCGGCGGACAAATAGAGAATGAAATGTTTCAGAACCGGCCAGCTTGCTCCGCCGCAACTGTGTTTCTTGGATGGGTACGTACTTTCCTGAGATGCCATCCCGGATGCGAGAGAATTGTGGGTTGGAGCGGGCCGAACTCATGGCCGGCAAATGCCGGCTACCCCGCTCTAGAGGTTCCGTATTAGCGTCTCTGTTCCGTTCTCACCAACCCGCTCCGATCCGCACTTTCTCCACTCCGGGGCCCCCGGTTCAGTGCATACAATGACTGCTGAACTCGCTCACGGTCTGCCGTCCGGCGTGGTCCAACGCCGCGGGCTTCGCGCCCGGAGCGGCATAGCGTTCCACTGCCCAGGCCGTGAACTCGGCGAAGTCATGGTTGTGCCGGGGAGGGCTGGTGTAGTGCGGCTGCACGCCCAGGTGCTCGGGAGTGAAACAAAGGGTTAGGGTCGTGTGGAATTCCTCAAGCGCGCGCATCTGGCGATCGAACCATTCCTGCGCTGCCGGACGGAACGAATCTGCCCAACTAATGCCGGTACGCAGGTAGCGCACGCCCAGACGCCGCAGCCACTCCACGCCGGACTCCAGGCGCGGATCTTCGAAATGGAACCACTGGCAAATGCCTAATCCCTGAGGGAACTGGGAAGCCGCCGGCTTGGGCGTGCCATCTTCCCGCACCAATCCCATGTAGTAGTGGCGGTAGTAGGCGCTCCCTTCCGACTCTTTGTGGCGGGTGGTAGCCGTCCAGGTGGCCGGCAGGTCGAACAGGCTGTACCAGTGAATGCGTTCCACACGCGGCAGCAGTAACTCGGCCGTCTTCTGCAGCCCGAATACCTGCACCTCTTCTGCTCCGAACGAGGACGCCCCCGCCTCCGAGACCCAAACCGGCTTGTTGGTCACGGCCCGAATCTCGTCAATTTTCTCTGGCCAGGCGTGAATGCTCCAGTGGTTCCAGTCCAGAGGGAATCCATGCACCGCCACGACGTCCACGGCGTCAAGCACGCCATGCGACTTCATAAGCTGGATGAAATTGGGGTCAATGGGAGAAATGCCACCCAGCACGATCTTCAGCTCCGGATTCGCCCCGCGCACCGCTTGCGCCGCCTGGATGGCCATATCGGCAAACATCTTCCAGTCGCTGTCTATTTTGAAGTCCGAGTGGGACAGGTTGTTGGGCTCGTTCCAGAGCATTACCGCTTCAACCATGTTTCTCCTCACGCATGTCGTGCAGCACGGCGGTCCGCCTTATAGGATGCCGGCTAGTTCCAAATCAAGAATGTACTGGCCCCCGCGGGCGACCTCCCGCGGAACACACAACCAGGTCTCGGGCTCGGGATGAGCAACAATCTCCAGACCGGAGCTGCGCAGCATGGCCTCCGCCGCTCCCCGGTTTGGCAGCCACCAGTTGGTAGGATCGTTGGCGTAGCTGTTTTCGATGAAGTACATGCAGGGGAACTCTGAGTGAGTAAATATCTCTTTATTCCAGAAGTGATAATCTTTTTCCCAGGGCCGCACCTGCTCAGAACCCCGAATCATGGTCTGGAACAGCAGCCTGCCTCCCACCTTCTTTACTACTTTGTCGAGAGCGAACAGCGGATAACGCAGGTGGTAAAGCACTCCCATAAATAAGACATAATCAAATTGCCCGGAGACGCGGTCCACGTCGTAGACGGAGCGCTTCTCAAACTCGATTTCCAGGCCGAGGGTTCGCGCTGCGAAACGCGCCTGGTTCAGGTAACGGTCATCCACATCAATGCCCAGAACTCGCTGCGCGCCACGTTTCTTCATCTCAATGGAATAAAAGCCGCCGTTGCAGCCGATGTCGAGCACCGTGGCCCCGCTCAGGTCCTGCGGAATAACCGAGGCGATGTGCCTCCATTTGATGTTGGGAAAATCGCCCAGGAAATGGTTGGGCGCTGTCGGCACCCCATGCAAGTCAAGGTTGTGGAACCACTCGCCTAATTCGTCAATGCGGCGTGCCAGCGCATCGCGGTCAACTTGCGGAGGGACGGCTGCTTCGTTTGCACTTGTCTGTTGCAGATGACCGATGGACATTGTGGAAGCAAAGAGGAGCGGCATTGGAATCCAGCACGGCTCCTCTGGGGCAGATTAGATGCGCCCTCGGCAGTCGAGATGCCTCCGCGAGTCGTCGACTCAGGTGGAGATGTTTGTCCGCGAATCTGAAAAGCCGAAGCTTTACTCCGTCCGCAACGCCTGAATGGGGTCAATGCGGGCTGCGCGTGCCGCAGGTATCACAGATGCTGTCACCGCCGCAAGCAGCAGGACGATGGCAGCGCCTGCCACAGCCAGCCCCCCCGGCGCTTTCAGATCGGCGAGCAGACTACCCGCTAATCGCTCCAAGCCGAAGCCGGAAGCGAAGCCGACGGCCAGTCCCGCGATGGCCATCAGCGCACCTTCGGTAAGGACGCGCAGCAGCAGTTGCCGCGGTTGGGAGCCTACCGCCAGCCGTATGCCAAATTCACGCGTGCGGGCGCTGACCGAGAATGCCAGCACGCCTGCCACCCCCACCACCGCGATCAGCAGGGCCACAGCGGCGAAGGCTCCGAATACCATCACATTGAGCCGGTCGGGCGAGAGCACCTCGGCACGGACGTCTTGCAGTGTGGCCGCGTGTTCCACCGGTTGGTCCGCGGACATGGTGCGCAACAGGCGGGTGATCGGCGTCACCAGGCCGTAGGGGTTCGAGCGCACGTGGACGAATAAGCGCCCTCCGCCGATGACCGGCTCCTGGTCAAAAGGACGGTACACGGTCATGGTTGGCTCAGGCACAATGTTGGTGTCATCTATGTCAGGCACCACACCCACAATGCGCAGCGGCTCGCCGCTGATCATGGGAACGGCCTTCAGGATGGGGTCGGTCCACATCATGTGATGGTTCATGGCATCGCCCTTGAATATCCGTTGCGCGAAGGTCTGGCTCACAATCGCCACGCGCTCTCTGCCGTCGCGATCAGCGTCGTTGAAATCACGCCCCTCCAGCACCGGCAAGCCCAGGGTCGCGAAAAATCCGGGTGATACAACCCGTATTACGGCGGTGGGATGTTGCTCGCTCGGCGTCGGCACGTGTCCGTCCACTCCAAATTGCAGGAAGAAGGGGGCGGGTTCGCGCCACGGTACCACCATGCCAATGGCAACGTTCTGAACTTCGGGGAGTTCGCGAATGCGCCGCGTCGCTTCCCGGTAGAAATCCACTGTCTGCCCGGGTGTTTTTCCCAAATGCATCACCGGAACATCCACCGCCAGCACATGGCGCGTATCGAAGCCAGCCTGCGCGGCCTCCAGCGAAAGCAGCGTCCTCACGGTTGCAGCCGCCGAAACCACCAGCACGAACGAGGCAGCGATTTGAATCACCGCGAAGAGCCTCAGTTTGCGGTTGGCGGCGCCCGTAAAGCGCGTGCCGCCGCTGGCCAGGTTCAATCCCTGCGCTCCCTCTGACGAAGGCAGGTGCGGAATATATGCCAGCAGCACCGCGGCTATTACCGCGAGGCCCGCGCCCACCCACAGCATGGTCGAATCAACCGTGAGGTCCAGGGCTCGAACCGAGTATCGCGACATGTAACGCCCCAGAATTGCGACCATGGGACCGGCGATCACCAGGCCGAGCGCTGCTCCCGCGATGCACAGCAGCAGGCTCTCGCTTAGCAGCGTGCGGCGCAAAGCGCCGGTGCTTGCGCCCAGCGCCGCTCTCACCCCCAATTCGGCTTGGCGCCGCACGGTGCGCGCCAAAATCAGGTTGGCAACGTTGGAACAGGCAATGATGAACACAAGTATCGAGGCCGCCATCAGGACCAGCAATATGGTCCGTGCCCCTGACGTGAGCTGGTCGCGCAGCAGCATCGCATTGATATGGAAGTCTTCTTTGGCGGGGTAATCGTCGGGATGATCCTTCACCATAGACGCATACACCGTGCGCAGCTCCGCGCGCGCCATGGGCAGGGTGACTCCCGGCGCCAGCCTGCCGAACAAGTCGGTCATGCGGTGTATGCGGCTGGTGACCATGGTCGCCGAAAGATGATGGGCGCTGGTGATGATATTGGCGATGATTTCCGTATCCTGCGGGTAAGGAAGGCAGGGCTCCAGCACACCTACGACGGTGGCGGTACGCGAGTCGAACGAGTCGAGCCGCACGGTTTTGCCGATCACCGTGGGATCGCCTTTCAGGACCGTCGTCCAAAACCGGTAGGTCAATACTACGGCGCCCGCCGCGTTGGGGCCATCATCGTGCTTGTCCAACAGTCGCCCCAGTACCGGGCGCAGGCCCATAACCTGGAAGTAATTTCCATCCACCACACCGGCCCGGACCTCGCGCGGTTCGCCCAGCCCCACCATGGTAAAGCCGATGGTGGAGAACTCGCCCATCGAGCTCAGCGTCTTCACGCTGGCGCGCATGTCCTTGATTTCCGGCACGGAGAAATGAGCGTCGTCCTTCCCGCTGGTCTGGCCGATGTAGACAAGCCGGCCCTCGTCGCGATTCACCAGGGGACGCAGAAGCACTCCCCGCACCAAGCTGAACATAACGGCATTAGCGCCGATGCCCAGGGCGAGGGTTACGACTACCGTGACCGTCAGGCCTTTCTCGCGAAATAACGAACGGCAGCCGACTTTCAGGTCGCGCAGGAAGGACAGAAGGTACTCGGTCATGGCAGCTCCCTTTTACCACAGGGTTTAGCAAGTCTGTTGCCTCTGTTATATTGCTGAAAATAAAAGTAGTTAATTCCCGCGAAAATCCATTCAGTGTTCGTTTCCGAAATTTGCGTTCGAAAGCGGACAAAGTTCGCGCCAAGAAGAGGGTAATCCGAGGGGCGGCGAGCCTACACGCGGCCCAATGCTTGCTCGCAGTCCGCCGCAATCGCCCAACGGACACACAAAAAATTGCCCGCCTGTTTATGGGCGGGCAAGTGATTTCCGGTTCCCTGAGTCGCACAGGGACCTGATTCCAGATGCCTTAGTGCAGCCGCTTCTGGAACACCATCGGTCCCTCCTGCACCGTGTAATCGGGGGGCACCTGAAACAGGGACGAATCGGGCTCTTCGCGGCTGATGTTTGTGAGTTGATACACGACCTCGCCCATGCGCGGATCGCTATTCTTCACGAGCACATCAACCTGCAAATCCGGCGAATACCAGCGCTCAGTGGTAGTGACGATGGGTTTCTCATTGCCAATTCTGCCCGCGGGAATGGTTTCCGTTGTCTTTGTGCCCTGGGCCTGGACACCCTCGATCTCCTGCGTGCCCAGCGAAGTTTCGGTGCGGTTTCCGATTCCTGCATCCTTCTCGACGATGGTCATCGCAGGCCCTGCCGTAGTCACCCCTCCACCCGCGATGAAAACCCGGTCCTTCGTCATCAACCCCGGCGCGCCGGCTGGGGGCTTGCTTGGCCGCGTCATCTTAAAGGCCTTTTTCTCCTGCATGTTCAGCATGTAGTGCACGCCGGCCACGGGATCAAAGATGTTTGCCATTTGCATGGGTGCTCCCGACGACCAGGGACCGATGGCGTTCACCGACAAGTCGCGCCGGGTGCGGCCCATGCTGTCTCGGTACACCTTCGCCGTCTCCTTGCGCTCAATGCGGTTGCCATCGCTTAGTACCTGCGTGTTCTCGGTGGTGGCATCGGCGGAATAAGGCGCCCCGGCCACCACCTTGCTGTCCTCCAGGCGGAAGGTGCGCATGTAAAACATGTCGTGGCCAGGCTCTGGCGGCGGACCCGGTATCTGGGCAGTAGCCTCTACCGCTCCCAATGCCAGCCAAAAAGCAATAAACAGAACGCTGTATACGTTGGCTCTCATGACGGTCTCCTAATTAGTTCTGCTTCAAACCAAGATTCTGACTCGCATCTTGACCCTCTCCCGGCTGGACAAAACGAATGGCGCGCGCCATGCCGTCCTGCCCCAGCACCACATCCGCTGTGACCGTGCCGGAAACATCGCCATCCGAGATGGGCAGGCCCACCAGCGCTGGAGCGGAACGCGGCAGCTCGACTCGCACCACCATGCCATCTCCAACCGGATACGAAGTGGAGGAAAGAGCGATGAACTCGCCGCCTTCGTCGGCAGGTGCGCGGTGACGCACTGGACGGGGGTGTTCGCCGTGAGCGTGCGTTTCGGCCGCTTCGTTCGAGCTCTTGACGGTGGCTGCCGGCGAAATCGAGCGCAACTTAACAGCCGGCGCAACCGCCTCAATCTTTGGCAGAGCCGGAGTTTCGGAACTTCTCCAGGGGTGCTCCGCCAGCAACCAGGCAGCAATGGCCACGGCAGCCGCTGCCCCAGCCCAGCGTAAGCTCCACCACACCCGCGAACGGCGGTGCGTCCTTTCCCTGAAAGCCTCCAGCAGACTGGCCTCGACTCGCGTAGGCGCTTGCAGGTTCTCGTCACTCTTGGCCAGCGCACCCAGCTCCAGAGAAAGCAGGCGGGCGGCTGCCAGCCGCGCCCGGCAGTAAGCGCAATCCTCGGCGTGTTGCAGGGCCTGATCGCGGGCTCCGGCAGACAAGGACGTATCGCGCTCCAGATCCTCGAGCATGCTGTCAAAGTGCTTGCAATCCATATTCACCACCTCCGGCACGGCTTCACCACGGTTCCCGCAGGTGCTTCGCGCAGGCATTTCAATCTTGGGGCCAGAAGTTCACGGGCGCGGTGCAGCCGCGAACGCACGGTGCCCACCGGGCAGCCCAGGACCTGCGCCGCCTCCGCGTAACCCAGTTCGTGCAATTCGCAGAGAATTACGGCTTCCCGGTAGACTGCTGGCAGTGCCAGCACCGCACGGCGAACCTGCTCCACGGTTTCGCGGCTGCCCAACCCTGCCAGGCCATCATCTGGCACGCACGGATCGGGCAGCAGATCGGCCGTGTTCTCTTCGCGCTCTTCGCTATCCAGCCCCACGTAGAGCCGCTCCCGTTCCAGGCAGCGGCGAATGCAGTTGCGAGCGATTCCGTATAACCACGCCCGCAGCAAACCGCGGCGAGCGTTAAAAGAGCGGCCCTCCCGCATCAGGGTCAGAAAGACCTCCTGCGTCACCTCCTCCGCCAGGGCTGCCTCCCCGGTCATCTGCCGGGCAAAGCGGTAAATGGCGGCCTGGTGCGTTCTGTACAGGGCGGTGAAGGCGTGCTCATCTCCGGCCAGCATTCGCCGCAGCAGGTCGCCGTCATTTAGTTCGCGGTGCATTTACGGTTTGGACGAACTGGCCCGCTTTCTGTAACTCATTCCTTCAAATGAGGAGAAGAGTTCCAGAAAATCTTACGCCGGACGGTCCAAGCCCGTGAGAAACGCTTCACGGGAAACACTTCGGAGAGATGACTCGGCCTACCACTAAGTCCTGGCGCAACGCCGAACCGCACCAGTCCACAGCGGCTAAAGCCGTAAGGTTCGCAGCCTGTTCCGTGAGGCTGAAGCCCACTTCCACACTCGTTGAAAGCTGGGTCACGGCATGCTCAAAAAATGAGACGTAACGAGTTACGTCTCTACCGGTCCCCGCCTTGGCTTTGAGCGGAGAACACAGTTCGGTAGAGACGTTGCCAGCAACGTCCTACATAGCGGAAAGCACAAAATGCGATCCAATTTGCTCACCTAATGTCGGAAAGGGGATTCTGCGGCCGCCAGAGCGGGCTGCTTGGCAGACCTTCGTGACCTCTGTGGTAAACGGTTTGTAGTAACAGCGGGAGGATGGAAGGCGATGGCTCCGTGCGACCGCAGGCGCGGCTTCAGGACTTTGCTCCGCCACCGCCTTCGGCCACACTTACCTTCTCTTCTAGTCCCAGCCGGGAGCGGATATCTTTAGCCAAGTCGCAGGCCGATCGAATTTTAGCCTGTGCCGTGGCCGGCAACTGGGGGACGGCCAGCGCCAACTCACAGGAGAGCAGCAACGCAGTTAGGTTATCCTTCAGTTCGTTGCGCAATGCCAGTTCCGCTTCCCGGCGCGCCGCTTGCCGCTCCTTCTGGCTGCGACGCAATGCTTGCTTCAACTCCCGCACTACCCGTTCACTGCCGCTAATGGCCAAGTTCACATACACCGGCACGGCGGTGCCAGCATGCTGCAGAAGCACTTCCGTGCTGTCCGGGTCGCATTCCGCTAGGTATTGGTCAATCACCAAGGCAGAATATTCGCCGCTACGTAACAGCTTGCTCGCCCGGCGCGTGCTTTCTACGAACTCGGCACCTTCACCAGTTGCGTCTTGAATCATCGCGGCACATTCCTGGGCTCGCGTTGATGGCGTTATCAGCAGTATCATGCCCTGTCCCTTGCACGTACTTCACCAATCTTCCTGCTTGCAAATACAGGCTTTAGCGAAACCGCACTCTACTTCATCTTCCCAATCTGAAACAACGCTTCCGAACACGCGCTCATTCGTGGGAAGCATACTCCTTGAGCTTGCGGTAGAGCGTGGTCTTGCCTATGCCCAAAAGTTTCGCCGCCAGTAGCTTGTCTCCATTCAATTGCTCGATGGTAGTCAGGATGGTTTTCTTTTCCACGTCAAGCATAGGGATGATTTTGTCACGCGCCTCATTGCTGGAAGCCGGTTGTTGCGCGCTGCGGATGGGGCTGGGCAGGTCGAAAACGTACAGCACGGGCCCTGAACTCAGGGCGCAGGCCCGCTCCAGGCAGTTCTCCAGTTCGCGCACATTGCCCGGCCAGTCATACGCCAGCATCAGCTTGAGAGCGTCGTCGCTCAAGACGCGGCTCATGCCGCTGTCCCGGACCAGGCGCTCCAGGAAGTAGTTGGCCAGCAGAGGAATGTCCTGGCGGCGTTCGCGCAAGGGCGGAATGCGCAAGGTCAGCACGTTGAGGCGGAAATATAGATCGCGGCGGAAGGTGCCCTGGGCCACAGCGTGCTCCAGGTCGCGGTTGGTGGCCGCCAGGATACGCACGTTAATGGTGGTGCTCTTAGTGCTGCCCACCGCGCGAATTTCCTTTTCCTGGATGGCGCGCAGCAATTTGGCCTGCAAATCAACTGGCAGTTCGGCAATCTCGTCGAGAAAGACCGTCCCCCCGTCGGCGATAGACAGCAAACCCTCCTTGGAATGTTGCGCACCAGTAAACGCGCCCTTCACGTAGCCGAACAGCTCGCTCTCAATCAGGGTTGGCACCAGCGATCCGCAGTCCACGGGGATGAAGGGCCGGTCGCGCAGCGGGCCGGAGAAATGAATGGTGCGCGCCACCAGTTCTTTACCCGTGCCGCTCTCGCCCAGGATCAGCACCGGATGACTGCTGTGGGCTGCCTTGGAGATGATGCGATAGATTTTCTCCATCTCGGGAGACCGGCCGACGATGTTGCCAAAGCCATGCTTGGACTTGATCTTCTCCCGCAGCATGCGGTTTTCACTCTTCAGCTTCAGGTGGGTGCTCACCCGTTCCAGCAGCAGCTTCAATTCGTCCAGGCTGAAGGGCTTGGTGACGTAGTCGTAAGCGCCATCCTTCATGGCCTGCACCGCCGATTGCACAGTGCCGTAGCCGGTGACCACGACCACCACGGCATCCGGGCGCTCAGCCTTGATGTGGTGCAGCGCCTCCAGTCCCCCCGCTCCCGGCAATCGTAGATCGAGCAGCACCACATCCACAGGTTGTGCTTCCATGGTCCGGTAGGCGTGCTCGGCGGAGTCCGCCACAAAGGTGTTGAAGCCCAGTATCTGACCCACTTCCCGGCAAGCCTCGCGGATGGAACGCTCGTCATCCACAATCAACAGGT
>DATEGI010000133.1:0-3657 GCA_035280205.1 Terriglobales bacterium | reverse complement strand
TCAGGCCGGAGGCAAACGAATCGCCCCCGCCCACCCGGTCATAAATTTCCACGTTCTGCCGCACCGAGGCCTGGTAGAAGCTCCCATCGCACCACGCCACCGCTCCCCAGTCGTTCAGCGTCGCTGTGCGCGCATTCCGCAGTGTGGTGGCCACCACTTTCAGATTGGGATACTCGGCTACCACCTTTTCGATCATCGCCATGAAGTTCGCCGCATCAAGCTGCGAATGCCCTTCGTCCAGCCCAGCCACGGAAAATCCCAGCGCGGCGGTGAAATCTTCTTCGTTGCCTAGCATCACGTCCACCAACGACGCCAGCGTGCGGTTCACCTGCTGTGCCTTCTGCTTGCCGCCAACCACCTTCCACAGCGACGCCCGATAATTCAAGTCATAGGAAATGACGGTACCCGCGCGCTTGGCCGCCTGCATCGCTTCCTGCGCCACCAGCGGCGTGCTCTCCGAAAGGGCACAGAAAATGCCGCCGGTATGGAACCACCTCGCCCCCTCTTTGCCGAAGATTTGTTCCCACTCAATCTCGCCCGGCTTCAGTTGCGACACCGCGGTGTGCCCCCGGTCCGAGCACCCCACTCCCGCCCGCAGCCCGAAGCCGCGCTCAGTGAAGTTCAGCCCGTTGCGCGCCCCACGCCCCACGCCGTCATACGGCACCCAGCGCACGTGTTTCAGGCTCACTCCACCCTGCAGCATCAGGTCTTCCACCAGCCGCCCCACGGAATTGTCCGCCAGCGCGGTCACAATCGCCGTCTCCATTCCGAAACAGCGCCGCAACCCTCGCGCCACGTTGTACTCGCCCCCACCCTCCCAGGCATGGAATTGCCGCGTAGTCGCGACCCGACGGTCGCCCGGGTCCAGCCGCAGCATCACCTCACCCAGGCTCACCAGGTCCCACTGGCAACTTGCCTTATCCTTGATCTTCAATGGCGCCATCTTGTCGCAATCCTCTCACCTCAACTCAATCCGCCGGCGTGAGCGCCGAGTAATCATATATGAAGCCGTTCGGGCGGTCGCAATGGTTCCCCTCCGGGGCATGTTCCCTGTATTGTTAGTGATTTGCAGCATGCGGCAACTGGTGATCAAACATGAGCTACCCTGGCCTCGACCTGAAGGGAAAAACGGCAGTAGTAATTGGCGGCAGCTCCGGAATCGGACGCGCCCTCGCTCTCGGTCTGGCGCAAGCCGGCGCCGACGTCATTCCCAGCGCGCGCCGCGCCCCTGAGGTCGCCTCTGCGGCTTCGGAAATCGAGCGCCTTGGCCGCCGCTCGCTCGCCGCCACTTGCGACGTGACCTCTGAGCCTTCCTTGCAGCAATTGCTTCAGCAGGCCCTCAGCGCCTTCGGCAAGGTAGACATTCTGGTCAATTCCGCCGGCATCTCCAAGCGCTCTCCCACCCTTGACCTCAGCGAGCAGGAATGGGACGCCATTCTCGACATCAATCTCAAAGGCACGCTGCACGCCTGCAGAATTTTCGGCCGCCATATGCTTGAGCGCCGCTACGGCCACATCATCAATATTGCCTCTCTCTCTTCTTTCCTGGGCCTCTTTGAAGTTGCCGCCTATGCCGCCAGCAAGGGCGGCGTGCTCTCTTTGACTCGCTCGCTGGCTGTAGAGTGGGCGCCGCATGGCGTCTGCGTCAACGCCATCATGCCCGGCGTCTTCCGCACCGCTCTCAATCAGAAACTGCTTGATGGCACGGCCCGCGGCCAGGAATTCCTTCTGCGCACTCCCATGAAGCGCTTTGGCTTGGTCGAAGAACTGGTGGGCGCCGCCATCTTTCTCGCTTCCGATTCCGCCAGCTTCATCACCGGCGCCACCATTCCCGTGGATGGCGGCTTCCTCGCCAGCGGCGTCAACCAGTAGCCCGTCACCGTAGCGCCGGCGTCCCGCCGGCTGTCACGAGGGCGTCTCGCCCTCGGCCCTCCGCAGGAGGGCGTCATTATGAGGCCTTCAGGCCCGACAGCATCTCGCGTGTCCCGTCTCGAGTTCTTCCGCAGTCATCCTGAGCGAGCGCGAGTTGAGCAAAGCGAAATCAACGCGACTCGAAGGACCTTGGGTTTTGCCGCTTCTCCACAAGCCGTCATGCTGGGCCGCTTTAACGGTGAAAGCCTCCCCTGAACTTGTCCAAGGCCATGCTCGGTCGTTGATTGTCGGCTCCAGCCTGCCCCGCGCCGGCGCTTCCCTGGTGGTAAGCTAAGTCCACCCTGCCCGGGTGGCGAAACTGGCAGACGCACGGGACTTAAAATCCCGAGGGCCGAAAGGTCCGTACCGGTTCGATTCCGGTCCCGGGCACCAGCTAAATTATTCCGTTTCATAGGCTTATCAGTTCACCTTGGCCTTAGCCGCCGAGGGCTCCTCGGGCGCAACAGAACCTTCACAGAGCCTTAATTTCTCCCGACGGTCGGCTTCTAACGCGGCCATAGCCCGGCGAACGTCCTTTTGGTCCACGATGTTGTAGCGTTCAAAAACTGCCCGCGTTAGGTGCCCGGTTATGTCCATGCAGATTTTCTCCGGCACTCCTGCCCTCACCAGATTGCGAACGGCGGTGCGCCGCAGATCATGGAAGGTCAGTTGCGGTACTCCCGCTGCTTTCGTGGCAGCCTTCCAGCCGTCACGAAAGTCGCGCACGGGATAATGGCGACCTTGCTTATCTACGCGGGTCAAGAGGGCGTCCGTGGGCGCTTTTCCGATGCAAGCCTCTCGCAGCAAAGCTTCCACCTTACTGCCAGGGAGGATCGGTACCTTCCGAGGACGACCATTCTTGCTTGTGTACAGGTTTACAGTGCGTTCTTCCCAATCTATTTGCTGCACCGTGAGAGTGAGCACTTCTGTCCTTCTCCAGCCGAACGTGACGCCGATTTCAAACATGGTGCGGAGCCACAACCCTACCTGGGCCGTGGCTTGTGCCATTCGCTCATAACTGGCGTCCTCCAGAAAGCCCTGGCGCACGTTGCCCGCCTCGCTAAGCATGGGAAAAACCGGTACCTTTTTTACACCACCCTCGGCCAAGGCCAGGTAGTACATACGTTTTAAAATGGCCAACTCGCGGTTGACGGTTGAATTTCTAGCCTTCTCCGCCTTGCGGTCGCGGGTATAAACCCTCAGGTGTTCCGTGGTCAGCTTGTCCGCAGGAAGGTGGGCGAAGACGGGCTCTAAGTGCAGTCGCCAGCGGCGACGCAGCTCCACCAGACTCTTGGGCTTGTTCATTAACCTGTCGTAATCAATCAATCGGAATAACCGCGCAATGGTGGGCCCGGCGTCAGAAGGCGCGGTCTCCGCCTTCCCCGCCAGCAGTAACAACTCGTTTAGCGCCTGCTGCGCCTCCTGCCTGGAACAGAAGCTGCCCTTGCTGTGACGAACTCCCGTCAAGTCGGTGTAGCGGAGGTCCCAGGTGCGGTAGCCTTTTCTCTGCAGCACGCTTCCCGTGCCACGGGCTCGTCTCCTCCTCATTGTTTTCGCTCCTTTCTGCGCCGGGCAGCAGCCTCCCCGGCCTTCCGTGCGCGCTCTTGGCGCTGTTCCTTCGTCATGCGGCGCGCAGCCGCCTGGCCGCCCTCCGCTCCCAGTTTGCGTAGCAGCTCGCGTTCTTGTTTAGCCAGCTTCTTCATCACTGCCCCTCCTCAACCTTTATTAGCCCACGGGCCACGAGCA
>DATEGI010000132.1:0-4191 GCA_035280205.1 Terriglobales bacterium | reverse complement strand
ATCAAGCCCCAGGAGTGATGCGCCCATGCAAAGCGAATACGCGGAAGTAAACGGCGTGCGATTGCACTACATGACTGCCGGGCAGGGCAGGCTGATCATGTTTCTGCACGGGTTTCCCGAGTTCTGGTATGCGTGGAAGAAACAGCTGGCGCACTTTTCGCGCGACCACCGGGCGGTAGCGCCCGACATGCGCGGCTACAATCTTTCCTCCAAGCCATCTGACGTCGCCCAGTATGAGCTGAAACTGCTGGTGGAGGATGTGCGCGCGCTCGCCGACCAGTTGGGGCATAAGCGATTTGTTCTCGCAGGGCACGACTGGGGCGGCGTGGTGGCGTGGGCATTTGCGGCAGCCCACCCCGGCTACCTGGAGAAGCTGGTCATCATCAATGCGCCTCATCCCGCAGTTTTTGATCGGGAGTTGCGGCAGAATCCGGCGCAGCAGCAGGCCAGCCAGTACATGCTCATCTTCAGCACGCCGGCCGCGGAACAAATCCTGGCGGCCGGGAACTTTGCCAACATGGAGGCCACGGTCCTGAAACCTGGCTTGCAGCAGGGTTATTTTGGCCCCGAAGACCGGGAAGCTTACCTGCAAGCCTGGTCGCAACCGGGCGCGCTCACCGGCGGACTGAATTACTACCGGGCGGCACACGCCGGACCGCCGGCGGGGCTGGAGCAGCGCTCCGAGGAACTGGCGGCGCAGGTTAAGGCGCTCAGGATTGAAGTTCCCACCCTGGTGATCTGGGGCGAAAAAGATCCTTATCTGCTCACCGGTAATCTCGATGGCCTGGAGCAGTACGTCCCTGACATGACCGTGCGTCGCGTGCCCGACGGTTCGCACTGGGTCATCCACGAACATCCGGAGCTGATTAATTCCTACATCCGCGAATTCATCGAGAGTGGCGCAGCGATAGCCAGAAGTGCATGAAGTCAGTGACTGGTTATTCTAGTTGTAGTTTTCAGGCTGGGAGATGTTCGCCGACTTCAAACGTCCGGAGAGACGAAATGAAAGTAGCCCGCCACTTCAGTGGCGGGAAGCTGAGCCCGTGACCTTTGAGTCCCGTTCGGGACGGCTGAGTGTGTGCCAAACATTTCGTGTTCCCTTTACCTAAACCGTTCAAAGAAATAGCCTCCTTTCGGCCGTCCCTGACGGGACTTTAATACATTGCGCCTCCAATCCCGCCAGTGAACTGGCGGGCTACTCTCGGTCGGTCTCTACGAGACCGGGAGGTTAGGTGTGGCGATATTGAAGGTGATGGTGTTCCCTAAATCACCAGGCACAGAGTTTCGATGAGGCCAAAGTTTTTGTGTAACAAAATACCGTAACCGACGCGAATGGTGGGGCACCCCCCTTCTGCCGCGTGCGAGAATGATGGCCCATGCCCGCCCACGGCCCAAGCTCCACGTTCGAAGTCGCACCTGAACACGCCGGGCGGCGGTTGGACCAGTTCCTGGTTTCGCAACTGCCGGAGGTGAGCCGGGCGCGGGTGCAGCAGCTTATCGGAGAAGGCAAGGTGCTGGTGAACGATGCCGCGGCCAAACCTTCGCTGAAGCTGAAGGGCGGCGAGCGCATCCAGGTGTTGGGTTCAGCCACACCGCCACCGCTGCGCGCCGTCCCCGAAGAAATTCCTCTGGATGTTGTGTACGAGGATGACGACCTGGCCGTCATAAATAAGCCTGCCGGGATGATGGTCCACGCCGGCGCGGGGCCAACGGAAGATGAGCGCAACCGCGGCACCCTGGTGAACGCGCTGCTGCACCGCTTTGGCCAACTCTCGGGCGTGGGCGGCGAACTGCGGCCGGGGATCGTGCACCGCCTGGACCGGGCTACCAGCGGGCTGATGGTGGTGGCCAAAAATGATTTCGCGCACCGGCGGCTGGCAGCGCAATTTTCCGGGCGCCAGGTGCGCAAGCAATACATTGCGCTCGTTCACGGCTGGGTAAAGCAGGAGGCGGGCACAATCTCCAGCGCCATCAGCCGCGACCGCATCCGCCGCACGCGCATGACTACGCGGCGCAGCGGCGGGCGGGAAGCCGTAACCCACTACAATGTGCGCGAGCGCGTGGAGTCGGAATTCGGCAAGTTCAGCCTGCTCGATCTGAAAATTGATACCGGTCGCACCCACCAGATCCGCGTTCACCTGGCCTCACTGGGCCACCCCGTGGTCGGAGACACGCTTTACGGCGCACCGCGCGAGCTGCGCCCGCAGGTCAGCAAAACACCGGCAATCCAACCGATGTCCCTGGCGCGGAACTTTCTTCACGCGGCAGCCCTGGAATTCGTCCATCCGCGGACGGGGAATGCCCTCTCCTTTTCTCGCCCCTTGCCCCCGGAGTTGCTGGATTTCCTGGGTCGCGTGGGGGACGCCAGCGGCTATAATGGGGAATCAGGATGACACGCAGGGCCATAGTTCTTGGAGTTGGGGTGCTCCTTCTGCTGCCTTTGGCTGTGGGCCTGGGACAGAACTCGACCCAGAGTTCCACTCCAAACAGCTCACCTCAGAACAACCAGGATCTGCCTTCCGCCCCCTCCGCAGTGAAAATGCGGCAAATGCAGCCGGCCAAGCCGGCGCCGCCCCCTCAGCCTCAGCCGAACAGCGCTACGCAACCCGCCGCGCCGAACACCTCAACGCCAGCATCTCCGGAATCGGTAAGCGCGCAGCCGGCGCCACCGGCGCCCGAACCCGAGGCGAGCCCTGCTTCGCCAGCGGCCGCGCCCAAACCTGCGCCCCCGGATAACGAAGACCAAGATCCTTCCGTCACCACCATTCGCAAGCGGGTAGATGAGGTCAACGTCATCTTCACCGTGACCGACAAGCACGGGCGCTACGTGAAGGACTTGAGGAAGAATGATTTCCGCGTGCTGGACTACAGGCAACTGCAGTCGCAGGTAGTGAGCTTCAACAGCGAGACCAACCTGCCCCTGCGCGTGGGCCTGCTGATTGACGCCAGCAATTCGGTGCGCGACCGCTTCAAGTTCGAGCAGGCAGCAGCGATCGAGTTCCTCAATCAGATCATCCGGCCGAGCTTCGACAAGGCATTTACCATCGGCTTCGACACCACGCCGGAAGTAACGCAGGACTTTACTGATAACACGGAGGCGCTCTCCAAGGGAGTGCGCATGCTGCGTCCGGGCGGGGGCACGGCGATGTACGACGCGCTCTACTACGCCTGCCGAGACAAGCTGGCCAAGACCAGGGACACGGGCTCGGTGCGGCGCGCCATCATTCTGCTTACCGACGGCGAGGACAACCAGAGCCACGTTACCCGCGAAGAAGCCATCGAGATGGCGCAGCGCGCCGAAGTAATCGTTTACACCATCAGCACCAACATCAGCGGCATGAAGACGCACGGCGACAAGGTGCTGGAGCGCATTGCCGACGCCAGCGGCGGACGCGCCTTCTTCCCCTTCAAAGTGGAAGACGTCACCGACGCCTTTACCCAGATTCAAGACGAACTACGCAGCCAGTACGCCCTCTCCTACCGGCCTGTGAACTTTAAACGCGATGGCGCCTATCATGCCATTGAGATTCTGGCCGAGAATCACAAAGACATGCACGTGCGCGCCCGCCGCGGATATTACGCTCCCAGCAAGTAAGGAGCCAGGGCGGGGGATTCGCCCACGAAGGACCCGGAGTTCGCGTTTTGGTGCCGCCCCTGCGGGGCTCTTCATTATTTTCTGCGCCAGTCCCAGGGCTTACGAGTCTGAGTGAAAACGTTCTTTCGCCCCGCTGGGGCTACGAATTTACTCCACTTTGTACCCCGGACTTACGTCCGGGTCTACATTCTGGTGCCGCTCCGCGGCTCAAGAATGATGGTGTTTTTCCACCGCCACCTAAATTTCTGCGTTGTCACACAGACTCTTACGCCCTGGGCTAAGAGCTATTTCGCCCTTCGGGCTTGGTAGGGAGCGATTCAACACCCTCTTTCCCCGGGGAGCCGGCGCGGCTCGCGCCGTCCAGAGCCACAGGATATTGGGGTTTTTCGCCCAAGGGGCGCCACACCCGAATGAGGTGGTTTATTTCGAGATCGCTTGTGACTCCTGAGTCCTGGTTCTTCCGCTATTCCCCTTCGCCACGCGGGGGCAAGGCGTAATACCCAGAGCGGCACTGCACCTTGAACCCTTCCTTGGTTTTGACCTCCACCCGGCGGAAGCTGCCGTCTCGCTTGGCGTTGGTGGGGGTATAGCCGATG
>DATEGI010000131.1:0-8061 GCA_035280205.1 Terriglobales bacterium | reverse complement strand
ATGGCTTGGGCTCCAAACAGCCGGATGGTGCCTACCACAATGGCCAGGATAACAGCCATGACGGCGTACTCCGCGATGTCCTGACCTTCATCGTCTGACCGAACCTCACAAAAAACCAAAAAACGACTTCATACGTCTTACCGCCCTTAAACGCGACATTTCCAGCCGCGAGAAATGATGGTGCACGAGTCAGAAGCCGAGCTGAAGACGGGACATAACCACATTCTCATCGTGCAGGGGAACCAGCTGTGATGAAGCCATGGTGAAGCTGGTGTGCTCATAGGCGTTCATAATTCGAACATATCGGTTCAGGTACCAGTTCAGCGCAATCCCCCACTCAGATGCCGCCTCTGCCGAGCTCTTAGTGCTGGCAAACAGTGGAAACGCGTTGCGGTCCACATGCAGACAGCTATACCGCGTGGCTATTTCCCATGCTCCCAGGTGGCGAAGGCCTCGTTGCGGCTCAAAAGCATGGTGCGGCCGCACGCCCGTGTAGCTATTCTTCTCGCCCGTAAGCATGATGGAGGCGCTTGCTTGCCATGCCCGATTACTGAGGCGGCGGGCGTTCAACCCGTTGCGCACCTCCTGCGAGGAAACGTTGTACTCACCCATCAGCCCAATCACCCCCTCATAGTAATAGGCCTGAGGAGAGAGGCGGTTGTGTTGGCCACTGGCCAAGACGTGGGACGAGTACTTGAAAAAGGTGTTCTGGCCAACGGTCTTGAAGGTGGGCAACTTGCCGCGATCATCAGCAAACGACCCGCCCACCCCCATACCGAAGCCCCGCAGCGGCTTGGCTCGGCTCGTGAGGAACGGCTGCAGAAAGATGCGTGCCACGCCTTCATTGCTGGTGCGCCACTGGAAGTTGCCGTTGGAGCCATCAGGGGTCCCGTTGAAGTAACCGACGGCATAGGCAGCGGAGTCGCGCAGCAGTGTACCTACGATTTGTGCGCCCACTTCGCGGAGGGGAACTAGATCCGATGCTAGGGAGCGCTCCGAGAAGGACATTTCACTATCCGAGCGAAGGTCTTCCAGTCCCACCGGGCTTTTGAACTTGCCCAGGCGCAGCTTAGCGAACGAGAAGCGATTCAGCTCCAGGTAGGCATCCTGGATTTGCGGATTGTTTTGTCCAAAGTCAGGCATAAAACGGAAATCAAGTTCCTTAACCAGGGTGCCCTCGAAAATGGGCCGTATGCGACGGAAGAAAAGTTTGTCTGGGCTCTCACCTTTCAGGTCACTGGAAAAGAACCGGCCGTCCGCCTGGATAAACCCATGCACCCGAAGGTCTGTGGACCTATTCTCATTGTTGAGGAACAAGCCATCGCGTCTCAAGGAAACCACACCGGAAATGGCTGATGGCTCTTGCGCGTCGTCGGCAGGGTCTGCCAGCAGCAGCGAATCCTGCGCGTACATGTTAAGTACTATAAACATAATCGATATAGTAGCCATTAATGGGTGGAACTTCATGTTTACTTTCCTTCCTTCTAATTTTTCATCGAGAAACCGGCTACAACCAACTGCTCCGCAGTTACAGCAATTTGCAGCCAAGTAGCAGCAACGTGGTCCCCAGCACCGGGCGCAAGGCCTTTTCCGGCACCCGCGCGCTCATTCTGCTGCCCAGCCACACTCCCGGGATAGAGCCCACCAGAAGCGCGCCCAGCAGGTGTGTATCAATGCTGCCCATTCTCAGGTGGCCCAGGGCGGATACTCCGACCAGCAACAAGGCGTGCACAATATCCGAGCCAACCATCCGTCGCAGGGGAGTGCCCGGGTAGAGGACCACCAGCGAGGCGATGATGAGGCTGCCACTCCCGACCGAAGTGATGCTGACCAGGAACCCTACAACCAAGCCCGTCAGAGTTGTCAGCCAGGCGCGCCGACGCCCCTCTCCTTGGTTCAGATCGGTTGGAGTCGGTCGGGCCCCACGGAGAGCGCGCCAGAACAGGCTGCAGGCCACAACCACCAGCGCGACACCCAGCATGCGCAGTATCAGCCGATCCAGGTTGTGAGTGCGGGAGGCATGGAAATGCGCCAGCAGCGACAGGCCAAGCAGCGCTCCGGGAATGCTGCCCAGCGCCAGTCGTTTCACCATGGTCATATCTACGGTCTGCTGCCGCCAATGCACCACGGCGCCGGCAGACTTGGTCAACGTGCTCCAAACCAGGTCGGTGCCCACCGCTATCATGGGTGGCGCCCAGCCCAGCAGGATCAGCAACGGCGTGAGCAGCGCTCCGCCGCCGGTTCCGGTTACACCCACCAGAAAGCCGACAATCAAGCCGAGAACTGAGACCCTGAAATCCATGCCCTACTCTTTTCGCGGCCGCAACGGGGGCCGCGCCACCCTCGACTGCATTATTGTTTAATGACAAAGAACATTATCGAACTGCTTAACATTATTGGGACGCAACACCAAGCCTTTGTTGTCCCGCAAATCAGCGTTCCGCGATCTGCCGGGACCGATGTTTTCTCGTGTTTGCTTCCGGAGGAGACACATCGCCGGCGATGTCGGCCAGGGAAGTGTTCTCCAGGATGTGAGCAGCAGCGTTGCGCACATCCATGAAAACGCTGTACAACCGGCGGTGTGCCTTGTCGCTGTCAATCAATTCTTGCAGGCCGGCGCCATCGGCAAATGGTGCCAAAGGACCGTCAATGGTGCGAATGACTTCACTGAGAAAAATCTGGTTGGGCGGCCGCTTGAGATGGTAGCCGCCTTTGGCTCCGCGTACGCTTTCTACCATGCGCGCATTCTTCAGTTCCAGAAGGATCAATTCCAGAAACTTTTCCGGCAGGTTCTCCTCGTAAGCGATGTCACGAATGCGGATGGCGCCCTGACGGTAGCGCCGGGCCAGCACCATCAGCGCCTGCAAGGCGTACAGACCTTTCTGGGAGACTTTCATCGCGCCACCCGCGCTGCTGCAAACGCTCGATACTCTATCATGTCACTGGAGATAATCAAGATGAAAGACTTTGCAAGGTGATTGAACAAAACTTGCGCACCACTGCAGTTTGTTGAGATTGCCTCGCTCCAGAATTCAGGGCAAAACGGCGTTATGCTGAGGGCCAACGAAGCGCCTGGAGTGGCTTTATGAGATAGGGTTGTGCATTTTGGAACCGGACAGGCAACCCACCGCAGTTTTTCGGGCATAGAGCAAGGCTGCAAATAGCTCATGGCAAATATTTGCCGCTCGCCGATTGCCCAGAGTGTCGACAACGCTTCTGTGATTACCTGCCGCAAAAACAAATGGTGCGTTCGAGCCGCTATTTGCTGGTCACCAGTGAGCGTGTCCATCAGGGCCGCTAGGTCGTGCGATAGCGACTTCTACCTCCACGGTATCAAACCTCCAGCATGTCCTCTGCAGAGGTTTGCGCAGGCGCTGCTCCTTGGGCCACGTGTGCCGCAACAACTAGCAACAGACACGCCGAAGACCACACCAGCGCACCGGTGGAGTACCAGGGGCGAACTACACGGGAGCCGATGCCGCGATTTCTCCCTCAACGCTACGAACAGGTTGGAACAGGCCATGGAAACTGGTTCGGGGGTGATCGTCACAAGGAGGGCAATCACAGCGGATTGAGCGTTTAGCTAAAATGTGGGTCCTTCACCACGTGCCGATAGCTGCACAGTGGGCATTTTGAGCAGGCTCGAAATCTCGGGAAAGAGATTTGGTCCCGCGGCAACTAGCCCAGGCAGCCAAGGCTTGTATCCATTAAAAACGATCGGACTACCATCAAGATTTTTCACCACTCCGCCTGCGGCCTGTACCAGTGCCGTTCCGGCGGCAACATCCCACTCGTGCTTGGGGACCAGTGTCCAAGTGGCATCAGCCAGTCCAGCAGCAACCAGCGCCAGTTTGTAAGCTACGGAACCTACCGGGCGCAACACGAGCGAACCGTCCTGGAACTGCTTCCACTCGCCACGCTTGAATTCACTGCGGCTGCCCAGCACAAGCGCACCTGGCAATTCCTTGCGCGGGCTGACCTGCACGGGTACCCCGTTCCTCTGCACCCCCGCACTGCGCGAACCCAGAAAGGTTTCGCCGGTAGCTGGGTTTAGAATGCCGCCGGCCAGCGCCTCCCCGTCATGTACCCAGCCGATCGAAACACACCACTCCGGAATGCCCTGAACGAACTCCCGCGTGCCGTCCAGGGGATCAACGATCCAGAGTCGCTGCCTTTGGAGTCGCGCCAGGTCGTCTGCGGTTTCTTCGGAAAGCCATCCTTCGCCATCCTGCAAAAGGGCCTCACGAAGGGCGTCATCTACGACCCGGTCGGCTTGAGTGACCGGATCGTGTCCAGCTTTGTACTCCACCTCAACGGTGCCAGGTGTGAAGCGGCTTAGAACAGCGGCGGCATGCTCGAGCGCAGCCTCAATGCGCGCAAGTACAGCCGATTCAACCGAATACTCGATCAAAGTAACCCCATCGTTTAACAACTCTGCGGAAAAACTAGCAGGCCCCACCGCGCGGCCTTCACAGCATCTCGGGCAGCCGCGCGGAAGGGTCAATGGCGACTGTGTTAAGACGCATCCGAATTGCCGCCGATGTAGCCTTCCCGCTCCAGGTGGAGCAACACTTCCTGTGCTGCTTCATCAGGCGTCGTCTCGGTAGTATTGATGACTACATCAGCATCGGTCGGGATATCATACGGATCGGAAATCCCGGTGAATTGCTTCACTAAGCCGGCCCGCGCTTTGGCATAGAGACCCTTGCGGTCGCGCTGCTCGCATATTTCGAGGGGCGTGGCAATGTGCACCAGGATAAATCCTCCGCCGGGTTCGACCGTGCGGCGCACCTCCTTGCGCACGATGTCATAAGGAGCGATGGGGGCGCAAATCGCGATGCCGCCGTTTTTGGTTATTTCCGAAGCCACGAAGCCGATGCGACGGATGTTGATATCGCGGTGCTCCTTGGAGAAGCCCAGCTCGGAGGACAAGTTCTTCCGCACCAAATCGCCGTCGAGCAGGGTTACCGGACGCCCGCCGACTTCCAAGAACTTAACCATGAGCGCGTTGGCTACGGTGGACTTGCCAGCACCCGACAGGCCAGTGAAAAAAACCGTGAATCCCTGCTTGTGTCGTGGCGGGTGGCTGCGGCGCAGCTCCTTAGCAACCTCGGGGAAGGTGAACCAGGCGGGAATCTCGCGGCCGTCGGCCAAGCGCCGGCGCAGTTCGGTTCCCGAGATGCTGAGCGAACGCATTCCGGCGGGCACTTCTCCTTCAGGCACGTAGGTGTCGAGGTCTTCCACGTACACCATCATGTTGAATGGAAGCATGCCCATGCCTAGTTCGGCTTCATGCTTGGACAGAAGCTGCTGGGCATCGTAGGGACCGTAAAAGGGCTTGCCCGAAGAATCGCTGCCCGGGCCGGCGTGATCGCGCCCGACGATCAGGTGCGAGCAGCCGTGGTTCTTGCGAATGATGGCGTGCCACACACATTCTCGCGGGCCGCCCATGCGCATTGCTAATCCTAATAGCGCCAGCTTGGCAGTGTTCTTGGGATAGTGGGGCAGGATGGACTGGTAGCAGCGCACGCGCGTGTAGTGGTCCACGTCGCCAGGCTTGGTCATGCCCACCGAGGGGTGGACTAGCAGGTTGGCTTCGACGGCTTTGGCAGCCCGCAGTGTCAGCTCAAAGTGCGCGCGATGCATGGGATTGCGGGTTTGAAACGCGACAATGCGCTTCCAGCCCAAGCGGGCAAATTCAGCGCGAAGTTCCCCGGGAGTAAGCCGTAGGGAGCGAAAGTCGTAATGCGTGGGAAGCTGCACACCTTCCAGGTGGCCGCTGACGTAGAAAGGCTGCACCTTCTCCACCAGGTAGCCGACGCCAGGGTGCTCTGGATTAGTGGTGCCGAACACCGACTGCGCTTCCGAAAGCAAATTCGGCTGCCAAACCTCGGTGATGTGCAGCGCTGCCAGCATCACGCCTTCCGGATCACGCAGAGCGATGCTCTGGCCGGGCTTGAGCTGACGCGCGAACTCTTCGTTCACATCCAGCATAATGGGCATAGGCCACAGTGTGCCATCCGCCAGGCGCATATTCGAGCATACTGATTCGTAATCTTTCTGGCCCAGGAAACTGCGCAAAGGCGAGAAGCCACCGTTCAGCAGCAGTTCCAGGTCGCATATCTGCCGGGCCGTAAGGTCCCAGGACAGCCAGTCGCGCGACGCGGCGCGAAGTTCCGCTTGATGTTCCGCCGACACCATCAAGTCAACGAGAGTACCGCCATGGGGAGGGTTGAGGTGAGAAGTACTGGCATCAGTAGTTAGCGTATTGGCCACTGAGGAAGTGTGCTGCGATTTCAATTTCGCCTCCTGGGATCAGTTATTGATTTCTATAAAACTTGTTTACCGCCGAGGCCCCAAGGAGGCGACGAAAATCCTTGGGAAGGTCATCCTCGGTGCACGATTGCGTCCTAATCTCGAACGTCACGCGTCATGCGTCATTCCTCAAGCGGCAACAGATGATCTTGACATCCCGGCGGTGAAATTCTTCATTCCACCGTCACCGACTTGGCCAGATTCCGCGGCTGGTCTACATCGCAGCCGCGGCGCACCGCGATATGATAAGCCAGAAGCTGCAGGGGCACGATCTCCAGGATGGGCAGCAGCAGCTCGGGCGCCGGCGGGATGTAGAGCACCTGGTCGGCCGCCTCGCGGATCTCCTCGTCGCCCTCCGTGGCCACCGCGATCACCTGCCCGGAGCGCGCCTTCACTTCCTTCAGGTTCGACAAGGTTTTTTCGTAGCGCACGATCGAGCCCGCATCCGCCGGGTCGTGCGTGGCCACGATCACCACCGGCAGGTTCTCGTCAATCAGCGCGTTGGGCCCGTGCTTCATCTCTCCCGCCGGATAGCCCTCGGCGTGGATGTAGGAAATCTCCTTCAGCTTCAGCGCGCCTTCGAGGGCCACCGGGTAGTGAATGCCCCGCCCGAGAAAGAGGAAGTCCTGCGAGCGCACGTACTCCTTGGCCAGCTCCTCGCAGCTTTCGTCGTGCGTGAGCAGGGTCTCGAGCTTGCCCGGCACCAAGGTCAGCTCGGTGATGAGCTGGCGGGCTTCGTCGGCCTTGATCACTCCGCGCACCTCGGCCAGATACAGCGCGAACAGATAAAGCGCCGTCAGCTGGGCGGTGAAGGCCTTGGTCGAGGCCACACCGATCTCCGGCCCGGCGTGGGTGTAGATCGTGCCGCTCGATTCGCGCGTGATCATCGAGCCCACCACGTTGCAGATGGCCAGCGTCTTCGAGCCCTTGGCCTTGGCCTCCCTCTGGGCGGCGATGGTGTCCGCCGTCTCCCCCGATTGCGAGATCAGCATAGTCACCGTGTCCGGCGCCAGAATCGGGTCGCGGTAGCGCCATTCGCTGGCGTAATCCACCTCCACCGGCACCCGCGCCAGGCGCTCGATCATGAACTTGCCCGCCTGCGCCGCGTGCCAGCTGGTGCCGCAGGCGGCCAGGTTGATCTTCTTCAGCTGCCGGAACTCGGCCTCGCTGATCTCCATCTCGTCCAGGAAAATCTTGCCCGAATCCTGCGACACCCGCCCCAGCCAGGTGTCCCGCACCGCCCGCGGCTGCTCGTAAATTTCCTTGAGCATGAAGTGCTTGAAGCCGCCCTTTTCCGCCATGATCGGGTCCCAGGTGACGTGCTGCACCTGGCGCACGATGGGCTGGCCCTGAAAGTCGCTGAGCTCGACTCCTTCCGGCGTGATCACCGCCAGGTCGCCGTCAGCCAGAAAGAACAGGTCGCGGGTGTGGTAGAGGATGGCGGGCACGTCGGAGGCGACGAAGTACTCGTCCTTGCCCAGCCCGATCACCGCCGGCGGCCCGTTGCGCGCGGCCACGATCTTGTTGGGCTCATCCACCGCGATCACCGCCAGGGCGAAGACCCCGCGCAGCTCGCTGACCGCCTTGCGCACCGCCTCCTCCAGCTTCGGCCGGTGGCCGTTCCCGTGTTTGAGGAAATGCTTCTCCACCAGGTGGGCGATGACCTCGGTGTCGGTTTCGGTGGAGAAGCGGTGGCCTTCCTCCGCCAGCTTCTTTTTGAGAACGAGGTAGTTCTCGATGATGCCG
>DATEGI010000130.1:0-4546 GCA_035280205.1 Terriglobales bacterium | reverse complement strand
GGCGCCCATGTCCGGGATAACGGACACGGTTTTCCGGCGCTTCATTCGCAACCTGGGCGGCTGCGGGCTCATCATGACCGAGTTCACCTCGGCGGACGGCATGCTGCGCGACAAGCGCATGCGCGGCCGCTACCTGCATTTCTACGACGACGAGCACCCCATCTCCGCCCAGTTGTTTGGTAGCGACGCCCAAGTGATGGCGGAGGCCGCGCGCATGGTCGAGGGCCTGGGTTTCGACCTGGTGGACCTGAACCTGGGCTGCCCGGCGAAAAAAGTGGTGAAGTGCAACGGCGGCTCCGGCCTGTTGCGCGATCTGCCCGCCATTGGACGCATCTTCGAGACAGTGCGTGCGGCGGTGAAGATTCCGTTTACGGTGAAGTTCCGCCTGGGCTGGAGCGATGACGAAATTGTGTGCGTGGAGTTGGCGCGCATGGCAGAACAGCACGGCCTGGCGGCAGTGGCGCTGCATGCCCGCACCCGCGAGCAGGGCTATAGCGGCCAGGCGCGTTGGGAGTGGATTGCCGCGGTTAAGAATGCGGTGAAAATTCCCGTGATTGGCAACGGCGACATTCGCATGCCCGAAGATGCTGCCGCGATGGTGGGCATGACCGGCTGCGATGCGGTGATGATCGGGCGCACCGCAGCTTCAAATCCCTGGATCTTCCGCCAGATTGCGCAGTACACAGCCACCGGCGCCTACACCGAGCCGACCGAGGCCGATCGCTACGAGATGATCCGCACCTACTTCCAGATGCTCATCGAGGAAGAGCTGCCGGGCGCCGAAGGCAAGATGAAGCAGTTCACATCCTGGTTTACGCACGGCGTAGCCAACTCTGCGGGTCTGCGCAAAGCGGTGTATGAGTCGCACACCGGTCCGGAAATTCTCCAGCGAGTGGATGAGTTCTTCCGCGCGCACCTGAGTAGAGAGGTTGCCTGTGATGTCTCCGCGGATTAGAGATTTGGGTGGAGCAGCGCTTCGGCGGTGAAATGCATTTAGGAGAAATTGGGTCGCGTCCGGGAAGGACGCATCGAAAGTAGCCCGCCAGTTTACTGGCGGGACCCCTACGGCAATCAAGTAGCAGTCCCGTTAGGGATGACTGAGCAACTTACCGAGGCCCAGCCGTCCCTACGGGACTGAGCTGCAGAGGCGTCTGTTTCCCGCCACTGAAGTGGCGGGCTACTCTCAGTCGCCGCTCCGCGGCTCATCCACCTGACCACAAGTGTGTTGAGAGGGTAGCGTGTGGCGGAGGGGCTTCGCCCCGCCCTGCACCCATTCGACAAGGCTCGCTTCGCTCACCTGCTCAGGGCAGGCTCGGCAGGGCCCCGTGCCCACAGTTCGCAGTGTCCGATAGCAGCCATTTCCTGTCATGTTGAGCGAGGGCGGACGCCCGAGTCGAAACACCCCTGCAATGGCGGAATAAGTGCGCTGCCTAAGGGAATTTTTCGCTTAAAGCAGAGAACTCCTTCCGGCAGTCGTGCCCCTTGAACTTAGTAGGGGTCTTTCGACTGCGCAGACCGATTCGCAAGCGAATCGGCCTGCTCCGCTCAAGATGACATTCCAAGAAAACCGCCCAAAAGGACATAACAAAAAGCCAATCGGGCTGCTCCGCTCAAGATGACATTCCATGAAATTGGATGGCAGGGGAAAAGGTGTTCACGCAGCGTGGGCTGTGACTTTGTTCCCTTGCATTTCCAGATATGCCCAGGGCGTTGCCGGATCGTGGGTGAAGGCGACCAGCCATTTTCCCGGGATGGCTTCCGCGTAAAACTTCTTGCGGCTTTCAATGGTCTCCAGGGGAAACAGGTCGTAAGCCATTACCCAGGTCAGGTTGAGGTGGGCGGTGGTGGGGATGAGGTCGGAAATGTAGCACATGGTTTGCCCGCCGCCGCGGAGCATCACCGCCTGCATGTGGCGTGTGTGTCCGGGATAAACCTTCACGGAGATGCCGGGCACAATTTCCTGGTCGCCCTGGAGCAGTTGCATCTGGCTGCTGCGCACCAGCGGGTCGTAGTTGTCGCTGATGTAGCTGACGCGGTCGCGTTCGAGCTGGCGGATACCGTGTTCCCACTCGCCCTTCTGCACGTAGTAGCGGGCATTGGGAAATGTGGGTTCCACCTGGCCGTTGCGGCGCACCGTGTTCCAGCCGCAGTGGTCGAAGTGCAGGTGCGTGTTGATGACGATTGTGATCTCTTCCGGGCGAACGCCGGTTTCGGCCAGGCTTTCCAGCAGTTTCTCCGGCGCGCAGTAGATCTGCTTGATCTTTTCCGGCAGCTTGTTGCCCATGCCGGTCTCGACCAGCACAGTGTGTTTCCCAGTGCGCACCAGCAGGGAATTCAGGCCGGCGGTGACGCGGTTCATTTCGTCTGCCGTGACCCGACGCTGCCACAGCACCTTGGGGACGACGCCGAAGAAGGCGCCGCCATCTGCCAAGTAGGCGCCGTCGGCTACGTGCGTGACTTCGATGTCGCCGAGCGTGATGCGCTGCAATCCCAACCCCTTTTTCACCACAGAGGACACAGAGAACACAGAGGAATTGAAATAATTACAATGCTAAGAATTTTCAAGCTTCGCGCCTGCTATGTCGGACGGAACGCGTTCTTAAATGCCTGACCGGGCGTTATCATGCCGCAGCATTCGCCTGGCTGCAGCCACACCCTTTCAGCACTTGTATTCAATTTCCTCTGTGTGCTCTGTGTCCTCTGTGGTTAATGACCTTGACCGCTCAGGTACTTAGCGAAGTGATTCTCAATCATGTGGAACAGGTGCGTGCCGGCGGCGGTGCCGGAGATGCCGTGCGTTTTGCCGGGATAAATCATCAGGTCAAACTGCTTGCCGGCATTGATCAGCTCCTGCGCCATCTGCACCGTGTTCTGGAAGTGCACGTTATCGTCGCCCGTGCCATGCACCTCGAGCAGATGGCCGCGCAAATTGGCGGCGGTGTTCACCGGAGAGCTGGTGCGGTAATTTTCGGCGTTGTCTTTCGGCAGGCCCATATAGCGTTCGGTGTAAATGGAGTCATAGAGCAGCCAATTCGTAACCGGCGCGACTGACACACCCACCTGGAAGCGGTCGGAGTGGGTCATGGCGTACAGGGTGAAGTAGCCGCCGTAGCTCCATCCCCACCAGCCCAGGCGATTGCGGTCGAAGATGGGATACTGCTGCAGCGCCTGGTCGAGAGCGGCCAGCTGGTCTTTGAGTTCGGTATCGCCGAAGTGGCGAAAGTTGGCGGCAGCGAACTTCTCGCCCCTGGCGCCCATGCCGCGGTTGTCCACCGTCAGCACGGCAAAGCCATGGCGAATCAGGATCTGGTTGAACAAGCCCGCGGAGCCGCGCCATTCGTTAGCTACGTCCTGCGCATGCGGCCCGCCGTATGGATTGAGGATCAGGGGCACGCTGCCGGGCGCTGCCGTGGCCGCATTCTCCGGCAGCCACAGGATGCCGTAGAGCACCGTTCCGTCGTCTGCTTTGAAGTCTACAAACTTGGGCGGGACGATGTGGTACTCCTTCAAATCGCTCGAGCCCCAGAACTGGCTGCAGCTCCCACCCACGGTACAAAACGACATTACAGGCGGAGTCTGGAGAGAGGAGAAACGGTCAACGTAATGTTTGGAGTCGCCGGCAAAATCGGCGGCGTGTGTGCCGGCTTCTTTAGAAATCCGTGACAGACCGGAGCCGTCCAGCTTCACGCGGTAGAGCTGGCGGTCGCGGGCATCATCCTTATTGGCGGTGAAGTACACCCAGTCCCCGGCGTCGTCCACGCTATCTACGCCAGTCACCTCGTAGTCGCCAGTCTCCAGTTGCCGCTCCAGGTGGGCGTCGGCAGTTAGGGGATTCGATTTGTTGAAGCTGTAGAGATAGAGGTGGGTAAAGCCGGTGCGCCAGCTCGACCACAGGAAATGGTCGCCCGACTTCAAGACTTGGAAGTCGTCGCTTACATCAACCCACTTGGGATTGGTCTCCGCCAGAACGAGGCGCGATTTGCCGGAGGCGGCATCCACGAAATACAGATCCAGTTTGTCCTGTGCGCGATTGAGCACCTGCACCCACAGCCAGCCATCGCCAAGCCAGCCGAAACGGGGGATGTAGATGTCCTGATCCTTGCCCAGCGAAATCCACTTTATCCTGCCGCCGTCCGAGCCGACCACGCCCAGGCGCACAGCGGGATTGGAGTCACCGGGCTTGGGGTATTTCTCCTTATCCACGGTGGCCTGCACATCCAGAAGGTCGGTGAGCGGATAGGTAGGCACCTCCTGCTCATTCATCTGCAGGAAGGCGATGTGCTTGCCGTTCGGCTCCCAGAAATAGTTGCTGCGCGCGTCGAGTTCCTCGGCGTATACCCAGTCCACTTCGCCGTTGAGCAGATCTTCGGTCTCGGTGCCTGTGTTCGACTCCCGCTTCTTGATCTTGGGGTTGGCATCTTCCGTGATTTCCTTTTCCCCGGCTCCGGCCTCCAGCGGGCGCACGTAGATGTTGTGGTCACGAATGTAGGAGATGCGCTGGCCGTCGGGAGAAAACTTGGGGTCGCCGGTAGCCTGCGGGGCGGTG
>DATEGI010000129.1:0-2044 GCA_035280205.1 Terriglobales bacterium | reverse complement strand
GCAGCCGCCAGAATTTCATCCAGATGCACAACTGCGTGAGTTGCCTGGGCGCCCACGCCAGAGCCTACTTCCACGCCTTCCAGCAGAGCCAATTGAACGCCGAGGTCATTTGCTGCGTGGCGGGCGGCGGAGAAATGCTGGGTATCTGTGAACAGCAGAGTCGAGCCGCTGTCGCGCAGCAGCTTGGCTACTTGATCGAAGTGGAAGGCCGTGTCGAGGGGAACGGCAATGCATCCCGCTGCCAGCGCGCCCAGATAGGCGGCGACCCAACGTGGGCTGTTAGCGGCGAGGAAGGCGAGGCGTGTGCCTGGATGATAGCCGCTGCCGCGCAACCATCCCCCAATGGCGGTGGTAGCCTTCTGCAACTCGGCGTAGGTGACCCGTTCCAGCCGGTCGCAGCGCTGCATTTCCAGGGCAACCGCATCGGGCCATTGCTCTGCCGCTTCCTGAAACCGGTTATAGAAGGTGCGCATTATCCGTGCTCGGAATATAACGGAAATCGCGCAAAACCGTGCATATCGAAGGTGCAACTCTTTGCACCCCTTTGCGGGTTTTTTGCTACCACTGAGGTGGGATTGACAGGTGGAGGTGGGAAACCTAAGCTGCTCTTCTGTGGTATTGGCAGTGGTCAGTGCGTGACTGTTATGACCAAGGTTCTGCGTTTTGTAGTTGGCGGATGTCTTAGCCTGGTTCTGCTTTACTGCGGAGCGGGCATGATTATGGGCATGGTATTAGGCAGGAATCTTCCCGCCTTTCCTTTTTCCTGGGTGGACTGGCTTAACCGTCCAAACGTCCCAGCGTTGCTGGATCACGTGATCAACTTTATTCTGGCCAGCATGGTGGCTACCGTCTTCAAAGACATGGGGCGCCGAAAAGCAGCCCTTTCCAGAGCCCAAGACAGCGCCATCTGACTTCCTTCACCGCCGCCTTTCATTCGACTGGGGATGAAGCCGCCAGGCTCCTGACCGGCGTGGTCCGAATCGCAAGCTGCGGCATCTAATTGTGTTAGGCTCATAGTGATCGCGGTGGAGTGTCTGCCCAGCTGGAGACGCAGCAAGTTTCGTTTCTAGCGGACCTCGCCTGTAGCCATAATCAACCGGGAACATAGACTTGATTGTAGATAAAGTTGTCGGAAAGGTCTTCGGGACCAAGAGCGAGCGGGTCATCAAGCGCCTGCAGCCCACGGCGGAGCAGATTAACGCACTGGAGCCGCAGATGCAGGCTCTGAGCGACGAAGATCTGCGCGCCAAGACAGAGGAGTTCCGCGCCCGCATTCACGAGCGGCTGAGCGCGGTGAAAGTCGACGCAGAAGGCGATCCCGAGCGAGCCAAGGAAATTGATAAAGAGCAGAAGCAGGCGCTGAAGGACGCGCTGGAGGAGATGCTGCCGGAGGCTTTTGCCGTGGTGCGCGAGGCCGGCCGCCGCACGCTTAACATGCGGCACTTTGATGTGCAGCTGATCGGCGGCATGGTGCTGAACTCGGGCTCCATCGCCGAAATGAAGACCGGTGAAGGAAAAACCCTGGTCGCCACCCTGCCGGTCTACCTGAACGCCCTGGTGGGACGAGGCGCGCACGTGGTCACGGTCAACGACTACCTGGCCAAGCGCGACGCCGAATGGATGGGCAAAATCTACCGCTTCCTGGGCCTGAGCGTGGGCGTCATAGTCCACGACCTGGATGATGAGGAGCGGCGCGAGGCCTATGGCGCCGATATCACGTACGGCACCAACAACGAGTTCGGTTTCGACTACCTGCGCGACAACATGAAGTTCGACCTGAAGGACTGCGTCCAGCGCGGCCACTTCTTCGCCATCGTGGACGAGGTGGACTCCATCCTAGTGGACGAGGCCCGCACCCCGCTGATTATCAGCGGCTCCAGCGACGAATCCACCGACAAGTACTTCAAAGTGAACCGCATTGTTCCCAAGCTGGAAAAGGGCGAGGAGATCGAAAAATCGCTAGAAGAGAAAATCCTGACCGGCGACTACGTGGTGGACGAGAAGCACAAAACCATCACCGTGAGCGACGAGGGCTGGGAGAAGG
>DATEGI010000128.1:0-13245 GCA_035280205.1 Terriglobales bacterium | reverse complement strand
CTGAGGTGCCTCATCCCGGCGAGCCTCCGCAGCAATTCGCCGAACGCATGGCGCGCGAGAAGGCGCACACAGTTGCACAGCGTCGCCTGCGCCCAGGCGAATGGGTGCTGGCCGCTGACACGGTCGTCTTCGTGAACGGCGAAATCCTGGGCAAGCCCGCCGACGCGATTGATCCCGCCGAGGATGCCGCGCGCATGCTGCGCCTGCTCTCAGGGCGAGAGCACAAGGTGATCACGGGCGTGTGCCTTGTTGATAGTGGGCAGTGGGCAGTGGCCAGTGGTCAGAAAAGCCCGGCGGTAGACCATAGGCCGTCAGCCGTCGACTTTGTTGCCTCCGAGGCTACTCGCGTGTGGATGGACGCGCTCAGTGAGGAAGAGATCCGCGACTACATTGCTGCCGGCGAGCCTCTGGACAAGGCCGGCGCCTACGCCATTCAGGGACGCGCCTCGCGCTGGATACCACGCATCGAGGGCTGCTATTTCAACGTGGTGGGTTTGCCGGTGCCGCTGGTCTACCGCATGCTGCGCGAGCACGGAATAGCGTCATGATTGTGGTCGAACCGTATTTGGAAAGATCTTGCTCTGAATCCAGGCCACTTTTTCGGGAGTTCGCCCCCTAAGCTTGAGCCATATATCGGACCAGGCAGTGTTCTCAATAAAGTCGAGCCGGTTTGCGGGATAAGCCCTATCTCGCAGGCGAAGAGAGATCCAGCCCGTCTTCCAGACAATCTCTGTGAAATCACTCCAGGGAAGAAACTGTTGCTGCAGATATCGCCGGAACAGCACGCCCTCCTCTGTGGCCTTACCGAACGCGAGCGGATGTGCGGTGAGGTGGATTAGAAGGATGAAAACAAGAATCGCAACTTCCGAACTGATGGTCTTGTGGGGAGTGACGCGTTGTGCAGGAAGCAGCAAAAACCAAAACGCAAGAGCCGTCCATAAGAGCAGGAAAAGCCGCATTAACAGCCAGGTCCATAAGGAACCCAGCTTTCGGTAAGTTGGTCCGGTTGATTGCTGGCGAAACTCAGAAAAAAATGTGGGCACTCAAGTTAGCATGGGCTAACGCGGCTTATTTCTTTTCCTGCGTCCCATGTTCGCCGTCTTTAACGGCCGACTTGAAATTACGAATTCCTTCACCCAGGCCCTTGCCTAGGTCGGCCAGTTTGCTGGGGCCGAAGATCAGCAGGGCAATGGCCAGAATCAGAAGGATTTCAGGCAAACCTAATTTGCCTATCATGTGGACCTCCGCCGGCAGGGGCAAGCCGGCGCGCTTTCCAGCGCAGTGAAATTGCAGGAATTCCCCTGTTGAGATTCTAGGTCAGGCAGGGAGCAGAGTCAAAGTAGCTACCTAGCTGACTGGCTAACTAGCAGCCTGCCCTAAAGCGCCTCGGCTAGCCAGCTGAACAGCCAGTCAGCTAGCCAGTTCCAGTCACGCTGCCTCGATGAGCATGGCTATCAGCGCCGCCCGGCGGGGCAACTCCTCAATAATGACCGACTCGTTGAAAGCGTGCGCGCCCTCGCCTACGCCCCCCAGACCATCGAGGGTGGGTACTCCGAGCGCGGCGGTGAAATTTCCGTCGGACGCTCCCCCCGTGGACGCCTCTTCCAGCTTCCAGTCGAGGCGGGCGGCAGCATCCCGCGCCTTCTCGTAGAGCGCCGCCACCCCGTTGGTGCGCTCCATAGGCAGACGGTTGATCCTCCCGGTCAGCTGCAGCCGGCATTTCTTATTCCCTGGCCGCAAGGCATGCAGCTTCTTGTCAATGTAGGCGGCGTCGCGCACGCGGGCAATGCGTACATCTACGAGTGCTGAAGCCTCGGCGGCAACCACGTTGCTGCGCGTGCCGCCTTCGACAACCCCGGTGTTTACGGAAATTCCGCGCTTCAAATCCACGAATCCTGAGACCTTTACGATCTGTCGGGCCAGTTCGACGATAGCGCTGGCGCCTTCCTGGGGCGAGATGCCGGCATGCGCTGGAATCCCGGTTACCTTCAGGCAATACTCGCCCACGCCTTTGCGTGCCGTCTTGACCGCGCCTTTGAGACCGGCCGAGGGTTCCATGATCATCACGGCTGCCGACTCCCGCGCCAGGCGCTCGATGATGGCGCGCGAGGTGTGGCTGCCTACCTCCTCGTCGGTGTTGAGCAGCACGGTGACCGGGCGCGGCAGTTCGCCGCGCAGTCCACGCAAGGCGACTAGCGCATGCAGCATCAGCGTGATGCCCGACTTCATGTCGTAGCTACCCGGCCCCCAGGCCCGTCCCTTCTCCACCCGCCAAGGCATCTTGGCCAGCGTACCCAGCGCCCAGACCGTATCGAAGTGGCCCAGCATCATGACCGGGCGGCGGGCGTCTGCTCCCGAAAAATCCACCTGCAAATGGTTGCCGCGCTCGCTCTGGCGATGAAATTTGGGTTGGCCTCCCGCCACCGCAAACTGCTCGGCCAGAAATTCGCCCAGGCGGTCCACCGCCCCCTTGTTGTCGCTGGGCGACTCCAGTTCCACCATCTGCCGCAGGGTTTCAACCATCGCTTCGCGGCGCTGCTGTAGAGATCTGAGCAGGGCGGCAGCTTCACCTCCCATTTTTCTGGTTGCCATCCGTCTCCTTAGCTATTGAAGATTGCAGAACGATGATTGCCAATCGAAGCCCAGCACGGGAAACTCCTATGCTGCGGAACAGTTACATCTGAACGTGATCCATTCGTCAATCGAAAATCATCAATCGTCAATTACTCTGTGCCTCTGTGTCTCTGTGGTGAGCCAGACTTCCGCCCTGCAGTATAATCTTCGCTTTCAGCGAGAAAAGAGCATGACGCAAACGGCACCCCCAACGGCCGAGCCGAAAGCGCGGGAGCGCACCACTCTGGACATTGCCGCTATCCAGCGCATCCTGCCGCATCGCTATCCCTTCCTGCTGATTGACCGCGTGGTGGACCTCACGCGCAAGCAGCGCATTGTGGCCATCAAGAACGTCAGCGCCAACGAGCCCTTTTTCGCCGGTCATTTTCCCGGCTTCCCCATTATGCCCGGGGTGCTGATTGTGGAAGCCATGGCTCAGGCCGGGGGTGCGCTGCTGCTCACCGAAATTGCCGACCGTGAGCACAAGCTCATGGTGTTTACCGGCATCGAGCGCGCCCGCTTCCGCCGGCCGGTTGTTCCGGGAGACCAGTTGCGCATCGAGGTGGAGGTTCTGGCCTGGCGCCACACTGCCGTGCGTATGCAGGGCAAAGCTTATGTCGGCGATAAGCTGGCCGCCGAAGCCGTGGTCACCTGTCAGCTGGTGGACCGCTCGAGGGCCGAAGGCAAGTCGCTGGCAGAGCCACAGGAGAACAGCGGAGAATAAACGTGCCGCCAACCAAAACTACTGACGAACTTATCATCAGACGCCAGCCGCGCTCGGTGCGGCCAATGATTCACCCCACCGCACTGGTGGATCCGGACGCCCGAATCTCCGCTTCCTGCCGCATCGGGCCGTACTGCGTGGTTGGCTCTGAAGTCGAGATGGGCGAGAACTGCGAACTGGTGGCGCACGTGGTGCTTGCCGGCCCCACTCGGCTGGGCTCCAACAATCGCGTCTTCCCCTACACCTCCATCGGCCAGCCCCCGCAGGACTTGAAGTTTGCTGGGGAGAAGACTCGCCTGGAAATCGGCGACTACAACCAGATCCGAGAATTCGTCACCCTGCACCGCGGTACCACCGGCGGCGGGGGCGTGACGCGCATCGGCAGCCACACGCTCATCATGGCCTACGCTCATGTGGCGCATGATTGCGTGATTGGCGACCATGTTATTTTGGCCAACGCCGCCACCCTCGCCGGGCACGTCATCGTGGAAGATTGGGCCACGGTGGGCGCGCTTTGCCCGGTTCACCAGTTCGTGCGCATCGGCACGTATTCCTTCATCGGTGGCGGCACCACCATTACGAAGGACGTCCTGCCGTTTTCCAAAACCGTCGCCGCCCGCGACTCCCACGCCTACGGTCTGAACGCACTGGGACTGGAACGCCACGGCTTCACCCGCGATCGCATCCGCAAACTGCATCACGCCTTCAAACTGCTGCTGGCCTCCAAACTCAACACGTCCCAGGCCCTGGAAAAGCTTAAGCTTGAAAGGGAGCTTGGCGAGGATGTGGAGCTGCTCGTGCGCTTCATTGAGAGCTCTGAACGGGGAATCATTAAGTAGTTGTCAGTTCCCAGTTGTCGGTTGCCAGTTACAATCAGAGCTAGGCCGGGCCACATACGACCTGCATTGGAGCAGTGAGGTGGGGCGGTCCTATAAAGACCTGATTGCTTGGCAAGAGGCGATGGACTTTGTCGCGGCAATTTACTCAGCAACAAAACACTTTCCCAAAGACGAGCGCTACTGCTTGACGAGCCAGCTTCGTCGGGCAGCTCTCTCAATTCCAAGTAACATTGCCGAGGGACAAGGGCGACTGACCGCGGGCGAATTCCGGCAATTCTTGGGTCATGCTCGAGGCTCACTGTTGGAGGCAGAAACTCAGATTGAAGTGGCCCGCAAGTTGAATTACCTGGCAGCCGAGGAGGCAGACAACCTCCTCAGGACTTCGGCCGAGGTTGGAAGAGTGCTCAACGGATTGCTTGCCTCGATTTGACATCATGCAACTTTTGTCACAGATGAACTGGCAACTGGCAACTGACAACTGACAACTTCTTTATGGAACGCATCGGCCTCATCGCCGGCAATGGCAAATTTCCCATGCTCGTGCTCGACGCTGCCCGCGCCCGCGGCGCGGAAGTGGTGGTTGCTGCCATCAAGGAAGAAACTTTCCCCGAAATCGAGTCGCACGGCGCGGCGGCGGTTTACTGGATGTCGCTGGGCGAGTTGGGCCGCCTGATTGACACCTTCAAGCGCGAAGGGGTGCGCCGCGCCATCATGGCCGGCCAGGTGAAGCACAAGCAGATTTTTTCCAGCATTCGCCCTGACTGGCGACTGGCCAAACTGCTGCTTTCGCTGGGCACGCGTAACACCGATTCACTGCTGGGCGCCGTGGCCAAGGTGCTGGCCGATGAGGGCATCACGCTCGAAGACTCCACCAGCTTCCTGCAGCCTTTGCTCGCCCGCGCCGGCCTGCTTACGCGTCGTCCACCTACAGAAGCGGAGCAGAAAGACATCGCCTACGGCCGGCAAGTCGCGCGCCACTTGGCGCAATTCGACATTGGCCAGACTGTAGTTGTCGCGGAAGCGGCGTGCGTGGCCGTGGAAGCCATGGAAGGTACCGACGCCACCATCGAGCGTGCCGGTCGCATCATGGCCGCGCTGGAAGGTGAGTCTTCCACCTTGCGCCGGCATCTAAGCATCGCCAAAGTTGCCAAGCCCAATCAGGACATGCGCTTTGATGTGCCCGTGGTGGGGGTGAAAACCATCGAAGTCATGCGCCAGGCGGGCGCTACCTGCCTCGCACTGGACGCAGGCAAATGCCTGCTTCTGGATGGTGACGCGGTCATAACTGCGGCCGACGCGGCCGGTACTTGCATTGTCGCCGATTGACAGGAGGGATCATGCCGCAACCCAGCCCGCAGATTGATGAGAAATCCCGCATCGCCGACCAACTGAAGCGCGCCTTTGAGGGCGATGCCTGGCATGGCCCGGCCGTTCTGGAAGTCCTCGAAGGAGTGAGCGCGCGGGCCGCCGCCAGTAAGCCCCTGCCCGGCGCCCACAGCATTTGGGAGTTGGTGCTGCACATCGCCGCCTGGGATGGCGCCATTCGCCGCCGCATGGAGGGGCAGGCTCTGCAGCTTACAGATGCGCAGGATTTTCCGCCGGTGAAAGACACCAGCGATGCAGCCTGGCGGGAGGCCCTGGAAAATGTTAAGCAGCGTCATACCGAACTCATCCAGGGAGTTCTCTCCATGCCCGACCACCGCCTGACCTCGCAGGTGCCGGGGAAGGACTACGACTTCTACCACATGCTGCACGGGGCCGTGCAGCACGAGCTTTACCACGCCGGCCAGATCGCGCTGCTCAAAAAAGTTGCTCGTTGAGTATTCGTGCCGAGGCCACAAGGCCACATAAGGTTCAGTGCCCGTACACTCCGAGAAACCAAGAGACTTACCTTTGCGACCTCGGCGCGCTCTGCGGTGAACAAATATCGAAGCAACTCGCACAACGACCCGCGGATTCCTACTGGATAGGGCCATGAAAGTTCTCTTCGCGGTAACCGCTCTCTTCGCAGCCATGCTGCTGCCTCAGCCTTTGCCGGCTCAGGCTAAGAGCAGCCAGAAGACGAGGAGCTTCACTGGCTGTCTTACCTCGGCAAACGGCCTGCTGTTGCTCCACAGTGGAGGCCACGCCTACGCCCTCCACGGCAATACCGAGGAAATGTCGAAGCACCTGGACCATATCCTGCAGGTGCAGGGCACGCCGGAAAAGCCGCAACATCCGAGCAAGATTGGCGCCGCCCTGCGGGTCAACAGCTGGAAGGCTGGTGGCGAATGTCACCTGAACCTATCGTCCGTTTCGCGTGAGAGTCCGGCATGGAAGAAAAGTGACGAGCCTGCCGTTCCTCTGGCGGGCAAAGCTTGGCAAGCGGCAACTGCGAGACCTGTCACCAGCAACCGCTCCGTGGGCGAGACTACACCGCCTTCCGACGTTGAACGCAATCGCATTGCTGCGCAATCGCCGCAGCCTGGGCAGCCCCCGGTGGCTGAGGACACAGCACAGAATCCCGCAGCAGCCAACCGCATCGCTATCGCCGCCCAGCGCGCGGAGATTGGCACTCCTAACGGAACACTGGGAGTGCCTGCCGCCTCTGGCACGGGAACCGCGGCTTCCGAACAGTCGCGGGTCAGGCCAGCGGTGGTCGTACAAATGGACGGCGAAGAATACGAACCGTCGAAAGTAACCATTTCTGCCGGTCAAACCGTGAAATGGAAGAATAATACCGGCGATCCGCATACCGTGACGGTTGTTCCAGACAGGGCGCTGCTCCCGGCCGACGTTGCCTTGCCTAAGAATGCCAAGCCCTTCGACTCCGGCACCATCCCTGCCGGCAACAGCTTTGCTCATACCTTCACGGTGCCGGGAACATACCGTTACTACTGCACTCTGCACGAAGGCAATGGCATGGTGGGTGAGGTGCTCGTTAAATAAATTCCGCGTAGCGGCGCGAGAATGCACGCCACCAGTAAGAGCCGGTTAAGAAACTCTCGTTGGTGCAGCTAAGGTGGAGCAATAGTTGCATCAGCCGCGTAGCGGCGGGATAGTAAAGCCCAGCACGGAAGTGCTGGGAAATGCTGCCGCACTACCACCCTCGCTATAATCGCCGCATGCTTCGTTCTCTCTCAGGGGACGGAATGCGATACATTTTGATTGTTGTGCTGCTGGCAGGCACCGGCTGGGGGCAGCAGGAAAATACTGAAAAGCCTGCTGCGCCGCCTCGGCTTGTTGTGGTAACCGATACCCTTCCGCAGCCGGTCATCCACACCCCCTATACCGTCCAACTTCTGGCACAGGGAGGCACCCCGCCCTATTCCTGGAGTATCGAAAAGGGCAAGCTTCCCCCGGAACTGCATTTGGATCCCAAGGCTGGAACCCTGAGCGGTGTTCCCGAGGCTCCCGCCGAGCTGCTCTTCACGGTGCGCGTCACCGATTCCGCCGAGCCACCGGCCACCGCCTCACGCGAACTCAAGGTCAGATCTGTGCCCGCCCTGCAACTGGAATGGCAGCGTCAGCCGGTTCTGGAGAACGACGGCATCTATGGTGAGGTCCATGTGGGCAATCCCAGCAAAGATCCCTATGACCTGACCTTCATCATCGTGGCCGTCAACGAGATCGGCAAGGCATTTGCCCTTGGATACCAGCACTTCACCTTGCGCCCGCAAGCAACCCAGGCCATTCCCTTCGGCACCAGCCTGCCCCTCGGCTCCTACATCGTTCACGCCGATGCGGTAGGGGAGATTGCCGCCAAGGACATAATTCGCCGCGCCCAGCTGCAAACTTCCAAGCCCCTGGTCAAGCAATAAAGCAAAGCAGTGATATCTTTAGACTCTTCCCCTTGTCGGCTGAGAAGCAAATCAACGTAGCAGTGATGGGAGCAGGCGCTTTCGGGCGCAATCATGCCCGCGTGTACCAGCAAATGGAGCACGCGGGAGAACCGGTACGCCTTGCCGCCGTCGCTGACCTGAACCCTGAGCGAGCGACAGCACTGGCGCGCCAGTTCGGGCCCGATGTAGCCGTTTTCAGTGATCTTGGGGAACTAGTCGCACACGGCGGCATCCAGGCTGCCTCCGTTGCCGTGCCCACTGTGGAGCACCTGAGCGTGGCGAGCCGGCTGATGGCTGCCGGCATTGATGTGCTGATCGAGAAGCCCCTGGCTGCGACGCTGGCCGACGCAGACAAATTAATCAAGCTGGCGAAACAGCATGGACGCATAGCGCAGGTCGGCCATCTCGAGCGCTTCAATCCCGCCGTACAGGCCACTCTGCCCCTGGTCAGCCGTCCCATGTTTTTTGAGGTACACCGGCTGAGCATCTTCAGCCCGCGCTCGCTCGATGTAGACGTGGTGCTCGACCTGATGATTCACGACCTCGACGTTGTGCTCACGCTGGCGAAATCACCGGTCAAAGAGGTGCGCGCCGTGGGCCTCCCCATTCTTTCCCCGCAGGTGGACATCGCCAATGTGCGCCTGGAGTTCGAGTCTGGCTGCGTGGCCAACTTCACCGCCAGCCGGGTGAGCACAGAAAAGGTGCGCAAGCTCCGCTTCTTCCAGCCGCAACAGTACATCTCAGTTGATTACACGCGCCAGGACGTGCTTGTCTTCACCGTGGCGCCAGGCGCCCAGCCCGCGGGAATCGCGATGCCGGGCGCGCCAGGTTCTCCCATCCAGATCGCAAAGCCTTCCGTCCACACTCAGGAACCACTGCAGGCAGAGCTGCGGGCATTCCTTCACGCTGTGCGCCACCGCTCCCAGCCGGTTGTCCCTCTGGAGGATGGTCGCCGCGCCCTCGCCTTGGCTTTGGATATTCAGGCCACCATGCGCGAACACGGCCGCAGGGTGAACTTGGACGCATTGGAGGCCAAAACATAACCCACTGCGAGCCAAGATATGTTGAGGGGAACTCGCACCTCGAAGCAGAAACTCTGATTAAAGTATTGGCCTTGAAAGGGACGGCCTTCAGGCCGTCCGCAACTCTCAACCACCATCGCGGCTTTCAGCCGCTGAGGGAATCGGACTAACATAATTTTTCCTAACAGGGCAGCAGACACATCCTTAACGGGAGCCTGGCGTTAGCCCTATCGGTGCCCTGTCCTTGCTACCAAATACAGCACCAGGGAAAGCACAACGCTCAGAACAATGCAGGTGGCCAGAGGGAAGTAAAAGGTGGTGCTCTTGCCGCGATAAACGATGTCGCCGGGCAGACGGCCAATGGGCAAGTGCATGCGCCCGGCAAAGATCAGAACAACTCCAAAAAGGGCAATCAGGACCCCGAAAAATATCAGGATTTTGCCGAATTCGGCCATCGCTTAGAGTCTATCTCACGCCTGGCCTCAACAAGCGCACCTAGAGTCGGTGGGGTAGTTTGTAGCTGGTAGTTGGTAGTTTGTGCGCCAAGCTCGACGCCGCCAACTACCGACTACCAACTACCCCGCCTCCTGCCTTTACCAACCTGCTGCTTCTCACCTGCGTCCTAACTACACAGGTATGGATCCGCGGCAAACCGTCTCCGTCGTGGCTAATTTCCTGATCATCGTGGGGCTGGTGATCTACGCCTTTACCCTGTTCGCCGAGTATGAATCCCGGGGGCGTTGGGCCAAGAACATAACCGGCCTGCTGGCCGGAATCGGCATGATGGTGCTGGCCATCGCCCTGCTGCTCACACCGGCCAACGCTCGCACCATCATGACAATCGCCCAAAGTGGCGCCGCCGAGGTGCTGCTCTGGGTGAGCACGGGACTGCTCCTGGCCTCGATCGCCGCTTTCGGCGCCATCACCTACTGGCGGCCTCTCCGCCTCCTACATGAGCGCAAGATCGAAAGCGACCTCCACCGTGAGCTCCCGAAAATCCCGTAAAGGAACCCCGGCCGACCGCGGTCAGGTGGTGTCCTGGCCTCAACCGGGCGTACCGGCGGCGCCCCAGCCCGCGCCGACCGCTCCACCGCAGCGGTACTCCTCTTTGCGCCGGCTGGGACCGGGCATCGTTACCGGCGCGGCTAATGTGGACCCGTCCCTGATTGTGACCGCAACCGTGGTCGGCGCTGCCTTCCATTTCTCTCTGCTTTGGGTGGTGGTGCTTTGCGTGCCCATTCTGCTGGCGGTCTTTGCTGTTTCGGCGCGCCTGGGTTATCAGACCCGCATGGGACTGGTGCACCTGCTCCGGGAAAACTACGGGCGCAAAGTCGCGCTCGCCTGCGCCCTGCTGATTGTGGTGATCAATCTGGCCATGATTGTGGCTGACCTGATGGCGGTTTCCGACGCGCTCTCCGTCATCCTCGGACAAACTCGCATGTTGTTCGTGGCCGCCACCGCCTTCACTATCTGGTACATCCTCATCTTCCGCGATTACCGGCGCATTACCGACGCGCTGGTCTGGCTTTCCTTCCCCCTCTTTGTTTATGTAGTTTCTGCCATATTTGCCGCGCCTTCCCCGGCGCAGGTGGCCCTGCGTACATTTGTGCCCCATGTGCGGGGCGGAGCCGAGTACGTGGACGCCATTGTCGGCATCTTTGGCTCGCTGCTCACGCCTTATGTGATCGTGTGGCAGACCAGTTCGCGTCGTGAGCAGGCGGCGATAGGCGAGGAAGACTCGCATGTGGCGCAATCACGTGCCGGGACGGTCGTAAGCACTCTGCTGGCTTATTCCGTGATGCTCTCTGCGGCCGCGGTCCTCCACTTCGCACATCCCGTCGACATGACCACTACCCAGGCCGCTGAGGCCCTCAGCCCGGCGGTGGGCGGCTTCGGCCCCATCCTTTTCTCCATCGGCATCATCGGGGCCGGCATGGTGGCGCTGCCGGTGTTAGTGGCCTCCATGTGTTACAGCATCGCCGAAGGGATGGGCTGGCGCGCCGGCCTGAGCGAGCACCCCAGGGAGGCGAAGAGCTTCTACGTGCTGATTTCACTTTCCATGCTGGCAGCGGTGGTGCTGAATTTCACCCCCCTCAATCCCGTGAAAGCCCTCTACTGGTCGCAGATCCTGGCGGGAGCGCTGACCGTGCCTATTCTGCTCTCCATCTTGGTGTTGTCCAACGACCGACGCATCATGCGCACTACCAACACCTTCTGGCAGAACTTCTGGATTGGAGGCGCCATCGGCGGCCTCATTGCCATCGGCGCCATTCTGCTGGCCTGGAAACTCTGAGACGCATTGATAAAATGCTCGGGTGCGTAAATCCCTCCTGATTGCCGCTAGCATCGGTCTGAGTATTGTCATGGCAGCGCAAAGCAAGCCCCTTGAGCTCACCTCCGAGCCCGGACACCACCTGGCCCTGAAGAATCAGTACACTCGCGTGTTCCAGGTTGAGGTGCCGCCCCATGCTACGACCCAACTGCATCTGCACCGTCATAGCTACCTGTTCGTAGAACTGGGGCAGGCGGAGATCGAAAACGACATCCAGGGCAAGGCTCCGGTGAAGATGAAGCTGGTGGACGGCGAGACAGAGTTGGCTCTGGGCCCCTTTGCTCACGTCATCAAGAACATTGGCGACACGCCGTTTCGGAATGTGACCATCGAAATCCTGCATTCGCCTTCGCCGGCGGCCCAGGGGATGCCGCGCGAGCGCGGGCTGAGCGTGGATAGCGGCCTGGTGATTGACACCCTTTATGACACGGCGCAGGTGCGCGTTTCGGAGTTTCAGCTCAATCCCGGAGCTCATGTGGATATTCACCAGGACAAGTGGCCGCACCTGTTAGTCGCGGTGAGCGACCTGAAGCTTCGCGACCAGAGACTGAACGGCCGTGGCGGTGATCTGAATCAGAAAGCAGGCGATATTTCCTGGTCACCAGGCGGGCACCCGCACACCTTCACCAATCTGGGTGTGAAGCAAGCGCATTGGATTGACGTGGAGTTCAAGTGAAATCTTTGGCACGGCCAGCAGCGGCTCCCGCTGAAACTTCAAACGTGCGGCGGCGGCCGGGGCAGACCCTGAAGCTATTCGCGGCTGCCATATTTCTCGCCTTTGTTCTCCCCATGCTGTTCCTGGCGGGGCTGCTGGCCTGGCATCAGTACCGCATTCTGACTACCTGGCCGGCGGTGGATGCGGTAGTCACCAAGATGGACTGGACTACTACAACAACTCACACTTCGCGCCAGCCAATCGCCTCCTACGGAGCGCGTTTCACTTTTCGCTACACAGCGCAAGGTCATTTGTACGATTCCAGCGCTGATCTGGGGTACAACTCCTCAGTCCGTTCCGATATCGAGCACTGGATGGCGCAGATGCCGGCCGGCTCCCACCAGCGCATTCGCTATGACCCAAGAAATCCGGCGCACATCAGCCTCGCTGTGGACTACGCGCCCCATTCGTTTGCCGCACCTTATACGCTCGCCAAGTGGGCGGGGCTGGTCGCAGCGATCTGTGTGCTTCTGTTCTGGCTAGGTTGGCGGGCTGGAAAGAGGGAGTCAGTAGTCGGGAGTCGGTAGAGCTTGTTTCAAAATGGGTTTCGGAAGCACGGCTTCAGCCGTGCCGCCAAGAGCCGCAAAAATCGCGGGCTTCGGTAGAGATGTTGCTCGCAACGTCTCGGTCGCCAGGGTTCGCTGACTCCGACTGCTGAGGTTTAGCCCTTGTGGCGCGGGCGCCCTCGCCCGCGAAGGTGCACAAGATTTGGTCGCGTGCAGGTTCCGAGACGGTGGACGACCCAGACAAATGCCTGTCCCAGGTTGCAGTTGAGCGGCTAGGGCTGTTTACCACCTGGATTCCTTCGGTAATCAGATATTGTGACTGGTGCAAGCTTCGACTCACCTGGGACAATGGTGTTGGCGGCAAAGCTCCAAGCTTCTGGAAAGGCAGGGTTTTCGGTGCCTGCCAAAGAGACTAGCCGCTGGCTACGATCAGATTTACTGACTCCTGACTACCGACTCCTGACTCCTGGGTTTCGCCCCCTTGCGCTCTACGCGTCCGGGTGTTATAAAAGATTCACCGATTAACAAGCAATCGGGAAGGTCTGTCCCTTGAATCTTTTACGGGTGGCGGACATCAAATCAGTAAAGCTTGAATTGGCCTCGGCCACGAGGCTCGTATTCGGGGACAAGGTTCCTCGAAGGGTTTAAGCGGTCTGGTAATCGCAAAAACCTC
>DATEGI010000127.1:0-12665 GCA_035280205.1 Terriglobales bacterium | reverse complement strand
CATCAAGATAGGCCGCGAAGCGTTTCTGCTGGGCGCCTGGCGCTGGAGAGTTGGCGCTCATGGCCCGAACCTAGCACGGGCGGGCCCTGCCTCACCCAGGAAATTAGCAACCCGTATCTAGTTTATAACACAGTAGTACTATCAAATACCAACTACTTCAACATGAAGCCCGAAACCCGCAAATACATCCAGGTATTCCTGGCGATATTGCTCATTGCCGCAGCGGTGCGCCTGATAATCATTTTCCGCGAACGGTACGAACCCGCCGGCCAGGCCAAGGCGAATGTTGCCCCGCCTCTCGATCCTACCTACTACGTAGTTCCCAAGAAGCTCTACCCCTACGACTTGAAGTCGGCGCGGCAGCTGACCCAGCAGCCGGCCTGGGTCAAGGAAGGGTACCGGTACTACTACTATCCCTACGATGCGGTGCGGCACCGTGCGGATTTTGCCCACGATGCCGGCCTGGTGGGCCCCATCGAGAAGCTCAACATCCGCGATGTAGTCACCGATGTGACTCCTGGCGCCCGCGACCAGCGCCAGGTCATAGCGGTGTTCGATAAGGCTGGGAGGAGTTACGCCCTGCCTATCGGCGTACTCAAGGGCGGCAACTACCAGATCTATTCCGACGAAATGCTGTTCATACAGGACCCGCACCAGCTCTACAACGTGTGGCCGAAAGACGTCTGGCAGGCGATTGACCAGCACCAGGCCAAGCCTGGCATGGATGAAGTTCAGGTCAGTTTTGCCCTGGGCATGGGAGTACCCCAGCCCTCAGACGACCCCGACATCAAGACGGTGAAATTCCCCAATGGCGGCAAGCCGATAGAGATCACCTTCCGCAAGGGCCGGGCAGCCAACATCCGACCAGGCAACTGAGCTTCAGCGCAGGATCGGGGACTCGCCGCCGGCCGGCTTATCTTCCTCCACGCGAATCTTCCCGTCCTCATCGGCATAAAACGCGCGATGATCGGGAGCAAACTGCTGCGGGATGGCGGTCAGAATATAGCCGTCCTTCTTGCCTCGGTAATGGATGGTGTAGTCGCCGCGCTGGGTGGTGTGGGCCATGCGTTTGGTGAAGGAGCCGGTCCCGGCCAGGGTGGCCAGGGAAGCGGGAAACTCAGTGTGCCGCTTGTAGTAGATTTTTTCCGCCCGGACAACGGTCCGCATATAGCCCAGAGTTTGCGATTCGGCCTCTGATTTTGCCGGGTCGCCGCGGAACTTGGGTTGGTACGGGGCTTGAGCGGTTGCTGGCGCGGCTGGGGCAGGCTCTGTCTGCGCGCAGCCTGCTATGCTGAACAAGCCTACCGCTGCCAGACTCAGGATGATTGTGAACGCTAGCTTGGGAGTTGGTTTCATGATGTTTTGTCCCAATTCCATATTCCACCCATTTGGATGCGGCGCATATTGCCCGATGAAGTTCCGTCCTCTTTCCAAGTTCCACAAATACAGCTATGCTAGCGCCAACCCCCCGGAAGGATAAACTATGAAACCGGCCGCTAAACCGGCGAAGAAACCGCACATACGCATCGCAGTGGTGGAAAGCGATCCCCTGCGCTTTGTTGGCTTCCGCGCCCTATTCGATTCCGAGCCGGATTTTGAGCTGGTCTCGTCGAGCGTGGCGGAACTGGCGCACCAGGAAGGCATTGATCTGGTGCTGTTGGGCAGCCGGGGTGGCCCGAACCTGTTTGACACCATGGCCAGCCTGAAAGCCGCCCGTCCCGATTTGCGCATCATCGTTACCGGTTCTGGCGCCGACGACGAGACCATTCTCAAGGCCATCGCAGCGGGCGCCAAGGGCTATGTGGATGAGGCGGCAGCGCCGGCGGAGTTTACCCAGGCCATCCGCATCGTCAACCAGGGCTCGGTATGGGCGCCGCGCCGCGTGCTCTCCATGTTCATTGAGCGCGTCAGTTCTTCGCCCGGGCGCATCTTTCCCGCTGGCCGCGTCACCTTCACCGACCGCGAAAAAGAAGTGCTGGAAATGCTGGTGGCCGGCCGCTCCAACAAGGAGATTGGGGCCGCCCTGGGCATCGAGGAGCGCACGGTTAAGGCTCACGTCGCCAAGTTGATGCGGAAGGTTGGGGTGCAGAACCGCATTGCGCTTTCCGTGCACGCCATCACGCATTCGCTGGTAACTGCAAAATAGGCAGGGGTTACGAAGGACGACGGCCCTTGGTAACCTTGTTGCTTTTCCGCCCCGACCCCATACTGCACTCACCTACCACAGAACCTGGGAGACGGGGTCGAGATTGATGAAGGGTCACAATCTTGGCCCCGCTTTTTTTTGCCCCAAACCAGGATGAATCCAACCACAGAGAACACAGATGACACAGAGGTCTCTAATTTCAGCCATTGGCGATCCGCTTTTATTTGCCGCCACCTCTTTGTAAACAAGCAGAAGTGGGAATCTAAGACTTAATTATCAATTCCTCTGTGGACTCCGTGTCCTCTGTGGTCGATTCGATGTTTTCCTGCAAGGTGTTTTTTCACTGCTATTTTGGGCGGGCTCTTGACCGGGACGGTAGTTGGGGTATTTCCTAGGAATGTGCCCATTCCGCTCGACTGGAAGCCGAATCCGGGCCAAGGTAGGAAATCATGAAAAAACTCATTTTGTTACTCGTGACCTGCTGTGCCACTTGGTCTTTTTCGCAAACTTCCAGCACTCCGCCGGCTCAGACGCCAGCGGTGCACCCCACGGCGAATGCCGCTGCGGCCCAAGAAGGCTCGACCACGGCAACGCAGAGCGCCGATGAAAGCAAAGCAGTAGACCGCGTGCGCGCCGCCGCGGAAGTGGTGGACGAGATTATGTCCGCGCCTGACAAGGGAATCCCCATGGAAGTGATGGGTTCGGCACAATGCGTTGCTGTAGTGCCCTCCATGCTGAAAGGCGGCTTCATCTTCGGCGGCCGTTACGGCCGCGGAGTTGCCAGTTGCCGTACGCCCAAGGGTTGGAGCGCGCCCGCCTTCTTCAGCATCAAGGGCGGCAGCTTCGGCTTCCAGATCGGCGGGCAGGCGGTGGACCTCATCATGCTGGTGATGAACGAGAAGGGCATGCGCAACCTGCTCTCCAGCAAGTTCCAGGTGGGTGCAGACGCTTCCGCGGCAGCGGGCCCGGTGGGCCGCCATGCCGAGGGCGACACTGACTGGAAAATGCGCGCCCAGATCCTTACCTATTCGCGGGCGCGGGGCGTCTTTGCCGGAGTGAGCCTGAACGGTGCGGTGGTCAACCAGGATAAGACGAGCACGCGCGAGTTCTACGGGCGCATGGTGCCGTTCCGTACCTCGCTGACCGGGGAGATCCAGTCGCCCGAGGGCGGTCGACCTCTGCTGGTCTCACTGAGCAAGTTTGCCACCGAAGCAGCGAAATAATGGATGATTGAAGATTGATGATTGGTGTAGATCCGATTAGGTGCGCAGTTGCGATTACCCACAACGGGGTTTTCAATCGTCAATCGAAAATCTTCAATCGTCAATTAATGGTGTTCTTCTCCTTCCGCATGATGATGCTCTTCTTCTGATTCCTGGAAAACGGCGGGCGTGCCCCGGCTGCCCTTGGGCGGCAAGTGGCGGATGAAGTGCACGATGGCCCACATCTCCTTGTCATCTAGGGTGCCTTGCCAGCCAGGCATGCCGCTGAAGCGGATGCCGTTCTGAATGATGATCTTCAGCTGCCCATCGGTAAATTGCTGGACGAATTTATCGCCCAGGTCAGGAACATTGGGCGACATTTTGGCTGCGAACGGCACGCCGGTGTTGTGGCCGTCCAATCCGTGGCAAACCTGGCAATGGTGCGCGAAATGTTCCTGCCCGGTTTTGACCACCTCGGGAGTGTCGGGGAGGGGATTTTCCAGATTACTGCCCGCGATGGCCACGCGCTTGGCTTCCTGCGCCACCAAAGTTTCAATATCTCCTGGCCGGCTGGCGGAACACGCAAGCAACGTCAGGAAGACGCAAGCCGCTAGTAGAGAGAAAATGCAGTGTTTTGCGTTTTCATGCCCGAATTTATCAAAGTTGATCCACTTGTTCATGCGTGCTCCCGAAAAGCTTCCATTATAGGGCGCGAACGCGCCCCACATTCGTAGCGCCGCCGTCCCGGCGGCTGTCCTGTGCGCCCTTCGACTTCGCTCAGGGCAAGCTAGCCCGCCGCGCGAGGGCAAGATGCCCTCGCGGACAGCCGGCAAGATGCCGGCGCTACCAAAGAACAGCCACAGCCGAAAGGCCAAATGAGAGCCAAAAGCTGACGGCTGACAGCTGAGAGCCGACAGCCGGCAACGTAGTTACTGCTCCGGTTTGAAAAAGTCCTGCCTCAATGTTACCGTCACGCTTTCCTGAATGCGCCATCGTCTCGAGTACGTGCCGGTGTGGCTGCTCGTCCGAATACTTGGCCTTCTGCCGCGGCCTTTGGCGCGAGCGGCGGGAATTGCCCTGGGTCATACCGTGCGCTTGCTGCACCGGCGCTTAAGTCGCGTGGCCATGCGCAACCTGGAGCTGGCCTTTCCGGCGATGCCGGAAGCCGAACGCCGGCGGGTTGTGCGCGGCGTGTTCACTTCTCTAGGACGATTGCTGGCCGAGGTTTGCCATTTCCCCCGCTATACACCGGAAAATGTCTCAAAGGTAGCGGTCTACGATGGCCTGGAGAACTTTCTGCAAGCCGAGCAGCGCGGCAAGGGCGTGCTCTTTCTTACCGCACACCTGGGCGGCTGGGAGGTAGGGTCGTTTGCGCATTCGCTCTATGGCCACAAGCTGCACATCGTGGTGCGGCCGCTGGATAATCCACATCTTGACGCGCTGGTGCAGCGCTATCGCACGCTTCACGGCAACACCACATTCGATAAACAGGACTTTGCCCGGGGACTGCTGAGCGCAATGAAGACGGGCCAAACCGTTGGAGTCCTTATGGACACGAATATGACTCCCCCCCAGGGCGTGTTCGTGGACTACTTCGGGCACCTGGCCTGCACTGCCAGCGGCGTGGCGCGGGTCGCCCTGCGTACCGACGCCGCCGTGGTGCCGGCGTTTTCCATTTGGGACGAAGAACTGGGTAGGTACCGCATTCGTTTTGATCCCATGTTGCAACTGGTGCGAACCGGCGACGATGCCGCGGACGTGGTGGCGAACACGGCATTGTTTACCAAGGCGATTGAAGGCTATGTGCGGCAGTATCCCGAGCAGTGGCTATGGGTGCATCGCCGCTGGAAAACGCGGCCGGAGGGCGAGCCGGGGATTTATTAGTGGCTAGTGGTCAGTGGTCGGTGGGCGGAACTGACAACTGACAACTGACAACTGAGAACTGACAACCGCTCCTCAACACAGCCATCCACTGCGGTAGACCAGCCACCAACTGAGCACCACGATGGGCAGGGTGGCGACCATGCCCCAGAAGAAGGGCAGAAAGACGTCCGCCAGCAGACTCAGCCCGAGAAAGACGATCCAGAAAAGCTTCTTTTCCAAAGTTTCCCTCAAAGCTATTGTAGGCCGTGCCTGGTCGCGCCTGTGAATGCGAGATGGTCCCCTAGATCACCAAAGTAATTTTTCCGTATATGCTCTTTTTTATGGCTAAACGCTCCGCTGAAGATCCGCGTCTGAGCCGGCTGACGCAGATCGCACGCACCTTTCCAGAGACCACGCGCCAGACCTACGGGTCACATGCGCAGTTTCTGGTCCGGAAAAAGACCTTCGCCTACTTCCTCGACAACCATCACGGCGACGGCATTGTGGCTGTCACTTGCAAGGTTTTGCCCGGCGACAACAAGGCTTTGGCTGAGGCGCAGCCTCGCCGGTTCTATCTGCCGGCCTACATCGGCTCTCGCGGCTGGGTTGCGCTGCGCCTGGACGTGGGCAAGATTGATTGGGAGGAAGTAAGAGAACTGCTGTTAAGCAGCTATGCCCTCGTCGCACCCAGGCGCCTGGCGGCCCTAGTTACAACCGATTAATTGGTTCCTCTGTCATCCGCCGTCGCCAACTCACAACTGAGTACTGGCAACCGCGAACCGATTTGTATACAACGTTGGCATGAAAACTACCCTGGCGGCGGTAGCGCAAAAGATTGCAGGGCAGCTTGTGGGCGACGGCGGAATTGAGGTCGAAAGCGTGGCCAGCATCGGCTCGGCCAAGTCCGGCGATCTGGTCTTTGCCGAAGACGAGGCGGCCTTGGCGAAAGCTCTGGATTCCGACGCAACCGCGGTAATGGCAGGCGAGTTTGCGGCGACCGGCAAATCGCGAAAGCCGCTACTGATTGTGCGTTTTCCCAAGCTGTCATTTGCGCGGGCCGCTCGGTTGCTGTGCCCGCCGCGGTCGTTCGAGCCGGGGATTCACTCTTCCGCCGTCGTTGAAGATTCAGCCCGCCTGGGACGCCATATCGCTATTGAGCCGGGGGCGGTTATTGGGGAGAGGGCCGTAATTGGCGACCGCACCCGCATCGGCGCCGGCAGCGTTATTGGTCCGGAGGTTCGCATGGGAAGTGAGTGCAACATCGCACCCAATGTGACAATCTATGCCGGAGTGCGGTTGGGCAAGCGGGTAATCGTGCACAGCGGCGCGGTGCTGGGCAGCGACGGCTTCGGCTACGTGCGCGATCCCACCACCGGCTGCTACGAAAAGTTTCCCCAGATTGGCGGCCTGGAGATTGGCGACGATGTGGAGATCGGCGCCAACACTACCGTGGACCGCGGAGCCCTGGACTTGACCGTCATCGGTCGGGGTACGAAGCTGGATAATCTGGTGCACGTGGGCCACAATGTCCGCATCGGAGAAGATGTGGTGATTGCCGCCCAGACGGGTTTTTCTGGCAGCATTACAGTGGAGAACAGCGCCGTGATTGGCGGGCAGGTAGGCATTGGGGACCATGCGCGCATCGAACAGGGTGTGGTCCTGGGCTCGCAATGTGGCGTGCTCCCAAAGAAGGTGGTCCGCGGGCCAGGGGCGGTATTTTGGGGTACGCCGGCACGCCCCTTGCGCCAATATTTGAAGGAGCTGGCGGTATTGGCGAGGCTAGGGAAGAAGAGCAGTACCTAGTACCCAGTACCCAGTACCTAGTTGCTAGTTGCCAAGAGCCAAGAGCCAAGAGCCAAGAGCCAAGAGCCAAGAGCCATGTCCCTCATCGTCATCGGCGGGCACACGCGCAACGTGGGCAAGACCAGCCTCATGGCTGGCCTGATCTCTGCCTTTCGCGAGCGTAACTGGACCGCCGTCAAGATCAGCCAGTATGGCCACGGAGTGTGCTCGGTGGATGGAAAGCCCTGCGCCTGCCAGGTTGACGAGCATCCCTGGGCGATTACTCAGGTCTACGACGGGGAGGGCGACTCCGATACCTCCCGCTTCCTCGCGGCGGGGGCTGTCAAAGGGCTGTGGGTGCGCTGCCGGCAGGGGAAGCTGGAAGAAGTAATGCCGGCGTTTCAGCAGCGCATTGCCTCCGATGAAAACGTAATTATCGAGTCGAACAGCGTCGTCGGCTTCCTGCAGCCCGACGCCTATCTGACCGTGTTGGATTTCGCCGTGGCCGACTTCAAGGAATCTGCCCGCCGCTATCTCCAGCGCGCCGATGCCGTCGTGCTGCACGATCCCGCCGCCAATGGCCACAAAGAGCCCGCCTGGAGCCATGTTTCGCCCGCCCAGCTGGCGGACAAGCCGATTTTCTACATTTCACCGCCCACTTACATAACCCCGGAAATCGTGGACTTCGTGCGCCAGAAGATCGAGCCGGTGCATGCGCAAGTTTGAAGTCCTGTTCGACCACGGCGAAGAGATCCCTCTGCAGCATCCCGCCTACGCTTTTTATGGCAAGCTGGGTTTCCCGGTGCCGCCGAAGGATCGCCCCTGGATCTATGCCAACTTTGTGCAGACCCTGGACGGCATCGCGTCCTGGAAAGGCCAGCACGCCTTGGGAAGCGATATTTCCCATTCCGCCGAGGACCGCTGGCTCATGGATCTGCTGCGCGCCCACGCCGATGCTGTGCTGCTGGGCAGCAGAACATTGCAGGTGGAGAGGGTCGCGCTTGGCCCCGCCTCCCGGGGAGCGACCTACACGATCGAGGACCCTGAGTTGCACGAACTGCGCGCCCGCCTAGGCCGCCGTCACGAAACTATCATTTTCGTGACCGGTTCGGCCGCGCTTAAGCTCTCCGACTATGCCGTTTTTGATGGCGATAAGGTGAACGCGGTGATTCTCACCTCCAAGGTGGGTGCCGCCAAGCTCGCGCCGCAGCAGGAAAGTCATCCGCACGTTCGTGTCCTGGTGGCCGACGAAGGCGACCTGGTTGACCTGCCCGCTGCCATGCGACTGCTGGCACGGGAGCTGGGGATTCGCCTGCTGCTCTGCGAAGGTGGCCCGACACTTTACGGTTACATGTCCCGCGCCGGCCTGATTGACGAAAAGTTTCTGACCATTTCGCCGGTGGAAGCCGGGCAGATTATCCCCCGCGAGCAGGAACCCGGGGAGTGGGAGTGGCCGGTGCGCCTGCGTCCCACAACATTTGGCGCGCCGGGATTCACGCCAGACAATGCCCCCTGGTGGACGTGGATCAGCTGCCGCAAGGTGGGCGATCACGAGTTCAACCGGTATCGTCGAAAACGCTAGTTTCGAGTTTCCAGTTTCAAGTTTCGCTGAGGTTCCCTTGAAACTTGAAACTCGAAACTGGGGTTAGCCGCTTTTGCTATGCTTCAACTGTGAGGCAAATCCATCTCGATGCCTGGCTGCTGGCCATTCTTTCCGGCGTCCTGCAGATTCTGGCGTTCCCCCTGCCCAATCTTTACCCGCTGAGCTGGATTGCCATTGCGCCGCTGCTGGTAGCGGTGTTGCGCGCGCGCGAACCTGAGGAAATTCGCCTGCCTTCGGGCCTGGTCCAGAAATATCTGCCGGCCACAGCCTTTCAGGGCTTTCTGCTCGGTTACGTGAGCGGTGTCATGTGGTACGCCGGCACTTGCTACTGGGTCTACCACACCATGCATCAGTACGGCGGGCTGAGCGCCGCGGCGGCCGCCGGCATCCTGGTGCTCTTCTGCCTTTATCTCGGCCTGTACGAAGGCTTGTTTGGGCTAACCGTGGCGCTGCTGGTGGGCGGCAGGGCCGGGGGCTCGCGCCGCGCTCTGTTTCTCAGCCCGTTTGTGTGGGTGGCGTTGGAACTGGCCCGCACCCGCGTTAGCGGCTTTCCCTGGGACCTGCTGGGCACCGCGCAGGTGAATAACATCTCGCTCAGCCGCCTTGCCACCATCACCGGCGTCTACGGCGTGTCGTTCGAAATCATGCTGGTAAACACGGTGTTTGCCGCCGCCTTCCTGGTCGGCCGCGACAAGCGCAAACTAATTCTCGTCGAGGGCCTTGTGGTGGCGGCCGCGCTGCAGCTGCTGGCCCTGATCCACCCCGCTCCTTTGCGCACGGACCACACCGCGCTGCTGGTGCAGGAAAACATTCCCATCCTGCCCTCGGACCTCTGGACGGCGCAATATTTCCAGAGCACAGTCGCCGATCTGACCCGACTGAGCGTGCCGCCGGAGGTGTCGGGCGCCCCCAAGCCCGACCTGGTAGTCTGGCCCGAATCACCCGCGCCGTTTTACGTTAACGATCCCCGCTTTCGTCAACTCATTGCCGCAGTGGCCGAGAAAGACCACGCTTACGTGGTGGCGGGCAGCCTGGGCGAGGATCCAGGTGTTCCGGCAGGAACCGGCCAGGCCTACAATTCGGCGGCGCTGATGTCGCCGCAAGGCCAATGGGTGGCGCGCTACGACAAGATTCACCTGGTGCCCTTCGGCGAATATGTGCCCTTCAAATCCATATTCGGGTTTGCCGGCGGGCTGACCCAGGCGGTGGGCGAGTTTGGCCGAGGCTCCTCCCGCGAGCCTCTGCTCGTGGACGGCTACAAGCTCGGCGTTTTCATCTGCTATGAAGCGGTCTTCCCTAACGAGGTGGGGCAGTTCGCCCGCAATGGTGGCCAGGTTTTCGTGAATATTTCCAACGATGGCTGGTACGGCGACACGGGCGCCTGGGCCCAGCACCTGAACCAGGCCCGCATGCGTGCCATCGAGAACGACCGCTGGCTGCTGCGCGACACCAATACCGGCTTGACCGCCTCGATTGATCCCTACGGCCGCGTCATAGCCCACGTATCGCGCAAGCAGCGTACCGCGCTGGAAGCGCCCTATGCCCTGGTCAATGGAACCACCTTCTACACGCGCTATGGCGATTGGTTCGCTTACCTGTGTGCGATAATTTCTGGGGCAGCGCTTTTGTGGCGCTACCGAGTCCCCTCCGGGAAGGTTTCCTCCTAATGGCTGAAGAGCTTGAGCAAGAGTACGTCGCGCTTAAGGGCAAGGTGCGCGATCTTCGGGAGTATCTTTGACGCCGACCGGCTGCGCCAGCAACTAAGCGAAATCGAAAAGAAAGCCTCCGACCCCAAGCTCTGGTCCAATCCCCAGGAATCGCAGAAGGTAATGCGCGAGCGCAAGCGCCTGGAAGACGTTCTGGCCACCGAATCCGACCTGGTCCGGCGCAGCGATGATATTTCCGCCTACCTGGAACTAGCCCGCGAAGGCGAAAATGTCGCCGCTGACTTGAAGCGCGAAATTGCCGCTCTGCGCGAGACGGTGGACCGCATCGAGACCGAGACCCTGCTCTCCGGCGAAAACGATGCCCGCAACGCCATTGTAACCATTCACCCCGGCGCCGGCGGCACTGAGTCTCAGGACTGGGCGGAGATGCTGCTGCGCATGTACCTGCGCTGGGGCGAGCGCCACGGCTTTGAAAACGTGCTCAACGATTACCAGCCGGGCGAAGAAGCGGGCATCAAGTCGGCCACCTTCAGTGTGAACGGGCAGTACGCCTACGGGCTGCTGACCAGCGAAATCGGCGTGCACCGCCTGGTGCGCATTTCACCCTTCGACCAGGCCAAGCGCCGGCACACCTCGTTTGCCAGCGTGTTCGTTTCGCCGGAAATTGATGAGAGCATCGAAATCGTTATCAAGCCGGAAGACCTGCGCGTGGACACCTACCGCTCCAGCGGCAAGGGCGGGCAGCACGTGAATACCACCGACTCTGCGGTACGCATCACGCACAATCCCACCGGAATCGTGGTCAGCTGCCAGAACGAGCGCTCACAGCACAAAAACCGGGAGCGCGCCATGAGCATCCTGCGCTCCAAGCTCTACGAGCATGAACTGGAAAAGAAGCGCGAGGTCTCCAAAAAACTGGAAGAATCCAAGCTGGACATTGATTTCGGCTCGCAGATCCGCTCTTATGTGCTGGCGCCTTACCGGCTCATCAAAGACCACCGCACCAAGGAAGAAGTGGGCGACGTGGACCGCGTGCTCGACGGCGACATTGATCCATTCATCCGGGCATATTTGCGGATGAGACGCGGGGAGAAGAATTGAGTAATTGTGTAATTGAGTAATCGGGTAATTGTGCAATCGCGTAATTGTGCGGTTTGAGACCACTTTCCATTGGTAACCGCGTTCTGTCAAAAGATGATGTCATCCTGAGGAAGCACGAGCCGCGCTTGCGCGGTGAGCGCGACCGAAGGACCTATGCATTTTTTTTTGGCTACTATGGCTGTTCCATCACAACCGCCGAACCCAATTACTCAATCACCCGATCACTCGATTACGCAATTAGCAGCCGCCCGCCGCGGCCGGCGCGTGGAATACCTGACTGTAGCCTGGAACTCAGCAGAAGGAATTGCCGCGCTGATTGCAGGTTTTCTCGCGGGTAGCATCGCCCTGGTCGGTTTTGGCCTGGACTCGGTCATCGAGATTTCATCTGGCGTGGTTTTGTTGTGGCGCCTGCGCGCCGAGGGTGACGCCGAGCGCCGCGAGCACGCTGAACACCGCGCCCAGCGCCTGGTAGGTATATGCTTTCTCTCTCTCGCCGCCTACGTAGCGTACGACTCCGTGAAGGGTCTTGTGCGCCACGAGGCTCCCGGGGAAAGCATCTTCGGCATTGCCGTGGCCATCGCCGCGCTGATAGCCATGCCGCTGCTGGCACGCGCCAAACGCCAGGTAGCCCGTCAGCTTAACAGTGGCGCTATGCACGCCGATTCCCGGCAGTCCGATTTCTGTGCCTATCTTTCCGCCATCCTGCTGGCTGGCCTGTTGCTGAACGCGCTGTTGGGCTGGTGGTGGGCCGATCCTGTGGCCGCCCTGGTCATGGTGCCTCTGATCGCCCGCGAAGGCGTGGAAGGCCTGCGAGCGAAGCGCTGCTGCGATTAGCGCTGCTGCGATTAGCGCTGCTGCGACTACAGTTTAGATCTGTCATCCTGAGCGCAGAGGACTGATTCGCTTGCGAATCAGCCCACGCAGTCGAAGGACCCCTGCGCCGCGTCTATTACCAAGGACGTGCCAGGGAGTTCTAATATCGTTGTTCGCGATACTCAGCCGCGTTTTCAGGAGGTCCTTCGCTGCGCTCAGGATTTCGGCAGCGGGCTCGGACGCCCGCTAAACGCCTCAATTTCGACTCGGGCATACGCCCTCGCTCAACATGACAGATCACCTAACAGGACCGAAAGGTCTCGATGGCATTACGCGGCGTGGCCGCTTGCCCTCGTCGTGCCCACATTCTCTAATGCCTCCAGCAGCTTCGCCCCAAACACCTCGCCTGAGAACTGCTGCTGGCCGGTAACCAGTCGGCCATTTTCTGAAACCGTGGCAAACGGCTGAAATAACTCTCCCCGCAGGTA
>DATEGI010000126.1:0-16396 GCA_035280205.1 Terriglobales bacterium | reverse complement strand
TACCGGCGCGAGATGCTCAATTGCCGGGGATTGCGTAGGCTGTGTCCCGTTTCGGATCGCTGTGCTGGCTTGGGCCAGAGACGGCGGGAGGGGTTGCACATGCAGCATCGCTCGCAGTTCCGGCGCACGACATGGATTGCGGTTTTGGTGTGCTTGCTGTTGGGGCAGGCTTACGGCATTAACTTCAAAGCCTATGGGCCGCAGACGTTCATGCGCAGCAAGGGCGCCCCGTGGGCGCAGAGCGTGCAGTTCTCGGTGAAATACCCCAACACGCAATACACCCTTGTCGTGGTCAACGGAGGGAACGGGTACCGCGCCGTGGAAAAAGCGGTCATCTGGCTCAACGGCCAAGTGGTCCTGCGTGAGGGCGATTTCGATGACCGTCACCGCGCCGTCTCCCGGCCGGTGAACCTGCAGAGCTCGAACCAGCTCTCTGTAGAGCTGCGCGGCGAGCCGGGTGGCGCCATCAGCGTGGAAATTCTGGGCGTGGACAACGATCCCCCTAGCATCACCGCCTCCGTTTCGCCGCAGCCCAACGCGGCCGGCTGGAATAACACGCCCGTGACTGTGACCTTCAGCTGTAGCGATGCATTCATGGACGTCACCTGTCCCGCGGCGGTGACGGTAGACACACAGGGCGCTAATCAAGTTGTGAGTGGCACGGCCGTGGACACAGCTGGCCAGACTGCCAGCACCAGCGTGACCGTGAATCTCGATTTGACGCCGCCGGCGATCAGCGCCGTGGCCAGCCCGGTGCCCAATTCTTCCGGCTGGAACAACAGCAACGTGACGGTCAGCTTCAGCTGCAGCGATTCGCTATCCGGAGTGGCGGTTTGTCCCTCGCCAGTGACGGTTACGGCGCAAGGTGTGAGCCAGGTGAATGGCACCGCCGTGGATAAGGCAGGAAACTCCAGCCAGACAACCGCATTTGTCAGCATTGATAGCGTGCCGCCGGCGATTTCGATCTCTTCGCCGGCCAACGGCAGCACAGTTTCCAGCAGCTCTTTGGCGGTAAGCGGCTCGGTGAACGATGCTTCTTCGGGCGTGGCCTCCGTGCTCTGCAATGGCGCTGCAGCCACGTTCGGTGGCGGCGCGTTCAGTTGCAATGTGACGCTCAACCAGGGCGGCAACACGGTGCAGGTGATGGCGACTGATGCGGCTGGAAACAGCTCTTCGGCCAACGTGGGCGTGACTCTGAATGTGGTTCAGCCTCCGCCTCCGCCGCCTCCGCCGCCAACCTTGAATCCGCCGCCGACGCAGATTCTGATTACACCGCAGACCATCACCATGGCAGTTGGCGAGCGGCGCTCGGTTTCGGCCACCGATAACCTGGGCCGCAGCATTCCGGCGAGCTGGTCAGGAACCGACAGCTCCGTGCTGCAGGTCAATTCTGACGGCAGCATGGTCGCTCTGGCACCGGGCTCTGCGACGGTTACCGCAACTTATCAGCAGCTGACCGCGCAGGAATTGGTCACGGTCGCTAGTGCAGGGCCGCTGTCTGTCGGTACTGAGCGCTGGGAGGTGTTGCCGCTGGACACCACCAATAACTGGATCAACAACTTTGTGGCGGCTCAGCCCTCGGCTCCGGGCTCGCCTGATATGTACGTGCTGGAAGGAACGCCCACGGGCACATTGGCGCGCGCCCTGGCTGGCGATGGTCACCAGTTGTGGAGCACGCCGCTGCTTGCCAGCTCCGTGAGCTCCAACAGCTCCTTCCTGTGGGACAACGAGATGCTGCAGGCGGGAACGCCGGACGGCGGTTTGGCAGTGCTGGACAGCCAGGTGTTCAATAACGGGAGCTTCAATTACTCGCAGTACTCCATGGTGAAAGTGGATGCGGGTTCGCAGGCGGTGGCGTGGACCTACAACAGCCCCAGCATGCTGGATTCAGTGCTGGCGGTACATCCGGATGGCGATGTTTATGTGGTGCAGACCAGCAACAGCAGCACCACCGCTTCGGCGGCAGTGCTGGTGTTGAATGGAGCGACCGGCCAGGTGAAGTTCACTGTGCCGCTGCCCCTCTCGTCGAATACCTATCAAAACACCGCTTACAATACGTCCAACAACCTGGTGTGCCAGTCCGGCAGCACGGTCGTGGTGCCCACTTTGCCCAACCATGGACCGCTGTCGGTTCTTCCTGACGGCAACGTGTACCTGGAAGTGGAATCTACTAACCGCGTGCTGAACTGCCAGGGCAGCAGCTTCAGCAACGTAAGCTATTCGGACACGCTGCAGCTCATGCAGGTGCAAACTTCCGGCGGCAGCAGCCTGACCGGCCTGGAGCAATTCAACGATGTGACCACACAAACCCAGGGGCAGCCTGAGCAGGTTCTGCCTGACGGCCAGGGTGGCTTGCTTGCGGGTTGGAACAAATCAGTAACCCTGAGTTCGAGCAACCAGGCCTACATCTCGCACCTGCTGAACGGCGCGAAGACCGACTATGCGCTGCCCTGGACCTCGAACTTCTCCATCACGTTCGTGATGGCGCTGGGTGAAGGCGGAACTGTGTACGCGCAGCAGGGCTCCTTCTCCGGCTCGATCCTGACCTTTGACGTTAACAACGGCACGTCTACGACCGCCAGCTTTGGCAGCGCACAGGTTGTGAGCGCCATGGCGGGTGGCGGAGCCATGCTGGCCACCAGCAGCCAGATTTTCTCGATTGACGCCAATGCCAGCCCGGCGGTCCTTTCGAACGCGCTGGGCCTGAACGCGGAGACTTACTACGCGGGCGGAACCTGGCTGGGCTTCTCCAACGCCGATAGCTCACTGGAAGCCGCGGTGGGTCCGGATATGCAGGCGGGTGTGACCAGCTGGCCGATGCTGGCGGGCAATATTACGGAACAGGAAGCGCCGCCCATGCCGTTCCTGCGCCACTTCCTGCCTCTGCAGCCCAGCGGGCAATATTCGGTGAGCCAGTTTGAGTCCGCCATGCAGCAGGCTGCACCCGTCAATAACCTGTACTACGCTCTGGACCAGGCGAGCGTTGCCAGCTTCCTGGAGCAACTGGATAAGCCTGAGGACGCGGTGGCCTTCCTTGGTAACGCGCTCAGCTTTAGCTTCAGTGGCGGGCAGCAGTCCGTAGGCCTGTGCTTTTCCTCTGACTGCATGGAGAAGGCGGCGAGCGCCAGCGACCCCAGCTACACGCTGGTTTCGCCAGTAGGGCTTACCAGCAGCTGGGTGGATGCCTCTCTGTTGGCGGGCAAAACCAAGGTGGTGTTCGTGGCCTCGGCCGATGATGGCGCCATCTTCGAAGAGTTGTGGGGAATTGATGCAACCACCGCGCACCAGGCGCTGATTGTGCCGCCGAGCTCCAGCGTCACTTTGCAGCAGGCGGCGCAGGTCTGGGTGGCTATTGCCCAGAACCTGGTGGCGGGCGAGACGGTGCAGAACGCGGTCGCCAACGCCAACGCCCAGCTGAGCACGGCGTGGACGGTAGTGGGCGACGGCACGGTCCGCATCAAAGCTGTTCAGTAGGCGAGGGTGCCTGCTGATCGCGGGCCGGGAGCCGAGGGCGTTGAGCAGCGGGCTGGCCGTGAGAAGCCAGCTGGTGCGGCTGCTTGAGCCCCCCGACCCATTGAAACAGGGGCGACGCTAAAAGTGCATGCCTTGCTTGAGCATTGGGCTCGGGCAAGGCATGCGTCTATAATCCGCCCAGCGTGGCTTCCGCATTTCCTGCCCAGCAGATCGCGAATCAACCCCAGCCGGTGCGTGAACCGCCCCTGTGGCGCGATTGGCGATTCTTCCTTTTTCTGGCTCTCATCCTGGCGCCCTGCTTCTGGCAGAGCCGCATCCAGGCCGGCGATCTCTCCAGTCATCTCTACAACTCCTGGCTGGCGCTGCAGATTCGCAGCGGCGCTGTTCACGGCATTAGCATCGTTCCGCAGTGGACAAATGTCGCCTTTGATTGGCTTTTGACCTGGCTGCTGGCGGTGTTCGGAGCGGCGGCCGCGCAGCGAATCACCGCTTCGCTCTGTGTGCTGTTTTTTGCTGGTGGGGCATTTGCCTTTATCTCGGCGGCTTCGGGCCGCCGGCCCTGGTTCCTCGCCCCCTGTATCGCTGTGCTGGCCTACGGCTTCGTTTTTCACATCGGATTCTTCAATTTTTATCTGTCGCTGGGATTTTGCCTGTGGTTTCTGGCGGCGTTCTGGAAAGGAAGCCCAGGCCGACGTGCGGCGTCCACGCCTCTACTGGCGCTGGCCTGGCTCTCGCACCCCTTGCCCGCGGTGTGGGCGGCGGGCGCTGCCTTCTACATGCTGATCGCCAGCCGAATGGCGGAAAAGCGGCGTCTTTATCTCCTAGGCGCGGGAATCGCGGTTCTGCTGGCGACGCAGCAGTTTCTCCTGGCGCGCTACCACACCGTGTGGTCTCCCTTGCAGATCTTTGGCATCACCGGCGCCGATCAGGCATTGGTCTACGGGCGCAAGTACGTGATTGTCACCGCCGGGCTGTTGCTGCTTTGGCTGGTGTGGCTGCGGCGTTTGCTGAAGGAGAGCGGCGGGCGCGCCGGCCTGCCGATTCCGGCGCAACTGCTGCTGCTGACCGCGGTAGGAGTAATGCTCATACCTACGCGTATTGATTTTCCCCGGTACGGTCATGCCCTGGTGTACATAGCCGACCGCATGTCGCTCGTCGCGGGCGTGCTGCTATGTGTGGTGCTGGCCGAGGTGCGCGCCCGCCGCCTGGAGATGATTGCGCTGGCCGCTGTGACTGTAGTGTTCTTCGGTTTTCTGTACGCCGACGGTGCATGGGCAAACCGGCAGGAAGACCAGATCCAGGCCGTGGTGCAGCAGAAAATTCCGCGGGACGCCCGGGTGGTGTTCCTGTCCTCAGAGAAGAATCTACGCCTAGATCCCCTGGCGCATGTCATGGACCGGGTCTGCGTGGGCCGCTGTTTCAGCTATGCGAACTACGAGCCCTCCACCCGGCAGTTCCGTATTCGTGCCACCGAGAACAACGGCATCGTGGTTACCAGCTACAAAGATTCGTACCAGCTTGCCAGCGGCGATTATGTTGTTCGTCCAGAGGACGTCCCGCTGTATCAGGTGGAAGCCTGCACACCGGGAAGGCACGACTACTGTGTGCGGCAGTTGCGAGCCGGCGAAGTCAATGGGCACGGCGGCAAGTGAGAAAGTTGAAGCCGATTTTGTTTTCCACGCTGCATGCGGTAACCTTCCACTTCCTTCCTGCGGGGACATCGTTTAGCACTGTAGGCGCGGGATCCTGGAAGGCGGCAGCCTGCCCAGGATAGCGGCAGGTATCGAGGAGCGATAATGCGACGGCTGATTCTCTGGGCAGCTTTAATTCTTCTTGTGAGCGCGCCGCTGGGCGCCGATGAATCGCCTTTGCAGGGCTTCACCACGGCCTCGTCGCCGGCGGAGCGGCAATGGGAACAGAAGTTTCGCGCCTTGCCCAGCCCGCGGCTGATGCGCGAGTACATGCAGCGGCTGAGCGCCCGGCCCCATCACGTGGGCTCGCCCTACGACAAGTCTAATGCGGAATGGATCCTCTCCAAGTTCAAAGAGTTCGGCTGGGACGCGCACATCGAAACCTTTGAGGTCCTGTTCCCGACGCCCAAGGAGCGCCTGGTGGAGATGGTCGAGCCTACGAAATTCACGGCCAAACTGCAGGAGCCGGCGCTGGCCGTGGACCCTACTTCCAGCCAGAACAGCGAACAGCTGCCCACCTACAACGCCTACTCGATTGACGGCGATGTAACCGCGCCCCTGGTGTTCGTAAATTACGGTTTGCCGGCAGACTACGAGCAACTGCAGCGCCTGGGCGTTTCCGTCAAGGGCGCCATTGTGATTGCCAAGTACGGCAATTCCTGGCGCGGGGTGAAGCCCAAGGTGGCGGGCGAGCATGGCGCCATCGGTTGCCTCATCTATTCCGACCCGCGTGATGACGGCTACTTCGAAGGCAACGTGTTCCCCAAGGGCCCAACCAGACCGGCTGAGGGCGTGCAGCGCGGCAGCGTCATGGACTTTGCTTCCTCCAACCCGGGCGATCCGCTCACACCGGGCGTTGGCGCCACGCCGGACGCCAAACGGCTTTCGGTGAAGGAAGCGCCCAGCATCACCAAAATTCCCGTGCTGCCCATCTCCTATGGTGACGCCCAGCCGCTGCTGGCAGCCCTGCAGGGGCCGGTGGCGCCGGAAGCCTGGCGGGGCTCGCTGCCCATCACCTACCACGTGGGCCCGGGGCCGGCCAAAGTCCATCTGGTGGTGAAATCCAATTGGGACCTCAAGCCGGTGAACGACGTCATCGCGAAAATCCCCGGCTCTTCCCAACCGGACGAGTGGATTGTTCGGGGCAATCACCATGACGCCTGGGTGAACGGCGCCGACGATCCTATCTCCGCCCAAGTAGCGCTCTTGGAAGAGGCGCGTGCGCTGGGGCAGCTTGTAAAACAAGGCTGGAAGCCCAAGCGCACCATCATCTACGCCGCCTGGGACGGCGAAGAGCCCATGCTGCTGGGCTCGACAGAGTGGGCGGAAGAGCACGGCGATGAACTGAAGCAACATGCCGTCGCCTACATCAACACCGATGGCAACGGTCGCGGCTACCTCACCGCGGAGGGCTCGCACACGCTGGAGCACTTTATGAACGGCGTGGCGCGCGACATTCAGGACCCCGAGAGCGGCGTCTCGGTGTGGCAGCGGGACGAGATGCACGGCGTCGCAGAGGCGAAGTCTGAGGAAGACCGCAAGAAGATTCGCGACCGTGCTGACCTCCGCATGGGGGCGCTGGGTTCAGGCACCGACTACACAACTTTCGCGGATCACCTGGGGGTCGCCAGCCTGAACCTGGCCTACGACGGCGAAGACCCGGATGCAGGCGTGTACCACTCCATCTACGATGACTTCTATTGGTATACACATTTTTCCGATACCACCTTCGTGTATGGGCGTGCCCTGGCACAAACCGTAGGCACGGCGGTAATGCGCCTGGCCGACTCTGACCTGCTGCCCTTCGACTTCAGCGATTTTGCCGACACCATGCAGCTCTATCTCACGCAGCTCAAAAAGCTGGCGGAGGACAAGCGCAGTGAAGCCATCGAGCGCGACCGCGAGCTGGATGAAGGTCTGTTCCACGCGATCAACGACCCGCGCCGGCCGAAGGTGGCGCCGCCGCGCGAAGAAGTGCCGCCGTATTTGAATTTCGCGCCGTTGGAAAACGCGGTGGACCAGCTCAACCGCAGCGCCAGGCGCTACCAGGAAGCGCTGCAGAAGGCGTGGGCTTCGCCCCAGGGTGTGTCGCCGGCGATGCTCGCCGATTTGAACCAGAAAATGATGGAGAGCGAGCGGCGGCTGACCGACGATGCCGGTCTGCCTCGCCGCTCCTGGTACAAGCACGTGATTTACGCGCCCGGCGTGTATACCGGCTATGCGCCCAAAACCATGCCCGGCGTGCGCGAGGCCATTGAGCAGAAGCGTTGGCCGGAAGCTAACACCGAGATCGGGCGCGTGGCCAAGGTCCTGGAGAACGAGAGCGCCCTGATTGATTCGGCAACCGACGAATTGGCCTCAGCCAAGTAATACTTCAATTGTCATCCTGAGCGAACGCGAGTTGAGCGGAGCGAAAGGAGGGCGAGTCGAAGGACCTTGTGCTTTTCTGTTCGGAACCGTAAGCACGTAGCGAGTTAGGCGGCCGACCGGCGCACTCAGCGCGCTCAGGTGAACTTGCCCGAGCCCCCCTTTCCGCATCCCCCCGCAGAGAAAGTGGAAAACTGCCTCCGTCTTCTTGGAGCCGCAGTAGGGACATTTCAACTCACCATCAGCGTCCTGCATGCGGCGCAGCAATTCGAATGTCTGGCCGCATTTTCGGCAGTGGTATTCGTATAAAGGCATAAGAAATAAATGCGCTTAGGAGAATTGTATTACACAAAATCGGACCCATCTCCCAGCGGCGGGAAGGATGCTCACCGGATAGCCGCAAGTCACGCCGGCGCCATTCAGGGTCTGTAGGGCATTTTCGCCACCGTTGACAAATTTCAGGACCACGGTATCGTATGTACCCCATCGCATTTTGGGGCTCGGGGGGCCTGTTTCAAAAGTACCTCCACAAGGAGACGGCCTGTGCTTAACAAAAAAATTTCTGTGCTATTGCTTGCTCTTTGCTTGGGCTGTGCCGCGACTGCAGTTTTCGCGCAGCAGAGCCAACAACCGCTCACCAACGCCGATGTCGTCAAGATGGTGAAGAGCGGTCTGCCCGCATCGGTCATCTCGAATGCCATCCAGGCCAATGAGACCGACTTCGACGTTTCGGCCAACGGTCTGATCGCGCTGCAGAAAGCAGGCGTGCCGCAGACGGTGATGGATGCCATGATTTCCGCCTCGTCAAAGAAGCGCAGCGCGGCGGCTGCCAGCACTGCCGCTCCCGCGGTTGCTGCCCCAAGCGCGGCCTTGCCTAACGGCGGCCAGCTTGCGGTAACGGTGGCGCAGGGAGGCAAGAGTGTGGCGCTGCCCCTGGAGAAGACGCAACTGGCCCAGACCAAGAGCAAAGCCTCATCTATGGGAGCCTTGGCCACGGATTCGGCCGTCAACCAGGCTTTTCAGGTGGGGGTGAATGAAGCGGCATGGCAGGCCTGGTCGCACGGCGGAGGATATGGCACCTACTCCGGGGTCACCGCCGGCGCCAGTGTCATGTCCGGCATCATGGGCCATCGTAAACCGACGGTCACCTACGTGTGGGCGCTGCCCGGTCCGAGTGCCGGCAATGCACTGGAAAATTCACCCAGCTTCGACGTGACCTTTACCGGAATCCCAGGAATCAACGAGGAAGAGTACGAGCCGGCCATCGTGAAACTGACGGCAACCAGCAATAACTGGCGCCTGGTTGGAGCATCCCAAGGCAAGGCGGACACCATGCAGGATTCGTCGGCCAACTGGGAAGTGTATTCCTCCTACGTGGAAGAGAAAGTGGCGGTGCGCGCCAACAAGCTCGGGTCGGGGCACGTGCAGATATCGCCGGCATCACCGCTGGCGGCGGGCCAGTACGGGGTAGTGCTGCGGCCGCGGAGCAAGAGCAAACGCTTCTCCGGGGCCGACGTGGCCAACAATCACGGCGAAGGACTGATCTTTAATTCAGTCTTTTCTTTTGCGGTGAAATAACAATATGAGAGGTGTCCGACGGGCGCTTTGCCCGCCGGAATTCCTTTACGCTACAACCGCCCGGCGATTATGCCGGCAATCTGCTTGCCTGCGTCGGCGTTCTGGCCGGCCGTGCGCATATCAATGTTCACCATGACATCACCTTTGCGCATCATGATGCCGGAGCCCATAGGCTCGACATAGGCCTCATCACCCACCCCGGGAATGGCGGTGAAGGTATCCATGCCGCCGGAAATGCTCTTCAGGGCGCCGTGACTGAGCTTCATGGCTATGGTGCCGCCTTCCCAGGTCACATCAACCGCCAGCCGCTTCATGCCGCCAAAATCGTAAATGCAGTTGCCTCCCGAATTTTCCACGCTCACCACCGGCATGTGGAACGCCGCGGCTACTTCCGACTTCGTGGCTAGCCGGCAGGCATCGCGGTTCCCCGTATAGGGGGTGGTCTTGTAGGTTTGCGAGAACTCCTGGGCGCGCTTGCGCACGCGGTAGCCAATGTAGAAGCAGCTGCCCGCTGCCGCCAGCACAAAGAAAGCGAAAACGCCGAGCAGGGCAAAGATGATTTTGGCCCCGCCGCCACCCTTGGCTGGCGCCGCCGTGGCCGGACTGGCAAGAGTCGATGCGGCTGGCGAGCCTGTTGCCGCTACTGTTTGCCCGCACTGCGCGCAGAATTTCGCTCCCGGATCGAGTTTGCCCCCGCATTTAACGCAGAATGCGCCCATGAGATATCCCCTTAGCTGAAGTTTTGAGATGCGATGTTCCTAAATGACCCGCTGAAACTGTGAAATCAGTTCCGGTGCTACTTGAATCAGGACCCGAACGGTGAAAGCTTGGCATTGACCACGCCCGAAGCGGGCACATCTTGACGGTTTTTTTCCGGAAGGTCAAGCGGCAGATTATGGCCCGGCTTGAGGATCTCCTCTGCGCGGGGCGAAAGAGGCGCCCGGTGGACAAAGACGGGCCGGCCCTGCTGTCTGCCGTGAGAAATGTGAACAAGAGGGAAGATCCGTATCACGGCAACAGCTTCAGCTGTGCCCACGCGGAAGTCTGAGAGCTTCGCCTTCAGGCGCTGAAACGCACCGCCCAGCGGCAAAAGCCGGGCTCTAGCGCGCGCTCATTCGGCATGTCTGAAGACATGTCCTGATACGAATCGTGCGTTCAGGTTCAAACATTTTTGAGCGTGCGATGTGGTAGGCGCCCAGAAGGCTCGCTATTTCAGCAGCCTTTTGTCCCAGGGGTAGTTGCGGTGGGAGACGATGCGAATGCGGGCTGCCTCGGGATGATGCGGATTCAGCAGCAGATTAAAAGTCTCAGGAACGATAACGGAAGGGACGCGCAGCAGGGCAGAGGAGCGGGAGCGCAACCATTCATCGCCCAGAGTGCGAGTGGTAACCAGGTTCTGCGTCCAATCCTCAGCCAGCTCGGGCTTGCCAATCGCGCGCAGGGAAATGTCGTCCGGCGCCTCCGCCTTGAGCAGTTGGTAGCTTCGGGGCAGGTGGGCGGGGTCGAGTTCCAGGTGGACCAGGACTTCCACCAGGGCGCCCGCGGGCGTCTCCGCCAGGTAAAGAATGGGATGGCCCTGCGTGTGCCAGCGGGCGGAGGCGATTAAGCCGCCTTCGCCCTCCAGCGTGGCGTGGTTGCTGATGCGCCACAGAAGCATCAGGCGAACATGCCTTCGTCAATCTGGATGAGCATCTGCTCCACCAGGCGTCCGCCGGTTTCTGTGGCCAGCATTTCCATGGGCGTGCGTCCCTGGAAGCGCTGGCGGGGAGCGCGCAGCCAAGCCAGGGCAGCGGCCTCGTCACCCATCACCAGCTGGGCGCGGGCCAGGATGCGAGCGGTGCGCACCGCGCGCTCTGACTCCTCGCGCGAGAGCGGTTCGCGGCGGCTGCGGCGGTGCTTGAGCGTGCGCGGGGGGATGATGACGCTGGCGATCTCGTTGCGCGAAAGGCCGCGCTGCTGCAGGCGGTTGAGCACGCGGATGGGCAGGCCGCGCTCCACCAGTCGCACTACTTCCTGTTCCGAGCCGACCTTGGCGCCCAGCCATGCGGCGAAGTAATCATTCAGCATTTTTGCAGTTGCGGTTGCCATAGTCCCTATGGACATTATGCCACAAAATCGTCGGCAAAGTGGCTATGACTTCCCGTGCCGATAGATAAGTAGATGGAAGTCAAAGGCTTAGAGGCAGAAACGATGTTGCGGCGAAAGAGGCCTCTAGAGCGGAAAAGAGCCGAGCTTTGAATCTCAAGTCTCACAACTGTTGATTGTTCTTCCCGCGACTCTCTGATTAGACCGCGTTCAAGAAATTTTTCGCTGAAGGAAATACTTCCGTGCCGGGGAATATTTCTGTGGCGCTGAGGTTTCCTCAGTAGCTGGAAACATCAGCAAACCAATTATTCGGAGCACAGCGCATGAAGGCAGAAGAGCGTCCATCTACTGAGATCTTCGAGACAAATGCACGCGCAACAAACCCTGCTTCGGCGGACGACGAGGTCGAACATCGCTGGCAACAGGTGGTTAGAAGGCGGTCATTCCTAAAGACCATCGGCATCGCGGGTGCCGGCTTGTCCGCCGGAGCACTGCTGGGAAAGGAAAGCGAGGCGCAAACCAGCAGCTCCAGCAAGCTTTCTCCGGGGGATGCGGCACTTCTCCAGTTTGCCCTATGGGCCGAAACGGTGGAGAGTGATTTGTGGGTGCAATACGCGGAACTTGGGGGAGTTGGACCTTCTGGCGGCGGAGCCGCACAAGCTCAGGAAGAATTTCAGGATTTCATCGGCGGCAATCCAGCCTACAAACTTGCCTTGCAAAATCTAGATGGCGACATGCCGCAGTACATTACCGATAACACCGACGATGAGTTAAGTCATGAGGCCTTCCTACGAGCGTTTCTGCTTTCGCGCGGGGAAACACCGGTGGACCTGAAGCCGTTTCGCAGATTGCCGAGCAGCCAGGCCACAGGAGCCCGCCAAGTCAAACGCATTACCAACCTCATGAACCTCAACGTGGACCTCAATTGGTACACGCGCTACCGCAGCGGCCAGAATCCCGACCTGGGCACAGCATTCAAAGGGCCGTTCGTAATCAAGAACCAGCCAGCAATTCCACTAAACGACACCGACACGCCTCCCAGCACGAGTCCGATTATCCCTATAGCCGGCCGCGATGCCCAGCGCATCCAAGCCATCGCCAACACTGCCGGATTTCACTTTGCCTTTATCGAGCAGGGCGGCTCGAGCCTGTACCCGACCTTGGCCTTTAAAGCCACTGACCCGACGGTGCTGCGCATCCTGATCAGCATCGGCGGGGTCGAGGTGGACCACTTCAGCCTCTGGCACGACAAAGCCGGCAACGCGGTGTCGCAGCCTCTAGCCGGGGTGGTTGATCCGGTCACTGGGCTAACCTTCCCTGACCTCAACAATCCCGCGACTGAACTCACCCAAACCAACAAGATCCTGCCGGAGCCTTGCCGTTTCCTGAGCAAGCACCTGCCGCGCTGTTCGGTGATCCGGCCAACATCAACCGTCAACGCCGGGGCCGTGGCCACGGTGACGGCCTTTACGGAAGACGGGCTCTTTATCGGGCAGGTGCCGGAGTTCCTTGAACTGGCAATGGACCTTGCCGCCGCCGCCGATTCGGTTCGGCGGGGATTCTAATGCCGCGGCGGGCGCTGGGAGCTGTCATGGCTACGGCGCCCGCAATTTGTCTTTGTAAATGTCGTCGAATTCTAGAGGAGCCACCATGTTTGAAGGACTGTTTCAGCCGATGCATCTGCTGGTTATTTTTGGAATTGCGCTGCTGGTGTTCGGCCCCAAAAAGCTTCCCGAACTGGGGAAGGGAATCGGGGAAGGCATTCGCGGCTTCAAAGCAGCGATGAAGGAAGAAGGAGAAAAGCTGGCCGGTCCGGCACCGGCGGCTGCTTCGGACGCAAGGCCGGAGCAGGAATAGAGGCTGGCATGGGGACAGAGCTCCTCTTCATGCTCGCCCTGGGGCTTTTGCTTCTTGGCCCAAAACATCTGCAGCGCGTGCTCGGGTATGTTGCGCGAGCCAGAGGAGAGTGGGAGAACGCGAAGCGCAGCTTCAGGACTGAACTGGCAGCGGAAGTTGAGGTTCCGGATTCAGGGAGTGGAACCGATTGCTTGTCGAAACCCCAAAGTACCGATGAAGCCTGACTCCGTGTAGCACGTTCAGGTTCATTTGTAACCTTCCAGGTCGCACGTAGTCTGTGCGGTGGTGTCGGTCGCTGCCCATCCCACAGCTTCGACGCAGAAATTGCAGAACGACAGGCCCTTTGCTATAGGGGCTTGCACCGCGCCGCAGTTCCTCACACATCTTGAGGCATTGCTGATCATTGGTTGCCTTGCTCTATTGACCATGGAGTTGTTCGTACCTCCCCTCATAGGTCTGGCCGATAACGGGACTTTCCCAAGGTGTTGGGCCGGGTGGGACTCAGGAAATCAGCCGGGGGCAATTTTCAATACTTTATTTCTGACTATCGCCACTCCTCCCCCTGGAACACTAGGGTCTGGTATTCGGAGACAGCACCGGCCTGGTTCGCGGTTCGTTTGCAAACACTGGTTCGTCCCGGCCGAAACTTTGATATGCGCTATCTCGCGGCCATTCATGCCGCGATGTTTGCGAGCTTGTATTACTGCGCACTTCTTCTATTCCGCAAGATTCACCCCGTCTCCAGAGTCCTGCTTGCACTGCTGGTGCTGTGGATTTTCACCGACGTGTTCTACGTCGCCTATTTCAATTCCTTCTACTCCGACACGATGGCCTGGCTCAGCCTGGTGGGCATGGTGGTCGCCGCCCTGCACATCGTTTGCCGCTCGGCGTGGCAGCGGCTGTGGTGGAGTATTTATGCGGCTGCGGCAATTGGTTTTGTCACTTCCAAGCCGCAGCACGCCCTCTGGGCTATTTTTCCTGGGGCCTTTGCGGCAGCCATGAACTGGCGCGTTTCCCGGGTTCGCCGCATTTTGGGCGCAGTGCTCTGCCTGGCGCTGCTAATGCTCAGCCTGCTGGAGTTCACCACCCTGCCGGGCCCTATGAAGGCTATGCCCCTGTTCGATGTGGTGTTTCTAAAGCTCACGCGTGAGCCCGGTACCCGCGCCAAGGTCATCAGGGACCTCGGCTTGCCGGACACCTACGCCGGGTATGTTGGAACGAGCGCCTGGACACCGGGTAGCCCGATATATGACGCAGAGTGGAGGACCCGTTTCTATTCTCAGGTCCGGCGCCACCTGTTCTGGTTCTATCTCTCGCACCCGCGGCTAGCAGCCCGGGTTATCCATGATGACCTGCGACTGAGCGCGCCGTACCTCCGCCCTCCCGAGCTGGCCAACTACCGCCAGGAAGATGGCTATCCGCCCGGCGCGCTGGCTCGGCATTTTTGTTCCTGGAGCGATCTGCGGGCTATCTTTTTTCGTGCCTGGCCGGAGCACGTTCTGCTCTGGTACGCGCTGGTTCTTGCCGCTGGCATAGTCGTCACTGCAACGGCCAGTTCGCCGGTGATTCGCAGAGTGGCCGCACTGGGCCTCGCGTTGGCCCTCATGGGGGTCGGCGAATTCTGCTTTGCCTCTCTCACAGATGCCGCTCAAACCGATCGCCACCTTTTCCTGTTTCACGCCCTCACCGATCTCACCGTCTGCTTCGCCGCCGCAGGAGTGCTGGAGGCCACCAGGCTGCTACCAGAACGGCGCAGATTGCACCGAAGCATTTAAGCGCGAAGATTGAAATGCAACGGAATGCCGCTGGCGTTACGTGGATAAATGGAGCTTGCCTCTATATAATATCTATTATATAGTTACAACTGAGTGTGAGCATGGCGAAACTGAAAATCACGACAGTGGGCGCCTCGGCCGGGGTGATCCTCAACAAAGAGGTCATGGCCAAGCTGCGGGTAAAAAAGGGCGACTCTCTCTTCCTGACGGAGGCCCCGGGTGGCTACCGGCTTACCCCTTATAGTCCGGACTTCGAACGCCAGATGACGCTGGCGGAAGACATCATGCATGAGGACCGCGACATCCTCCGCGCGCTTTCGAAGTGAAGCGCTGGCGATGGGTGCGGGCGGACGTTGTGTACGCCATCCATGACTGCCAGCTGGCGGAACATGGCGGGTTGCCCGGACTGCGCGATGAGGGCATGTTGGACTCCGCCTTGGCTCGGCCACGCAATCAGGCCGCCTATGGCAAACCGAACGCAGCTGCGCTGGCTGCCGCCTACGCCTACGGGATTGTCCGCAATCATCCCTTTGCCGATGGCAACAAGCGCACCGGCTGGGTAGTCGCCCGCGTGTTTCTGGCCGACAACGGCCTTCGCCTGCAATTTGATCCCGCCGATGCCGTGCGCACGGTGGAGGCGCTAGCCGCCGGCAAGCTCAGCGAGACGGAGCTGGCCGCGTGGTTTCGAGGAAGGCTTCATAGTGTGAGGTAAAGTGGAGTCCCGACCATGAAACAAAGAGTCAGGAATAAGAGCTGCTGGTCAGAGATGGCGTTCGACGGCGATCCGGTGGGGGTCGGTTCAGACAGTCCAACATTGACGCTGGAAGCGTTGATCGCAGCAATTCGCCCGGAGAATATTCACGGCGAGCAGAATTGGGGCGAACCCGTGGGCGAGGAAGAAAATCTGCTCTGAGGACACGGGCGGATGGCCCGCCCTTCGGGTTTCTTGAGATCAGCACGACAGAGTGTGCCCCACCCTTACGCACTTTGCAACGGTGAGGCACCACTGGCAAGCATCCCCAACCCATGCTTTTGGCAGTATCGTACCCGCCCTTGCGAAGAGCGCAAGGACGGGGCACCCACCTTGTTGGCGCTTTGGGCAAGACCAAAGCCTGAGCCACCCGCCATGAATTCAGAGGGAACCTGAGGACTCTGCAGTCACCCCGCTCCAGCCGACGCTGACGTGGGACGCCCTGGTGCAGGGAGTGACAACCGTGGGACACGTCCTTTCCATTTGTTCGATCCTGACAAGTACCCCAGCGGCTGAAGCCGGAGACTGCCCGGGCGGTCTTGCTGCAGGGCTGGAAGCCCTGCTCCACCCTCCTGCAAGCAGTGCCTCATCAACAATGCGGTACTTCGGGTCTGCGGGCCGTCAACGATTGACGCGGGGAACATGATTCCAAACGGGGCGAAACTAGTGTCATCCGTTGTAGCTGTTGAAAAACTCATGCTGATTGTAGCGTCTTCCTCATCTTGGTTGTTCTTGCCCGGCTAGTTTTCTCGTACTCCCGTGGTTTTCTTTGTGTGCCTACGCGGTGACCTCCGCCGGTGGCGGTGTGGTTCGGGCGA
>DATEGI010000125.1:0-26128 GCA_035280205.1 Terriglobales bacterium | reverse complement strand
GTTCTTCAGGAATTCTGCAATGACTTCATCGCGTGACGCCGGGCGTGTCTTCAGAAGATCGGGCTGGGGAGGAGTAGAAAACCCCGCGGGAACCACCATGGTTTGGCGCAGACGCAGGCCCAAAGCCAGCATGACCACTGCGCTGGTCACTAGCACAACGAAAAACCTCCCTAAATGCGGGAGCAGTTCAACAGGCAGAATGTGAAGCAGTCCCATCGTTGACCCAAGCTAAATTCTTGCTGCAAGCAGCAAGCCACGAACGACCGCATTAACATGTGCAACTCTCTCTGCTTTCGATTTCAGCTTCTCGGTAGGCCTAAATGGTCATGCCGATTGTGGGTACCTTGGTTCTCAGAATGGGCGGATTGTGTCTCACCTGCGCCTAGTCACATTGGGCGTGTGTCCGGAGGAAATGATGAAAACCTGTAGCCTGCTGCCTTTTCGCTTGCGCGTAGCCTCGGGGCTGCATTAACTTAGAGCGTCTTTCCGGACGAGGAGCCGGCCACATGTAGACGTTCAATCAAGCAGGAGGTTGCGCAAGTGGCATTGTCAATTAAGCATTGGTTGCTGCGGCAGCTGAACGCTAGCGACTCGCTGGACGGAGTGGCGGTCACCGTGAAGCTGGCCGTAACCGAGTACGGTCCTAAGCCCGTAGCTCGAGAGTTGCGCAAGTTCGCCGACAGCCTGGAGCGCACCGGGGAAGTGCCGGGATGGAAATTCCCCGCGCCCGCCCCGAAGCTGAAGCGGTCGCGAAACCAGCCCGCGGATGTTGTCCAACCCTCATCGTCGTAGTTGTTTCCCATCCACCCTACCGGAGGCGCCACCCGGTAGGAGTGACTTTTTGGAATGCCGGTGTCAGCTCCGCCACCCAATGCCCCCGATATTGACAATGAAAAATGGTTAGTTGGGAACAATTGAGAACCGCCCACAATTGTCCCTGGCAATTTATCCGTCAATCCCTCACGGCAGATGATCCAGGTAGCATTGCCCATTGGTGGGTTGCGCGGGAGGCGTAGGCGGCGTAGCCCACGGGTCATTGACGAAATCAAAGAACTCGGTCATGTCCATCTGCGCCGCATCCCTGGCAGTTAAGCTGGGCAGGTTGAAGCGCATCTCGATGAACTTCAGCATCGCCGTGTAGTCGGCCACGGTGTGGGAAACGTAGTGCTTCTTGGCGTACGGCGAAATCACGATCAAAGGAACACGGTAGCCGGTAAGAGTGAAGTCGCAGGTGTAACCGCCCGCGCCATTGCCAGGAGCGCAAATGTCGAGACTGGGGGTGGTGACCAAATCCGAAGGCGGAATGCCGTCGGGACTAACCGCCGTCTGGGGAGCGACGTGATCATAAAAGCCTCCGCCCTCATCGAAGGATAGGAAGAAGACCGAATCCTTCCATGACGAACTGCTCATCAGGGCATTTATGAGAGAAGCCGCATAATGGCTGCCGGTCTGGACATTGGGAGCGGCGCTGGGCACTACGTCGTCATCGGAGGGATGCTCGTCCAATAGCTCCTCTGAGGCGGGCTCAATAAACGCAACCTGCGGCAGAGTCCCGTTCTGCACATCGGTGAAGTACTGGGCAATGGGAACCAGGTTCTGGGGATAACTCTTGACGATGGTGCTGCCGAAAGCGAATTGGTTCATGTAGCTCTGCGTCATCAGACAGGAGGACGTGGTGCAACCGGTGCCGTTGGGGTGCACGTAAATCTTCCAGGAAATACCCTTAGTCTGCAGCAGCTGAAAGATGGTCTGGTCCGAGAGCACAGGCGTGGTGGGAGTGAGAGGATACACGTGCCCATGGGAAGTGGCTGCGTACAGGTACATGCGGTTGGGCTGGGTGCGGGTCATGACCGGCGCGAACCAGCGGTCAGAAGTTCCGAAACTGGAAGCCATAAAGTAGTAATAGGGCAACTCCCGGTCCGTGTAATAACCCATCACGCGGATGCCCTTGCTGTCGTTATAAGGCAGCCCGGTGGAAGGGCTCTTCTCCGTGGCAGCGGTACGGATGAAGCCATCAAGCTTCGGAGTGCTGGAGGTGGCGTCCTCGTGATTCCAGTCGCCATGGCTTTCGTTCCACGAGGGGCTGGGGTTCTCCACGCAGGTGGTGGTCAAGTGAAAAGCGCTCACTGTGCTGCCGTCTGTGCCTGGGTTAGAAGCGTCGGAGGGTTCTCCGTCGAACGGTTCGGCAGAGTAACCATTTGCCGACCAATAATCCGCCAGATGTCCGAAATAGTGATCAAAAGAACGATTCTCCTGCAGCAGGATGATGACGTGATTGATCAGGCTGATGTCAGCACCGCGGAAGCTCGCAGACACCGTCTGATTGCTGTTCAGGGTAAAGGCGCAGGTTGGGGAACTGCCACTGCAGGCTCCGCCCCAACTGTCTAAAGCTGCTCCACTTCCCGCTGTAGCCGTGAGCGTCACCTTGGTGCCTTGCTTGAAGCTGGCGCTGCACGTTGTGGGACAGTTGATGCCTTTTGGTTTACTGGTAATGCCGCCCGATCCCGAAGCGCTGACGGTCAGGGTTGCAGTTTGCGGTGTGGGCGGGGGGGTGCCGGTGCCATTGTTGCCGCCGCTGTTGCCACGGACGCCCTGACAATTGCTGAAAAATGTGAGCAGAAGAGCCAGAAAACAGCTATAGCCTAGTTTGCGCATTATGCTCCTGAAGCGGCCAGAAACTTTGAGATGAGTGGGGGCGAATTGCTGGTTGGCCGACCCGAGGCGCAAAAATACAGCAAAATCAGGCACTTGTGACTAAACCGGCACAGGGCAAGATTGCTGCTGCAGTCCGGCAAGCACTCTGCTAGACTCCGCGCAAAGTATGCCTAAAATCTGTTTCCTGCTTTGCCTGCTCGCGGGGGCGGTGTGCTCTGCCCAGCAGATGCCGCAGGCTCCGCCGCTCTCGAACGCGTTGCTGCTTTCCGCATCCCGAGCGGAGCACCGTTTCTTCGATAGAACCAATCTTGCCCTTCACGGCTGGAACGTGGCGGCTGAGACTTACGACGCCATCACGACCCGCCGGGCGCTGAGCAACCAGCCCATCCACGAACTCAATCCCTTTGGCGCCTTGTTCGTGAACCACGGCTGGGGCGGCCAAGCTGTGTTCAGCTACGGTTTCGGCGTGGGCGGGCCGCTGCTCACCAGTTACCTGTTGCACCGGACCGGACACCACAAGTTGGAGCGCTGGATGGTGGCTATTAATGCCCTTGGTTCCACCACGGCGGGCAGCTGGAACCTGTCGCACTGAAGATCTTGAGACTTCTGATTTCCTGGCAGAGACGGATTTGATCCCGCTCAGGCCGCCATAGATCGGTACCGGGGCACAGTCTGGAGAAAGCGTGCCAAGTCCAGCCAAAGTACCTGCCCACTAAATGGATCACTGCACAAACGCTCGATGATGCGCACCAACTCCGGCTCGGCCTCGCGCGGCAGACTGGCCCGCTGCAGTCCCTGGCCGGAAAACAGCATCACCTTGCAATCCGGCAACAACTGATGCAGGCGCAGCGCGTCTTCCATCTCCGAGATGCCGCTGACCGAGAGATCGCTCACGATCAGAGCCGGCCGGGCACGGCACGCATGCTCCAGAAGCGCCGGCCGCTCCACCAGTTCGATACTCAGCCGATAGCGGCGCAGGGTTTTTGCCATCTCACCGGCAATGCGGCTGCCGCGAACCACCATAATTCTGGGACCGGGCCCGTCCTGGGGGCCGAGGCAGCGGCGCACCCGCTCCTTGATACTCAACAACATCTGGGCTGCTGCCGCCCTGTATTGCACGCTTGAGCCTCGCTATCGTTTAAATCCGGGCCCGGCTCTCGCTGCTTGTGCGCCGCCGGAGTGGTCTTAATCCGCCCCTGGATTTAGTCTGGTCCCTGTTGAAACCGATGTTCGCCCGCAAGCGTCAGGATGCCTGCCGGCACATGTAAAAAGACGCCAGAAAACACATCGTGCCACGACCTAACGAGCGGCTCTCGTTAATGGCAGCCGGCGGGCGCCGGGGCCGGACCGCTTCGGCGCGCCTTATGGCATGATGGATGTCATCCGATAGCCGCATTTGGCGGAGCGGCGGCCCCTAACGTTTGTCCGCCACTTGGCTGTGGGGTCTAAGGACCATGAGTGCCAGCCTGCAACAACCCGTCTCCGTGCCCCGCGCCTATTGTTATCCGCCCGGTCCGAAGCATGGCCTGCTCTGGTTCGCAGTGCATCGTTTTCGGCCTGCCGACCCCCTCACGCTTTTCCAGCAACTGGCGGGAGAATACGGCGACGTTGTACACCATCATCTCGGGCGCCAGCACATCCTCTTTCTCAACGATCCCGTCGCTCATCGCCGAAGTAACGGTCAATCAGAACGACAACTTCGAGAAAGAGCGCACCGTGCGCCGCTCCGAGTTGCTGCTGGGCAACCATTTTTCTGGCTGGTTACGAAACCATTGCCAACGCACTGAGCTGGACCTGGTACCTGCTTTCGCAAAATCCTCAAGCAGAGGAGAATTTTCACCGCGAACTGGACACCCAACTGGCCGGGCGGCTGCCAACTGAAGACGACCTGCCGCGGCTGCGGTACACCGAGATGGTTCTGGCCGAATCTATGCGCCTTTATCCACCCGCCTGGGCCATGGGACGGCGTGCTCTGCGCGACTTCGCGCTGGGACCTTACTTCCTGCCCGCGCGCACCACGGTGCTCATGAGCCAGTACGTGCTGCACCGCGACCCGCGCTACTTTCCCGACCCGTTGCGCTTCGACCCAGAGCGCTTCATCCCTCAGGCCAGGGCGGCGCGGCCGAAGCTGGCTTACTTCCCCTTCGGTGCAGGGCCGCGGCAGTGCATTGGCGAGTCCTTTGCCTGGATGGAAGGCGTGCTGGCGCTGGCCACCATCGGGCAGAAATGGAAGCTGCGCCTTGTGCCGGGCCACAGGGTGGAACCCCAGCCGCTGATTACTTTGCGCCCCAGGTATGGAATGCGCATGATTGTAGAAAAGCGGAAACAAACCGACCATTGAACATCGGTAGAGACGTAATTTGCTACGTCTCTTTCTAGGAAAACACTGCAATTCGCAGAATTGCTAATTCCCCGGTAGGCCCTCGAGGAATTGCCAGAAGAGCGGCAGCGTAGCGTCGCTCTGTTCGAAAAGCGCGTAATGCCCGCCGCGTGGAATCACGCGCAACTGGCTGCCGGCGATATTCTCCCGCATAAGTTCAGCATCGGCTACAGGGGTTAGCGTGTCTTCGCTGCCCACCAGCAGCAGTGTAGGCACGTTGATGGTTTTCAAAGTCTCCATCGAATCCGGCCGTACGGCCATGCCGCGCTGCACCTGGGCGATGTCTTCGGGCGACATCTTCATCATCATGCGCTTGGCGGCCTGCACCAGGTCAGGCCGGCCTTGGTGCGTGCTTGCGCCCAGCAACTTGGGAAGCATGCTGTCAATGAAAGGCTCGGGACCTCGCCGCAGCACGTCTTCGGCGGCTTTCAGACGATTGGCCCGGCCTTCTTCGGTATCCGCTTGAGGCCGGGTATCGCTGAGCACCAGCGCCCGAACGCGCTGTCGGTAACGCCGCCAGAACTCAAACAGGATATAACCGCCGATGGAAACTCCCACGAATACTGCCCGCCCGATGCCGGTTTCATCGCACACGCGGGCCAGGTCAGCCGCGTGCTTCTCCATGGTGGCAGGACCTTCGCCTACGCCGGAATCTCCATGCCCACGCAGGTCGGGCAGGAGCACGCGATAGCGCGTAGCCAGGCGGTCCGATACAGGGTTCCAGAATTCATGATCCGCCGGAAAAGGATGCAGCAACACAACGGGCGCTCCCTTACCCAGAACCTCATAGGCGATTTCGGCGTCGCCGCTGCGAATTCGTTCCATGGCCGGCTATTCTAAACACGGGAGAGATTTTAGTCCTGCGGCGGGATGTAAAAAAGGAGAGCTGGAGTTGGTAGTTGGTAGTTGGTAGTTGGTACCGATGATAGCTCCCAGCTACTAACTACCAGCTACCAACTACCTGCGAAGGCTACTTCGCCGCCGTGGTCGCGGCTTCGTTCTCTCCCGAGTGCGGGTGCCGTTGCACGATCAACTGAATGATTGCCAACAGGGTAATCAGACTGATGGTAATCAGCGAGCCTACGCAATACTGGCACCACGTCTGCAGAATGCTGGCTTCAATATGGGTAAGGTAGAGCGAAAATCCCAGGGCTCCTATAGAGGCAACAGCCATCACCCGCCAATACTTCAGGCCTTCCACGATGAACAGGAAAATGTACCCGATTATGCCGATCAGGGCCACAGGCACGCCGAAGATAACCGAATAGGGCCCGCGGTTGACCGCGCCGCAATCCCAAATGTCGTTGATGCTGCAGGGAGTCACACCAGTGCTGTAGTGGATTTGCAGAGCGCGCACCGCCAGGTACACGCCCACCACAGTAAGGGCCATGATTACGCGTCGCATGCGCTGGCCTTTAGCTGCTGGTCACGTGCTGGCCCGCCGCAGGAGCGGCCAGCAGCTGCGGCTCATCGGGCATGACGATCCAGGCGATGACGTACGCCACCGCAACCATGCCGCCCGTGAGGAGCGCCGCAATCAGCCAGATAACGCGAACCAGAGTGACGTCAATGTCAAAAAATTCGGAGAAGCCCTGGCACACTCCGGCGATTTTGCGGCCAATGCGCGGGCGGACCAACCGCTTGCGCGCCACCACGCCGCCCACGCGCTTGCCGCAGTAGGCGCACAGATTGGCGTCGTCCTGGATTACCTTGCCACAGTAGTTGCAGTACATAGCAGTCCCTCTGCTTGAGATACGTTTGGAAAGTACAGAAGTTCCCTGTTCATTCTAACCTTCCGCACGGTACGAACGCCGTTCTTAACTCCGAGACGCCAAGAATGTGGGGTTTCTTGGAATTGCATTTCTCTGCGTCCTCGGCGTCTCGGCGGTGAAGAGATTTTAGTTTCGGCCCGGGAGCAGGTGCTCAGTCGGCGTGATAAGCCTCTTTGATGTGCTTGCGCGCTGAGTCCGCGGGCTGGCTGCCAGAATCCTCCGCGATCACGGTCTCATATTTCTTCAGCGCCATGTCCCGCTTTTTCATCAGGTCATACATCTCGCCCGCCGACAGGTTGGCGCGCTGTTGGACTTCGGCATCGGGCCCGCGCACCGTGTCTACCAGGTTGTAGGCATCGGCGGCACCCTGGTAATCCTTCTGAGACCGCAGCAACTCGCCCAGGCTGTAGGCTGCCAGTTCGTAGTGGCCGTTATAGTGGCCTTCCCTGCCCTGCTGGAAAATTTTGCGGTACGCCGCCTCCGCGTCGTCATTCTTGCCCTGGGCGCGCAGGATATTCGGTTCCTCCAGGGCAAACAGAACGTTCCGGGGATAGCTTCGGGTCAGCGACCGAATCGCATCCAGCGCCTCGGGATAGCGCCCTTCGCGCCGCAGGAACAACGCCAGCACCACCTTGGCATCGCTGCTGGCCTGGCAGAAAGAGCAGTTGGCCACGTCTTCCAGGTATTGAATTCCCTTCTTTTTGTTGCCGCCGATCCCCACTACTGAAACTGCAATCTTCACTCCCCAGGGCAGGCTGCCGACCACGTAATTGTGAATGCCCACCACCATCTTGGCATCCGTGTAGCTGGGGTCCAGTTCCAGCACGCGTTGGTGATCGCGGCGTGCGCCCAATGCGCTGCGCAAGGCGGCGAACCAGGAGCGCTCGACCAGCGCCGTATAGGTGGCCCGCAAGCCCCGGGTGACACCCCTGGCGTAAAGGGTGTTCACGTCCTTGCCGTCGTGTTCCAGGCGGTTATCCTCAAGCTTGAGCGCCGTATTGATGAGCTGCTTGATCTTTTCCTGTTCCTGGGGCTCGGGCTTGCGGTGGGGCTGGCTGATGAAGCTATTGTTGGAATAGTAGGCCGTGTCCAGCACGCCCATGCGGTAGAACTCGTGAAACAGGCGCGCCGTAAGCAGATGATTAACGGCAAAGGGGTCATCGGGGTGAGCCCTGAGGTCGCTCTCAAACTCCCTAATAGCGCGCTCGTAATCCAAATTGTAAAAGTGCTCAAAGCCGGTCTTGGCCAGGTTGTCCTCGGCCGGAGGCCCGGCGAGCGGGGCTGCAGCCTTTGTGCCCTGCCTCGGCGCGAGCGCCATGCTCGCTTGGCCGCTGGCCAGACACAATGTTCCTATAGCCAAGGCCGCTACTAAGGTGCGCTTCAGGCGTCTCACAGGAAAGTCTTACGTCAGTTTACCTGAACTGAAGGGGGTAACTATTGACGACACCGCACCCAGGAATCAAGTTCCCGGTTCTGGCCATTCTTTCCGTGTGGCGGGTAATTCTTGCTCCCCAGGACCCAACGCTCCCCTGGAAGACCGGGGTAACCCGAACAAATAAAGCCACTTGTGCCTTTCCGATTTGGTCATTATCGTGCGAACAAACTGGTAACTGTGGGAGTCTACCGTATGGCAGGAGTCGTTCATAGCCCCGGGCAGGAGTTCTGGCAACCGCCCGTCGCCCAGGCACAGGAACAGCCGGGACGGATGGTGGAAGTCTGCGACCGCTGCGGCAACGAATTTGTCGTAGGGGCCCGTTATTGCCACGTGTGTGGGGAGACCCGCGGGGCGCTGGCCCGCAGTTCGGGCGGCGCTGGCCGCTACCTGCGACCGTTCGGCAATTTCTTCGTTTCTCTGAAACAAGCCATCGGTTTGCCGGTCGTGTCCCTGGTTGCTTTCTTCCTCGGCTTGGGGTGCATTTTCTTCGCTGTTTTCATTGGAGTCTTTTACACTGCGGCCACGGTGCTGGACTGGCAAGCAGTGCAGGTATGGCGGCTGGAGTGGCTGCTGGGTGCGGTGGTGGCCTTTATCGCCGGCATCCTGCTTAAGAAACCACAGCGATCGTAGAGTTATAGAAACCTTCGAGAGGCGGCGCGGAATGCGCCGCCTTTCTTTTTTGTCTGTGTGTCTCTGCGGTAAAAATTTCGCACTCGCTACGGCGATGTAGCCTTCATGAACTGAATGTTGTCGGCGGTGTAGCCGGCGCCATCGAAATGGGCCTTCACCAATACCTGCTTACCCTCGCCAAGCATTTGCGGGTCTACAGCCGTGGGGGTGAACTTGATGTCATATGTCTTCTTATCGCTCTGGTTCGATACCGCCAAGGTGCGGGTAGACAAGTCCAAATACGTAATCCTGCCATAAAAGGTAAAAACCGAGCCGGGAGCTGCAATCACAGAAATCTGCTGGGCTACATCGCCGTTGCCGCGATCAGCGACAAACTTCACGGTGACCAGCGAGCCCGCCTGCAATTGCCTCACTGAATTCAGGCCGGCGCCGTTGACCGCAGTGGTGGGAGTTACACGAAAGGTAACCGGCCGCGCCGAAAGCTCGTCCTGCACCGTAATTCTGCCGGTGGCCGCGTCATTACGCGTAACTTGCCCGCGCGCGTCGGCCGCTTGCGTGCCCGTAACCACGCGAATGTTTCTGGCGAACACCTTGGTGCCGTCGAGCATCGTGTCCACGTACACGCGGTCGCCTTTATGGATCGCCAGCTGGGTGCTGGGCACGCCATCGCGGTAAATGTGGGTGCGCTCATCAAAGAAAATCTTCATCGCCTGGCCGCCGAAGGGCTGCACTCTCAGCCGGTTCCGGATCTGGTCAATGCTGTGCACAGTCCCGCCGACCAGCGTGGTCTTGCCTTGTGGCAGGGGCGGCAGGTCGAGCAACGGATCGTAATTGCTGTTTTCAGGCGAAGCCGTTGCAGCGCCCTCACTTGTAGCCTTGTTTTGTCCGCTGGCCGCGCCAGCGGCAATTCCCAGCATCATCAGCAATATGAGCCAACTAAAGCGCATAAGAAAACACCTCAACCTGAGCACCCGGACAGGTTGGATGCGGCCTGTGGCGGACAGGTGGGCGGCTACCCCCAAATCAGCCGGAGCTTGGCAACACTCTGGCCCGAAAGCCTATCTCACAAAGGTGAGCGGCTGCCTTGTCTCTTAGTGCCGTTCCAACGACGTGGAGGCCTGATGTTGCGTAAACCCGCCTGCTGGTTGCTTCTGTGCGTGACCGCCAGCTTCCTCCTGGCGGGCGAAGCCGCCGGACAACTGCGCATTACCTTGCCCAAGCGCAGCAAGCCCACGCCGGTGCAGAAGCTCAACCGGGAAGGCGTGAAGGCCATCGAGCACCACGATTACGAAAAGGCCAAAAAGCTTTTCTACGACGCTTACCTCATAGATCCCAACGATCCTTTTACTCTCAACAACCTGGGCTACATCTCGGAACTGGAAGGCGAGGTGGACCGGGCGGAGCGCTTTTATGCGCTGGCGGCGGAAAACCGCTCCGATGCCGCGGTGGACATGAGCAACGTTGAGGCCGTGAAAGGCAAGCCGGTCTCCAAGGTGGCGGGCGACGCCAACGACCGCCAGATGCAAGTCAACCGCTTCAACGTGCAAGCCATTGATCTGCTGCTGAAAGACCGCGCCCCCGAAGCCGACCTGATGCTGCAAAAGGCTCTGGCGCTCGACGGCAACAATCCGTTCACCTTGAATAACCTCGGCTTCGCCCGCGAGAAGGAAGGAGAATACGACCAGGCGCTGGGCTTCTACACGCGTGCCGAGCAACAGCACTCGCGTCAGCCCATCGTAGTTACGCTGAACCGCGACTGGCGGGGCAAGTCCATCAGCGAAATTGCCGGCCGCAACGCCAGGGCGCTGCGCAAGCTGATGGGTCAGGAGGAGACCCCTGCCATCCGCGTGGCACGCTTGAACCTGCGTGGCGTCTCGGCGTTGAACCGCAACGATCCCCAGACCGCCCGCGAGGACTTCCAGAAGGCCTACAAGCTCGATTCCAACAACGCGTTCACGCTGAACAATCTGGGCTATATGGCGGAGTTGGACGGCGACCGCGAGACCGCAGACTTTTACTACGCTAAGGCGCAGGAAGCGGAGCGCGCCAACCGCCGGGTGGACGTAGCTACGCGGGCGGAGGTGCAGGGCCAGCTCCTGCAGAAAGTGGCGAATGGCAGCGATGAGGCCGTGCAGCAGCGCATCGAGACGGCGCTGGTGGCCAAGCAACGCGAGGGTGGACCCGTGCGCCTGATGCATCGCGACAACACTCCGGTCATCGAGCCGGACAAGCCGGTAGCGCCGCCTTCTCCCGTTCAGGCACCGCAGGCCCCGCCGCTGCCGCAAAACCAATTGCTGATGCCCTTGCCCGCCAACCAGCAGCCGCCGGACGCATATCACGGCCCCACCCCCAGCGTAGGACCCAATCCACCGCCGCAGCAGCCGCCACCAAATGCGCAGCCGCAGGGCGGGCTCATGATGCCGCTGCCGGATAACCAACAGCCGCCCAACGCGGATAAGGGCGCTACCCCAGGGGCGAAGAACTCACAGCCACCACCACAGACTCGGAAGCAGCAACAGCAGCCGCCGCAAGGCGGCGTGATGATGCCTTTGCCGGACAACCAGCAGCCGCCCAATGCTGACAAGGGGCCAACGCCCCCAGTGCAGAACAATTCGCAGCCCCAACAGCAGACTGCCCCACAAAAACCGCAGCCACCGAGTTCGCAGCCGCAGGGCGGTTTGATGATGCCCCTGCCAGACAACCAACAGCCGCCGAATGCCGATAAAGGCCGCACGCCGCCGGTGCAGAACACTCCCCAGCAGCAGCCGCAGAACCCACCCCAACAATAACCGCTAGCCTGGGCTTAGCTCCTGGCTCCAGGTCCTGAGCTGTTGGCTGGCAGCAGTTGGAACTTCAGACAGTGGTCCGCATCTAGTTGCCCGGCAGCGCCGCAGTTTCGAACCAGTAGCGTTTCAGCACTTCCATAATTTCTACCAGGCGCTGGAACTCGGGCGGCTTGGTGACGAAGGAATTGGCTCCCGCTTCATAGCTAAGCTGGATGTCTTCCGCCGATTTGGAAGTGGTGAAAACTACGACGGGCAAGGCGCGCAGGCCAGGATCCCGGCGAATCTCCCGCAGTGTGTCCTGCCCGTTCTTCCGGGGCATGTTGAGGTCCAGCAGGACGAGCGCCGGCTGAGGATAACTGGAGGAATCGCTGTAACAGCCTTGACTGCGCAAATACTCGAGCAATTCCAAGCCATCTTTGACCCAGCATAGTTGCGCAGGCAACTGCGCTCGGCGGGCGGCGCAATTCAGCAGGACGTAGTCGTTTTCGTCGTCATCAGCAATCAACAGGCAGAGTGCACTACTGGCATGAACCGTTATCGGCATCATCTTCCACCCGCACAGCTGGAACAGTGAAATAAAACGTGCTTCCCCGCCCCGGCTCGCTGATGGCGCGGATGGTCCCACCGTAAGAGTTGGCGATACGGTGGCAGATGGCCAGGCCCATCCCGCTGCCGGGGTAGTTTGAGTTGTGCAGGCGCTGGAAGGGACGAAAAATGCGAGCTTGAGCGCTCTGGTCGAAACCGATTCCATTATCTTGCACGCTGATTTCCCACCCGGCCTCCGGCAAGGGCCGGCTGCCAATCCTGATTTCCGGCGGCGCATTTGTCCTTTGAAATTTGACTGCGTTGGAAACCAGGTTGCGCAGCAGTTGCCGCATATGGGAAGACGCCGCGTAAACTCGAGGAAGAGCCTCCACCGTGATCCGCGCCTGGCGCTGCTGGATTTCCTGGTGCAGGTCGAGCAAAACCTCGGCCGCGATACGCGCCAGGTCCACAGCCTGCGGCAATTCCCCATTGCCGAAGGCGCGCGAGTACTGCAACAGGCCCTCTATCAATTCCGACATCCGCCGTGCCGCCTTCTGCATGCGCGTAGCACAGTCTGCCGCTTCGGGACTCATGCCTACGGAATGCTCCTGCAACATGTCGCCGAAGCCCACGATGTGCCGCAGCGGCTCTTGCAGATCATGGGACGCCAGGTAGGCGAATTGCGACAGCTCTTCATTGCTGCGGCTGAGTTGGGCGGCAAAATTCTCCAGGGCACGCTCCAGTTTCTTCTGCTCGCTCAGGTCAGTAGCGACCAGGCAAATACCCTCTCCGCCGTCTACGCCGAGCGGGCTCAGCGAAAACAGGACGGTCGTTTTGCCGCTCGGCGTGGCACAGTCGAATTCGCCGCGCCGGGGGGCCGTGGTTGCGCCCGACAGCAGCAATCCAAATGCCCCCTGTTGTTGGTCCTTCACATAGCGGACAATTTGCGAACCCAGCAATTGCGCCTGGGGCACCTCCAGAATCTCTCCGAGCCGGCGATTGCAGAAAAGGACGGTCCCATCCTGTTCCAGGCTGGCGGCACCCTCGTTCATGGTCTCCGCCAGCACCCGGTAAGGGTGTTCTGCCCCTTTCAGGGTGAAGATCTGGCGACCTTTGGGACCCTCGACGACAATGGCATCCACGGCCCCGCTGCGAATGGCGTCCAGCGTGTCCTGCGCCTCCTGCAAACGGGCACGCAACTCTTGCACTTCGCCCGTGCCTTGCGGCGCAAGCATTGCGCAACTACTCATGGCCAGCCTCCGCCTGCACGTCCACCAACTGCATTCCCACCATAACCCGTTCGTGCGAGAGGTTTCCGATCACTCGACGCAAAGGCTGAGGCAGCACCAGCGTAGGCGTCGCCACAATGTTCTCGCTGACTGCGAGCACTGGCGTCTGGAACACGTCAATGACCTGCAGTTCGTAACGTTCTTTCAGATGCTGCTCACAGACGTTCTTCACATTGCAGATGGCGTTCTTGGACTGTTCGGTCGCCCCGGCCACGAATAGCCGCAAAACGAAGCGCGCGCCGGGTTCCCTGTCTGCCTGGGAGGATGGCCCGATGGAGTCAGCCATAGCTATAGCTCCTTTTGCCCGACAATACGGATATCCAGCCCAACCAGCACGCGCTCGGTGTTGCTGAGGTCACCGATGATCTTGCGCAGCGGCTGCGGCAGGTTGCGCACCAGCGTGGGTACGGCCAGGATCTGATCCCCGGCCGCCAGTTGCGGCTGTTTGAGTAGATCAATCACTTCGATTCGATAGCGGCCTTTCAGGTGCTGATCGCAGATTCTGTGCAGGTTGGCAAGAGCGGCGAGGGATTTCTGCGTCTGCCCGGCCACATAGAGCCGCAACTCCCAGCCTTCAGACTGCTGCGCCGAGTGTTCCTCAATGCTGGTCACAACTGCCATATGCTCCTCCACCTTGTTTACGCCGGGCGCCCGACCACGTCCTGCTCACGGGAGCGAGTCATGGCATCGCGGTCTACTTTACCCCGCTGATCAATGTCCACTATTTTCTGACTGGCTTCCGACAATTCCCGTTCTTCTTCCTCGAACTGCCGGCGCAGGCTCTCAATCTGTGCCTCCATCTCGCGCCGGCGCCGTTCCAGTTGCAGCCGTTTGCCGGCCGCCTGCTCTTTTTGTCGCAGTGCCTCTTCCACCTGGCGGGCTTCGAAGTCGCGCCGGGCCGAGCCAACCATAACGCCTCCGGCGCTGACACAGACGTCCACCAAGTCCACACCCTCATCCGTCAGCAGAAATTCGCGGACCTGCGTGGAATGGGCCATGCCGCGGGATTTGAGCAGGTACAAAGCGCGGTTGCGCTCTCCGTTCTGTTCCAGGTTGCGCAGCAACAGCCAGCAGTCAATCAGAGACGAAATGCCGGCCTCGCTTTGCTGCACCTCGTGGTCAGCCAGGGTCAGGCTGGTGAACAACGCCGTGATCTGCTTCATTTTCAGGAAATCTATGAGGCGGGTCAGCATGCCTTTGACCTCGCTGCGGGAACCCACGGCCAGGAAATCGCTGAGCGGATCGAGCACGATCACCCGCGGCTCGAACTCCGCCAGCGCGGCCACGATCATGGCCAGGTGGGTTTCCAGGCCGCACAACGAAGGCCGGGCGGCATGGAACTGCAGCAGGCCGCGCTCCACCCAGGGTGCTAGGTCAATGCCGATGGAGCGCATGTTGCGAATGATCTGGTCGCGAGATTCCTCGAAGGCGAAATACAGCGCACGCTCGCCACGCTCGCACGCGGCGCGCACAAAATGCGCCGCCATGCTGGTTTTGCCGCTTCCCGCCCCACCTGAGACCAGGGCCGTACTGCCCCGGTAAAAGCCTCCACCGCGGAGCATGGCGTCTAACCGTAGGATGCCCGTGGAAATCCGCTCCTGAGGCGCGGGACAATCCAGGCCCACGGAGGTGATGGGAAATACCGAGAACCCTTTTTTGCCAATCAGGAAAGGATATTGATTAGCCCCGTGCACTGAGCCACGGTACTTAACCACCCGCACATGCCGGGTAGACACCTGGTTCACCACCTCGTGGTCCAGGCTGATGACGCAGTCGGCCACATATTCTTCCAATCCATGACGGGTAAGCCGGCCATCGCCCCGTTCCCCGGTAACGATGGCTGTCAATTGCCGGTCCTTCAGCCAACCGAAGAGCCGTTGCAGTTCGGAACGCAGGGTGGTCTGGTCTCTCAGGGTGGAAAACAGCGCCTCGATACTGTCCAGCACGATGCGCCGGGCATGCACCCGCTCGATGGCGCATTGGATGCGTATAAAAAGTCCTTCCAGGTCGTACTCGCCCGCTTCTTCGATATCGGCCGGGCTCAGGTGCACCCAATCAATGGCCAGCTTGTTCTCGGCGCATAACTGGGCCACATCCACGCCCATGGAAGCCATGTTGATTGCCAGGTCCTGGGCGTTCTCTTCGAAGGCAATAAACACCCCAGGCTCGTCATATTGGGTGATACCCCGGACCAGGAACTGCATGGCTAGGATCGTCTTGCCGCTGCCCGCATGACCGCAGATCAGGGTAGGGCGCCCACGCGGCAGCCCTCCAGCCGTAATCTCGTCCAACCCCTGGATTCCGGTGGGGCATTTTTCCAGTTGCTCTGTTCTGGGTGCTGCTTCGGTAGCCGACTTCAAAGTTCACCTCGTACAGGCGCGGTCAGGGCGGTGTGGAATCGCCGCGGGCTGCGAATTCAAAGTAGCATCGGGCGGGTAAAGGCTGTCGCAGCGGGAGGGAGCACCCTTACCTCGGTGCTTCCCGTTTTGGTCTTCCCGCGGCAACAGAACCACAATGGGATGGCGTGGTCCGTGGCTGGAAAGCAGACGCTTCCCAGCGGGTTGCGTGTTATGTTTGACAACCTCCCTGTCGCACAGGCAAACTAACGCCCTGCCTGTTACTCACCCGCAACAGGGCAAGGATGGCAAACTTACCCAGGCATCGGCGCCATTCTTCAGGCGGTGGATCGGACCGGTTGGCAACCACGAATATGGTCGGAAAACGGGTTACTTTGACCCTTGACTCCACGCTGGATAGTGTCAATAGCGCGGAAGAATCCGCCACCCGCTTTGCTGCCAGCGCCGGTTTCGACGAAGACGAAATTGCCAGGATTTCCATGGCGGTGCGCGAAGCCACCATTAACGCCGTGCTCCATGGCAACGCCTATGATCCCGCCAAGAAGGTGGGTTTCCAGCTGGAACGAACACGTGATTCCATGGTCATAACCATCACCGACCAGGGACAAGGCCTGGACCCGGGCAAGATTCCCGACCCGCTGGCCCCCGAAAATCTTCTGAAACAGTCGGGGCGGGGCATTTTCCTCATACGCGCCTTTATGGATGAAGTGCAGATTCGCCAGCTTCATCCCGGCACCGAACTCAAACTCATCAAGCACGTCCCCGGCGCAGCCGGTGACAACAAGGAGGCTTCCCAGTGAGCATGAAGGCCAACACCCGACAGGTAAATGGGGTGATGATTGTGGACCTCAGCGGGCGTATCACGCTGGGCGAAGGCAGCGTCATCCTGCGCGATACAGTGCGCGATCTGGTGGGCAAAGGAAACAAGAAGATTCTGCTGAACCTCGGCGAAGTCAACTACATTGACAGCTCCGGGATCGGCGAGCTGGTCAGCGCCTTCACCACCGTCCGCAACCAGGGCGGCGAACTGAAACTGCTGAATCTGACCAAGAAGGTCCACGACCTGCTGCAGATCACCAAGCTATATACCGTCTTCGATGTAAAGGACGACGAGACGGCAGCCATCAAGTCGTACAAATAGCTCCACCCTCATCGGTTCCAAAACAGAACCCGGGCGGCGGCGAGCCGGCTTGCGCAGCCGCCTGCTCGTTCCCTCACGCCGTAGAATGATGGCAGGGGTTGTGTGTCGATCTGCTTCCAATTGGGTTGTGTCCTGCTGCTTGCCGCGTGGGCCGGCGCCGAATGCATTCCCATTCAGCGGGCCGCTGAGCACATCGGGGATTCAGCGTGTGTTGCGGGGCGTGTGTTCGCGGTAAGCGAGGGGCCAAGCGGCACTACGTTTCTGAATTTCTGTGCCGACTACCGTACTTGTCCGTTTACCGTGGTGGTCTTCCCCCGCGACCTGCGCCATGTAGGCGATGTGCGCCAACTCGCGGGCAAGGAAATTCAGATCCACGGAGAAATCAAGGCCTATGACGGGCGCCCGGAAATTGTTCTGAGCGAGGCCCGCCAACTGCGCGGCGCGCTCCGCAAGCTGCCGCCACTGCCGAAAGAATACGACGTGGAGCGACGCAACCGGTATCGCGCTGGCAAGTGGCAGCACCCCTCTTCGCCACGCCATCCGGCAAAACATCCCAAGGGATCCACAGGCGGTATTCCTGTCCAAGAGCCAGCGGACCCCGTCGCAGTGCCGGAATGAAAATTTCAAGGTCTTACGGTATCTGGTTTCAAAGCCAGATTGGCTTCCTGGGCCAGCAAATGGAATCCCTGTTTATCCGATTCTGCGGCCAGGCCTTTGAGATGAGTTTGGCCGAGGGCGGAGCGTCCATGCTGTAATTCAACCTCGGCCAGAACCAGGCGGCTCTCGAGTTGATACTGCTTCAGCCCATGGACGCGCGCAGCGGCTAGCGCGCGCTCGGCGCGAGCCTGGGCCGCAGACAGATTATTTGAGGCTAGCTCCACCTGCGCCGTGGTCACCTCGAATTCCAAGTGCGAGGTCAGGGTTTGGGTTTGCTCCAGGATGCTGGCGGCGTGCGCGACCTGGACATGCGCTTGCTGAGTTTTTCCTTGCAGCAGCAGGCTGCGGGCACGCACCGCATCGGCCTGAATCTCATCATCAATTCGATTTTCTTTCTCGAGTTCTGCTTGGCCACGCGCCGCCATGCTGTCTGCTTCCGTGGCTCGGCCTTGATGGTTGGCCAGCCCCGCCATGGCCAATTCGGTCACCGCAGCCCAGCCTTTCTCTCCAATCTGTGTCCGCAGACTTAACGATTCGGCATAAGCCTTGGTGGCGCCTGCAAAATCCGCCTGCTGCTTGAGCACATTTCCCATGTCACAAAAGTACATGGCGGAATCGCTTCGGTCCCCCATTTCCTGCATTACCTGCAGGGCTTCGCTATACATCCGTTTGGCTTGCTCCAACTGCCCCAGCTCGAACGAAACCTCGCCCAAATTGCCCAGGGTCAGTCCGTATCCATACTTATCTCCGGTCTCTCTAAAGGCGACCAGTACACGCTCGTAGAGGTGACGGGCAGTTGCCAGATTGCCCTCAAGCAACTCGACGTTGGCCAGGTTCGCTGTGGCCAGGGCCATTCCTCTTTTGTTGGAGATCTGGGCGTAGGTCTTCTCGGACTTCAGGTAACGCTCCTTGGCCTGCCGCAGGCTGCCGCGCTGCATGTACAGTACCCCTTCATCGTTAACCACGTGCGCCAGGTCCAGTTCGTCGCCGATTTTCTGCAGGGGCGGAATGGCTTCCTGATAGGCGGCCAGCGCGCCCGCGAAATCGCCGGAGTACTGCAGGTCAAGCCCGATGGTGCGCAACGAAGCCCCCGCGCCGGACAGGTCTCCTGTGACCGCATAAATAGCTTTGGCCTGCTGCGCCTTGCTGATGGACTCGGTGTAGCCCTCAATCTGCTGTAGATTCCAGGCTTCGCTGTCTAATGCGCGAGCGAGCAAAAGGCGAGCACCCCGCGTGTGGCCCTTGGCCTCCGCCTGGCGGCTGGCGTTAATCGCCTGCTTGTAGTCTCCCAGAGATTCATGAGCCTTGGCTTCGGTCAGGTCGAGTCGAGCGTCGTCACGCACCGGGAGTGGTAACCGCCGCAGGTCGGCTATAGTGGCTAGCGCATCTTTGCCTTTGCCGGCTGATATTTCTACCGCCGCTAAGCGCAGTCCGTACTCCACCTCATCGGGACGGTAAAGCGCCAAGTCGTGATAAATGGCAATCGCCTTATCCCATTGCTTAATGGCTTGCCAGTAACTTGCTTCTACAAACAGGCGATCCGCATGCGATAGGCGCCCAGATAGCTGGTACGCCCTTCTTGCTTCCTGCAGGGCGTTCTGGTCATAACCAAGAGCCGACCAGGTTTCTGCGAGCGCCGCATGGGATAAGGGATAGGTGAGATCGGCGCGCACTGCTTGCAGCAACAGGTCGCGAGCCGCAGGCGCCTCGAAGGCGCGCAGTTTCTCCAATCCCTGAGCATACAAGCGGGCAGCAACGCCGTTGGCGGGCAACGCCGTGCGTAGTTCCGCTGCTTCAACTGGAGAGACCTGAGAAAGACCCAGTTGCTGGCGCAGTCGCGTACCCGCCTTCGCCACCAGCTCAAAAAGATCGTCTTCTGTCCCGGTTTCGCTGATTTCGAAGAGAATTTCGCCAGTGCGCGCGTCCTGCAAGCGCAAGTCAAGCCGCAGTTGGCGCTGCTGCCGGCCGACTACGGCATAGGAACCTGCCACCAGCAGGTCCGAACCCAAATCCTGACGGATGCGGGCGGCGGTGTCTTTGGCCACACTATCGGTATCCCGCCAGGGAAGTTCGGCCTTCATGCGGGCTACGTCCTCCCCCGAAACCATGCGGAGCTGCTCTCCCGCCGCGAGCTCGGTGCTCAGCATTTCGCGAATGCCGGTGGACAGCCACTGATCTTCAACTCGGCCGCTGGCATTCTGAAAACCTAACACGGCGAGTGACCGCCTGGCCGGCACGGGGGGAGGAACAGGGGCGGCTTGCCGCTTCACCCGCTGCGATCGATATCCCAACAGGCCAGCTGCCAGCAAGCAAGCGACCGCTGCCAGCCACCAGACTCTGGCCGGGAACTTCTTCTCCTCGACCTCCAGCCGGGAGCGGGTGTGGCTCTGCAACACGACCTGTTCTGCGTCGGCATTTGACTTCCCCAGCTCCCGCACCGGGGCAGAAAAACGGTAGCCACGCCCTGGAACAGTCTGGATGTAGCGCTGCTCCTGGGGAGTATCGCCCAGCACCTTGCGCAGCAGCGACACATTCTGGCTCAGGTTCACCTCCTCCACGAAGGTGTCCGGCCAAATCGCCTGCATCAGCGTGTCTTTGGCTACCAGGTGGCCGTTGTTCTCGACCAGGAAGACGAGCGTATCGAAAGCTTTAGGGGTGACGGAAAGGGCCTGGCCGTCGCGCGCTAGCAGACGCTCCTGAGGGTCAAGGCAGAAGGGACCGAACTGGTACAAACTGCCGGCCGGCTTACTCATAGCCGCACCCAAGAAACCTTCAAACAACTTTCAAAAGTTTCCTAAGACTGCCAAACTCCGTTTCGGAATACTGTCCAGAGGAAGCGGGGTAACGGGGCCAAGTTGTTGTGCAATCTAGCACGACTCTGGAGCCCAGGCAAAGCGAAAGCAGGCAGATTTGATGGCCAGGAAGATCACGCGCATCACCGTCGTGACCGATCAGATTTGGATCCTGCACCGGAGCTACACCGGGGAGTGGGTCAAAACCACCCAACCGGCAACTGAGCCAAAGATCCCGGCAACGCCCCCGGAACCGAACCTGCAACCCACCCCCCGCGTCTTGTGGAATACCTGGGATTCCGTACGTAAGCTTTTGAAAGGATTACAGAAATGAATTCGACCAATCGCGCCACGCCGAGGCTCCGATGCAAAGTCTTGCATAATCGTAGACGTTACCTGCAGGCAGCTTTGGCCCTGCTGACTGGCGGCCTGCTGGTGGCAGCCATGCAGGCGGGCAGCACGTTGCCCAATCCGCTCAACTCCGCGGATTCCACAGGCACCCTGAGCACTTACAACACCGGCGGCGGCGTAGACCTATCCAACACCTTCTTCCAAAATCTGGGGACCAACGGACGCACCTGCGGCACTTGTCACGTGGCCCAGGACGGCTGGACTGTAGCCCCGCCTGACATTCAGGCGCGCTTCAACGCCAGCAATGGACTCGACCCAATTTTCCGGCCGGTGGACGGGGCCAACTGCCCCAGCGCGGATGTCTCCAGCGTTCGTGCTCGACGGCGTGCCTATAGCCTGCTGCTAAACAAGGGGCTGATCCGCATTTCCATCTCGGTTCCCGTCGGCGCCGAGTTCAGCATTGAAGACATTCAGGACCCTTACGATTGCCCGCAGACCACCGAGGAGCAGCCCGCCATGTTTCGGCGTCCCCTGCCGGCCACTAACCTTGGCTTCTTGAGCACGGTAATGTGGGATGGGCGCGAAACCGTATTCGGCGCCAAGCCGGGCAAATCCATCAACCTGAACCAGAGCCTCACCAACCAGGCTTTTGACGCCACTATGGGACACGCCCAGGCTTCAACTAAGCCGACCCCACAGCAACTGGCGGCAATCGTTGCCTTTGAGACCGCCAACTTTACCGCCCAGTCCAGTGACAACAGCGCCGGCAGCCTGACGGCGAAGGGAGCGGACGGTGGACCGCAGAATCTATTGGCCCAGCCGTTCTATATCGGCATCAACGACAGTCTAGGCGGCGATCCCACGGGGGCGGCCTTTAATCCCCTGGTGTTCACTATCTACAACGCCTGGTCAAACTTAAACGGCGCCAATGCCACGGCGGCGCGGCAATCGGTGGTTCGCGGCCAGGCCCTTTTCAACACCTACCCGATTGCTATCAGAGGAGTGGGCGGGCTCAACGACGCGTTGGGCGAAGACACGATTCAGGGAACGTGCACCACCTGTCACGATAGCCCCAATGTTGGACACCACTCCTTCTCGGTGCCGTTGAACATTGGCACCACTGCCTACCCTGCGGTGCCCGCTTTGAATATCTCGGGGCTGCCGGTCTACACCATCGAATGCAACGTTGCAAACAATGACGATGAAGACAACCGCGAGATTCATACCACGGACCCCGGCCGCGCCATGATTACCGGTAAGTGCGCCGACATCGGCAAGGTGAAAGGCCCGGTTCTGCGCGCGCTTGCCGGGCGCGCTCCCTATTTTCACAATGGATCTGCCGCTACGCTCAGCGCCGTGGTGGAGTTCTATAACGAGCGCTTCAACCTGAATCTGACCGATCAGCAGAAGGCGGACCTGGTGGCGTTTTTGCAGACTCTGTAACGCGAGGAGTTCGAAAGCGAGTTCGGATATAAGTATCCGAGTGATGCGAGTTTCAAGTTTCGGTACGCCACCATATTCGTGAAACTGGAAACTCGAAACCTTACAGCTTGCCAGACGCGGACTGTTCTGTCTCTACCGCCACCGGCGGCGCATATTTCATGCCCACGAACAGCACCGCCGAAGAGAGCGCAATGGCCACCACCGCGCTGCTGAATCCTGACTGCAGCGAGCTGCGGTCGGAGAGATAGCCAATCAGCGTGGGCGACAGCGCGTCGCCCAGCAGGTGAATGGTGAACAGGTTCACCGCGACTGCGGTGGCCCGGATGTGCGCACCCACGGAATTCACCACGGCAGCGTTCAAGGGACCGGTGTTGAGCAGCAGCAGAAATTCGGCGGCAAACATTGCCGGGAACATCACCCGCCCGGTGAAGTACAGGGCCAGGATCATGGCGGGGAGTCCCAGCGCCATGCTGGCGGCGGAAAGCAGGTAGTAGGCGCTGGCGGTACGCCGCAACAAACGGTCGCCCAGCCAGCCTCCGAACAGAGTTGCCACAGTTCCGTTAAACGCAGTGATTAGCCCGAACAACTGGTTGGCCTTCGGCAGCGGGTAATGGCGTACCCGCGAGAGAAACGTCGGCATCCACACCGAGAGTCCGCCCAGGGCGAAGGTCATCATGGCCATGCCCAGGGTGGCGGTCCAGAAAGCGGGATTGCGTGCCAACCCGCGCAGCGTGCCGCGCTGGGCCGTTTCCACCATGTGATCGCAGCTTCCACGCTGCGGTTCGGGAATCAGCAGCAGCAGGAGCGCAATAGCCAGGCCGGGCGCTCCCGCCACATAGAAGGGTGCGCGCCAGCCGTAGCGCGGTCCCAGTTGCCCGCCTACGATGTAGCCCAGCGCAGTTCCCACTGGGATTGCGATATAGAAAAGCGAAAAGATGCGCCCGCGCTTCTCTTCCCCGAACATATCGGCAAGGAAGGACGGAGCGATGGTCACAAAAGTGGCTTCGCCGATGCCCACAATGGCGTGACGCAGCAGTAGGGCGTCGAAGCTGTAAGTCACCGCTGTCAGCATGGTGGCCAAGCTCCACACCACCGCCCCGGCAATGATGATGACGCGGCGCTGGTAGCGGTCGGCCAGCAGGCCAACGATGGGCGCGGCCACCATATAGCAGAGAAAAAATGCCGTGGTCAGAAAGCCGAACTGGGCGTCGCTGCGGTGGAATTCCGCCTGCACCAGCGGCTGCACCGCGAACAATACGGAACGGTCAATGTAGTTGAGAAAGTTCAGCGCGGTGAGCAGCAGCAGAGCCAGCCGCGCGTAGGAGCGGGAGCGCATGAAGCGCTAATTGTAGATTGCCGATTGAAGATTGACGATTTATGAGTGTGGCTCGGGACGCAGCCGCTGGCCCGCGGTCAGCGCGCAACAGGCCGTGCGGCTTATGGGGCTGCGCTATAATGCGCGCCTGCTATGGTAGTGGCTGCGTACGATGTTACTCCCGATGGCGAGATGTTGGTCATGACTCGCGCCGAATACAGAGGTCCAACTGCGACTCCGGGTGGTAACAGGCTCGGCAGGACAGGCAGTTCAAATTGACGCACGGAGGGTTTGCCGATGAAGAAGGCCGCTTTTATTGCCCTGTTGATGTTTGCCTCTGGAACGCTGGGAATTTCGGCGCACGCGCAGGAAGGGGCGAAGAAAGCCGCAGCTGCCAAGCCGGCGCCGAGCGTGTCGCAAGCTGTCCTGCAGAATTGGAACGAGATCGGAAGAAAACTGATCGCCATGGCCGAGGATTTTCCCGCGAACAAGTATGATTACAAGCCCACTCCCGCGGTGGGTAGCTTCGCCCAGCGCATGATTCACGCCGCAGCAGCGAATTACTTCTTCACCAATCTGGCCATCGGAAAGAAAGCGCCTGCGGAGGAAGATCCGAAACGCGACCAGTTCAAGAGCAAGGCCGATATAGTGAACTTCGTCAAGAAGTCCTTTGCCGATGGGGCGGCCGCCATCAAGAGCAAGGGTGATCGGGGTATGTCGGCGCTGATTGTGGATCCTTTCAGCAATCAGCAGACCCGGGTCGGCGATTTTGGCTATGGTCTGATTGAGCACTCGGGCGAGATTTACGGGCAACTTACAGTTTATTACCGCATGGCCGGCATGGTGCCCCCGGAATCGCGGCCTAAGAAATAGGGCTGCAGGGCGGAACAAGAGCCCAGCCGTTTCGATTATTGACCGCCTGCTTCCGCGCTTGCCTGGGTCGGGGTCGTCTTCCATAGGCCTTGCGCCCAGAGCCAAGCGGCGGCAGGCAACATCACGGTAGCGCCCACGCCCACGGCCAGCTCGCGCGCCGAGATGCCCGCATCCAGGATGCGGCCAGCAAAGAAGGTGCTGATGGCCATCATCAGCGTAAGCACGCTGAGGTCGGCGGAGAAGACGCGCCCGCGAAAGCGGTCATCGGTGTTCAGCTGCAGCAGCGTGGTGGACGATACCCAGATGTTGGAAGCTCCCATGTGGGCAAACATGACTGAGGCGCAGGCCAGCACCAGGCCGGGCGCTGCGCCCAGCAGCATGTAACCGACGCCGCCGATGGTCAGCCCGGTCAGGATCAGAGTACGGAGTCGCCCCTGATTCTGTCCCGCCCAGCTTCCTGCCAGCAGCGGTCCAATCAGCGAGCCAAAGCCGCGTGAGGCCATCAGCAGACTCATGCTCAGCATGCCGCCGCTCGCGCTCTCGATCCCACGTCCGCGCAACGGGAACACACGTTCGCCCATCACCGGGAAAATCACCCAGCTCGCGCCCATGATGCCGATGCCGGTCTTGACCATCATGATGGCGGCCAGGCGGATATCGCTGCGCACATAGCGAATGCCGTCGGCCACCGGCTTGAAGTCCACCAACTCGCGCAGGCGCAGTGGACCGTGCAACTCGGTGTGCGCCTCATGGAAATCCATGCGGCTCAGAATCAGCGCCGAAAGCAGGAACGACCCCGCGTTAATCACGAACACCGCTGGCCGCCCCAGGAACGCCGCCGCCAGCCCACCCAGCAGCGCGCCAATGGCGAAGTTCGCTGACCAGGTAGTGGACTGCAGCGTGTTCGCCGTGATTAGGTCTTCCTTCGCCGCGATGTTGGGCAGCGCCGACGTGCGCGCCGGCTCGAAGAAGCCCCACATGATGGTTTCCATAAAGAGCAGCGGATAAACCAACCACACCATGGAGCGGGAACGCACCAGCAGCATCGCGCCTACAATCAGCACGCGAAAAAGGTCGGCCGCGATCATCACCTTCTTACGGCTGACGCGATCGTTGATGACCCCGGCCATGGGGCCGATGAAGGTTTGCGGAAGAAGCTGGCAAACCAGCGCGATGCCTACTGACGAAGCTTTGCCGGTGAACTCGAGCAGCAGGCTGTAAATGGCGACGGCATAGAACCAGTCGCCCATCTCGCTGACGATTTGGGCACACCACAAGCGGCGGAAGTTGCGGTTGCCGCGGGCCAGCCGCCAGTAATCCGACAATGCGCCGGAAAGGGATGCCATGATGTGGGCAGAGCGTTCAAAATAATAGTTAACCGTTGGCCGTTAGTCGTTAGCCGGCGATCGTTGGCTTTAGGTACAGATACCCTAACAGCCAAGAGCCAAAAGCCAACAGCCGGTTTTTACAGCTTCTCGAAGAACTCGCAGGCCGAGCAGGAGATGAAGATGCCACCGGGCACGCCCCGCTCGCGGTCCTTCACCCGCTTCACGATGCGGGTAGGCTTGCCGCACTTGGGGCAGTCCGTGCTCTTGGTGGTGTCCATCTTCTTGCGGTCCGCGGTTTTTGCGATTTTTGCCATGTTGCTCCTTGACCAGTACTGTCCCGCGGCGCGGGTTTAGCAGACTGTATGGGATGAAATGGATGGATGCGTGGCTAGCGTCCAG
>DATEGI010000124.1:0-4466 GCA_035280205.1 Terriglobales bacterium | reverse complement strand
CGCCCGCGTGACAGCCGGCGAGACGCCGGCGCTACAAGGATAGTAAGGCCCTCGCGCGACAGCCGGCGAGACGGCGGTACGAGTCAATAGTCGGCGGCATCACTTGGAGTGCAGAGTATTGATAGCAGACAAAATATAGTTGCCGGGCAAGTGCACGAAATATACAGCTGAATTGCTATTCTGGGTTTAGAAGGGTCAGGAAGAGGGAACCACATGAGCGTGCCGTTCCGCATTGGGGTGTTGCAGTTGAGCATGGAGCCGCTGGAAGAGACGGTGGGCATGGCCAAAGCCTGTGACGCCGCGGGTTTTGACGCTTTCTGGCTGGCCGAAGCCTATCCCTGGTGGCGCAAGCACTCCATGGAGGCGCGCTCGTCAACCGCGGTCACAGCGATCATCGCACGCGAAACCAAGCGCATTCCTGTCGGCTGGGGCATTATTTCGCCCTACACGCGGCACCCGGTGCAGATCGCCATGGAAGCACGGGTGATGCAGGAGGCAGCAGGCGAGGGGCGCTTTCTGCTGGGGCTGGGCGCGTCCAAAATCTTCATGAAGGAAATTGGGGAAGGGGAGAAGGGCAAAGAAGCGTCGCCGGCAGTAGTGATGCGGGAGAGCATTGAGATCATCAAGGCGGTGCTGGCGGGCAAAGCGCTGGATTACAAGGGGCAGGCGTTCACTGCCCTGGTGCCGCCGCTGAAAGATGATGCGGATACGCCGCGCTGGATGCCGCCAACTTTCATTGGAGCCACCGGGCCGGTGCTGCAGCGGCTGGCGGGCACGCATTACGACGGATTGCTCACTGCCAGTATCACCACGCCGGGATTCGTGCGCTACTCGCGCCAGAACCTGGAAGAAGGCGCGAAAAAGGCCGGGCGCGATGTGGAGACGCTGGAACTGGGCTCGGTGGTGGTGGGCAGCATCGCGAAAGACCGTCAGAAGGGCAGGGAAGGGGCGCGGGAGATGGCGGCCATGTACCTGGCCAACAAGGTGCAGAACATCCGTGGCTCCGCCGATATGATCCTGCAAAACGCCGGGCTGACGTTCGAAGAAATTCAGCCCATTGCAGACGCGATGGAGCGCTGGGGGCGCAAGGCCGCGGCCCGGGCCGTGACCGAGGAAATTTTGCGCAAGGTGTGCCCCATCGCGGGCACGCCCGATGATTGCATTAAGGCGATTGAGCAGTATCGCGAGGCGGGCTGCACGCACATCATGCTGGAACTATGGGGCGAGGACCGCGAGGGGCAGGCCAAACTGTTCGGCGAAGCGGTGCTGCCGCACTTCAAGGGCGTGGCCGCGGCAACGGAATAATTCACCACAGAGGCACAGAGACACAGAGAAAGGCAAAAATAAACCCTAGGGCTAAAGCATCATGCATCGCATCACGATCGTTGTTTTCGCGCTGTTGTTCCCGTACCTTGGCTGGGCGCAGGCGAATCCTAAGGTTGTCACTGTGCCGTTTGACAGCCAGGCGTTGCACCGGCGAGCAGCGTTCAACGTGATCTTGCCGGCAGGTTACGAGAACAGCGTGCGGCGCTACCCCGTGCTCTACTTGCTGCACGGCATTGGGGACCACTACAACACCTGGGTTACGAACACCAACCTGGTGGAGTATGCGCGGCCGTATCAGCTGATCATCGTTATGCCTGAGGGTGACAAGGGCTGGTATGTGAACGGCGCCGTGCCCAACAGCCGCTGGGAAGACTACATCATGAAGGAAGTGATGCCCTACGTGGACAGCCACTACCGCACGCTGCAGCAAATGGGCATGCGTGCCACCGCCGGGCTATCCATGGGCGGCTACGGCGCACTGATGCTGGGGCTGAAGCACCGCGACCTGTTCTCCTTTGCTGCGTCTATGAGCGGAGCGCTGAATGTGACCGACTGGACGCCGGAAAACATGGGCCCGGACATGCCCGACTGGATTCGCCAGTCCATCGTGGCCGCTTTCGGGCCGGCGGGCTCGCCACAGCGCAAGGAGTACGACCTGAAGCAGTTGATCAAAGTGCCGGTGGCGGAGCTGCCGTTCATTTACCTGGATTGCGGCACCGAAGACCACTTGCTGCAGCAGAGCCGCGACTTTTCCCAACTGCTGCAGGAGAAAAAGATTCCTCACGAATACCGCGAGCGTCCGGGAATTCACGAATGGCCGGAGTGGGACCACCAGATCCAGGAAGTGATGAGAGTGCTGTGGGAAAGGTGGGGGATGAAGGCAAGCAATTAGCAGTTAGCTTGCAACGAGGGGAGTCGGGAGTCGGGAGTCAGTAGTCGGGAGTCAGCATCATTCTTCGGCGCGATTTGGTGCCGGCTCGTCAGGTACTTCGCGCCATTGCGCGCCGCAGGCGGCACACGTCCACACGTCTCGTGGCAAGGGAACAGGGATACCGGCCAGGAACAGTGCGGGCAGGGCAAATCGCTTATCTATGTGCCCCTCATGGCTGATGTTCGTTGAGCCGCAACGAGGGGAACGAGGTTGCTCGTAGGTTCCTGACTGCTCAACTTCAAAAGCATCTGGAATCGGTTGTTCCAGAATCTCAACCGCCACCTCAGCATCTTCAGGTTTAACGGCGAGCTTAACACCACCGATCCCGTTGGAGATGAACCAGTCCAGCCGCACCAGATTGTCGTCAACCATAGAACACTCGATGCCGGCTGACTCCAGCAGTCCCTTCGCCAACAGAGCCTCGGGCATATCGCGAAACTGCCGAATTACCACCAGCTTCTTTTGTTCAACGACGTCATGTGACACGGCCGATTCAGCCAGGGGGATATCCAGACCTCGGCGATGCGCCTCCTGGGAAAGCGCATGAAGGGCGGCTTCGGTCAACGAGCCGACGTCTTGCGCAAGGTTTTGCAGTTCTGCATCGCTCATGCTTTCATAAAGCTCCGCGAGGCGCTGGCGTTCACGTTCTGAACCGAGAATATCCATGCGGGGCGGAATCTTACCTGAAGACAGCCGTTGCAGAACGAGAAAATTGGAGCTGTTCCAGCGATGTCCCAAAGCAGGTCCTTCGCTGCGCTTCCGCGCTGGCGCTCGGTCGCGCAGCTCAGGACGACAATGTGGAGGGTTGTTTAGCTGGCCTTGTGGCTTCGCCGACAGCCGCTGTGGAATTCGGTGCCGCCCCTACGGGGCTCGGGTTTTTCTGGCTGCCCTACCCAGGACTTCCGTCCTGGGCTTTACTATATCGCCCCTGCGGGGCTGACGAATTGGGCCCTTCCATCCCTGGGATGGTTTCCCAGCTATTCTGAAACTGGGATCGGCATGCGCAAAACCTCGCTTTCGCCCACGCCGAGGGCCTGCAACTGCTTAAGAAACGGCTGCACGGTTTCCAGGATACCGACGCGAGTCTCGGTGCTGGCGCCTTCCTGTTCGCTGTTATCGGGGCTTCCGGAGAGCAGCGATTGCAGCAGGCTCTTGCCGCGCGGAAAGAGCACAACTTTTACGTCTTGACTGGGTGAGACCCCAATTGCCTTTTTCACCAGGCTGAGCGCTTCGCCGAAACCGCCGACCTCATCCACCAGGCCCAGGTTTTTGGCGTCGGACCCTGACCAGATGCGGCCCTTGGCGATTAGCAGCAGCTTGTCTTTGGGCATATGGCGGCCATCGGCGGCTTTGGTGGTGAAATCGGAATAAACGCGGTCCAGCCAGGACTGGAAGCGCGCCCACTCCTGCGGACTGTAGTCCATGGTGCTGGTCCAGATGGTTGAGTTGGCGCCCTCGTGCACCTGGTCCCAGCTGAGTCCGATCTTTTTCCAAAGTCCGGACGTGAGAAACTTGCCTCCCAACACGCCGATGGAGGCGGTGATTGTACCTGGCTGGGCCACGATTCTGTCCGCATCCATGGCCACGAAGTAGCCGCCGGAGCCGGCCAAATCGCCCATGCTGACGATGACTGGCTTGCCCGCCTTGCGCGCCCGCACGACCTCGCGCCAGATAGCGTCAGAAGCCACATAGGAGCCGCCGGGACTGTCCACGCGGAACAGAATGGCCGTTACGTCTTTGTCGTCAATGGCAGCGCGAAAAGCTGCGGTCACCGTGTCGGAACCCATGCTTCCGCCACCGGTCAGGGCATCGAAATTGCTCTTGCCCCGCTGCACCGAGCCCACACCGTAGATGAGCGCCACGGTCTTACCGCTCTGGTGCGGACGACCGGCGCCCTCTAGGTACCTGGTCAAATAGAGGAACCGCGCGCCCTCGCCGGCTTCCTTCTTGGCCCGGTCATAGACTTCGTCGCGGTAGGCAAGGCCATCCACCAGTTTGGCGTCCAGCCCTTCCTTGCCCAGATAGGGCCCATGGTCCACCAGCGATTGCCATTGGTCTTTGGGGATGTGCCGAGCTTCGCAGATGCCGTCCTGCATCTGCGAAAACCACGATTTCAGGATGGCGGAGTTTTCCTCGCGCTCCGCCGGGGTGTATTTCTTCTCGGTGAAGGTGTTCAGAGCGCTTTTGTATTCATAGCGGTGGTCGCCGT
>DATEGI010000123.1:0-7511 GCA_035280205.1 Terriglobales bacterium | reverse complement strand
ATGATTCGCTTCGGCATACTGGGCTTCGGATTGCACGCGGTGAAGCGGCTGATGCCGGGCTTCGCCGAGGCCAAAAACTGCGACGTCAGCGCGCTCAGCCGGCGCAAACCGGAGGAGGCGAAGGCTTCGGCGAAACAGTTTGGCATTCCGCTCGCCTTCGATTCCGCCGAGGAGCTGTGCAAGTCCAAAGAAGTGGATGCAGTATTTGTTACCACACCCAACGCCAACCACCTGGATGACGTGCTGCTGGCGCTGAAGCATGGCAAGCCGGTGCTGGTGGAAAAACCCATGGGCATGAATGCCGGCGAGTGCAAAAAAATGGTGGAGGCAGCGCACAAGGCCAAGCTGCTGCTGGGAGTGGCACAGGTATTTCGCTTTGAGAACAGTACGGCACGACTGCGCGAGCGGATAGCGGCGCACGAGCTGGGAAAAATTACCTTCGCCCGCAGCGAGTTTTCCTATCCCGGGCGGGCGCACGCGCGCAAATGGCTGAATAAGCGTTCCATTGCCGGCGGCGGTCCCATTGCCGACGTGGGCGTGCACTGCATTGACGCCCTGCGCTTCATCCTGCAGGACGAGGTGCTGCGGGTGAGCGCGCGCACCATGGCCGACCGCGACTCGGGCGATGTCGAGGCAGCGGCAGTGGTATCGCTGGAGTTCGGCCGCGGGGCGCTGGGCGCGGTGCTGGTTTCCACGCGTGCGGCATACCGCACACCAATGGAGATCGTCGGTGAAAACGGCCTGCTGCGGGCCGACAACGCGCTGAGCGTGGAGGAACCGATCCGCATTGAATTGCTGCGCAACGGGGAAATTGTGGACAGCGAGCGCGTCTCCAATCATGGAGCTTATGCGCGGCAGGTGGATGCGTTTGCCGATGCGTTGGAAGGCAAGGGCTCGTTTCCCGCCCCCGGGGAGGAAGGCTGGACCAACCAGATGATTCTCGACGCCGCGTATCGCAGCGCGAAAAGCGGGAAGGTGGAGAAGGTCGGTAGCTAGCTCTCAGTTCTCAGTTGTCAGTAGTTGGTAGCTTATTGGCCGCTGGCCGGAGTGGCGGGAGGAAGTCCCCGGGCCTGCAGGATGGCCCAATGCCACTCGTCATTGGGGCCGAGGTTCAGGCCCAGAGCCTGCTTGAAGGCAGTGGTAGACGAGGGCGGCGCTGAACCTTTCAGGTGGTACAGAAACGTTACATCAGGTTTCTTAAGCATGGGCGCGGGGCCGGCGTCGCTGGCAGGCAGCAGTTGCGCCGGAGCAGCCAGCGCAGCCACCTGGTTCTCGCGCTTCACCACCGTGATACCCACCGTGATTTCCTGCACATCCCAATTGCTGCCGTTATAGATAGAGACCTGCAAGGTATCACCACTGATAACAGCGGGACCATCCAGCTTAGCGACCAGACCAGCAGGCAGATCCTGCGGGCTAGAAGCATTGGCCGCAGGCGCCGATGGCGCCTGGGCGCTGAAAGCCAAACTGCAGGTGATTTCCGGCTCAGAGTGCTTCGCCACAGGTGGCGGCACCAGGCCGGCAGCCAGCGCCTGCTGCTCGGTTTGCCGGATCAGTTGCGGCAGATGAGAAAAATTCTCATTGGTAATTACCGGCAGCTCAGCCTTCTTCTTGGCGCGCAAGGCGCGGGCAACATCGCCCAGCGACGACCCTTGATCTTCAGACTGGGACCGGGCCGGCAATACGGAACCCAGACCCATGGCGAGTGCAACCAGCACAATGGCGCTCACACGTCTCATGCAGAAGCGAAAGCTCTCCTGGCCCGCATTCTAGCGGCACGGACACCAACTCCAGCGCGGGCGAACTCAATTAATTACTAGAGAACAGCGGTTTTAGAAATTCTACCCAGAGCGGAACGAGGTTGGCGGACACGTTGGTCGTAGCACAAGCGGGAATGCTGCCCCATGGTCACTTGACCTTTGGGCCATCTGTGCCAGTATTTGGGGGAACCTCAACTTGGCTCCAGGAAAGACCTTTATGCGGTTCACTGAGAGAACGTATCTGCGAAGTGTGTGGGTTGGCGCTTGGCTGGTGTGCGGTCTGGTAATCGCTGCGCTGACTTGCGCCCGGGCGCAATCCTCGCCCAGCGGCGAGAAGAATGCCGCCGTTCCGGCAATCGCGGAAGCACAGGCAGCGCCCAACCCGCAGCAAGTGCTTTACGACCGCTACATCCGCGCCACTGTGCCCGCAGGTTGGCACGAAAAGCGCTCCTGGGAGCTGGGAGATGACCGCTCCTTGCCTCTCTACAATCCCGCCACCGAGGCGGTGGTGTTTGTGTGGGGCTTCGACCGACCACTTTACCGGAGTGGGTATATCGAATCGCTGGCCTCGGGCGACCGGTTGAGCCGGCGCCTGGAGATGGACCTGAGCTTGTGGTCCGCAGAAGCGTCGCGTTATTACGCTATGGTATCGGGCGGCTTCATGATGAAAACATCGGCGCACGCGGTTACCTTGGGGCCGTCGCTGAAGCCAGGAGAGGTCCATTACCTGGGTAAGATCAAAGTTGGCCACACCGTGCTAGACGCCGTGGAGTACATCTCCGAGAACAAAGTGGATGAAGGTTTTGCCACAAAGTATTGGATGACCCCAGGAATGGTAGGCAGCCGGGCACAAATCCTGCTCGGGCAGGCCACATTCGGGCACGGGCCGCAGGGCTACACGCTAGTAGCTTGCCGTTTCACCGACCAGCCTGACGACACAAAGTGGGTGCAGACGCTCCTGGAAAACGTGGAGCGACTGGGCAAGGCGGAGCGGGAAAAGGGCATGGCGGCGGAGCGGATTCGCGATGAGTTGAGCCACGCGGCGGCAATTATCCAGGACCATCGTTACGGTCCGGCATTGGCCCTGCTGGAGGCGGTGCTGCAGCAGGATCCACAGAATGACAATGCTTTCATGCTGCAGGGCGAGGCCCTGCTACGGCTGCGCAAGTTTGCGGAAGCGGAAAAAGCGCTGCGCCAGGCGGTGACGGTTAACCAGGACAATGAACGCGCCCACTTCCTGCTGGGCGCCGTGTTGTGGGAGGAAAAGAAACACGACGAAGCAACCGCAGAGTGGAAATTAGTGCAGCGGATCAGCCCGCTCTATCCGCAGATCGAAGAAGTGCTGCTGCAGAAACGAGGGCTGCATCCAGAAGCAGCTACGGACAAGCAGCCGTAGCCGCAGGGGGCCCTAACCACCTTCCCCGATTACAGGCCGCCCATGGAACGGAGCCGGGTCACCGGATCCATAATGGGCTGCCGCTTGAACACCCAACGCGCTACCAGGAATCCCAAAGCCACCCACCAGACTTGTAAAGGCTTCATGTTCGTCCCCCGCCCATGGCTGGGGCAACCAAGGCTTCCCATAACGGTACGGGCCGGCACACGAAAGGACAATGGCCCGAAGGTACCACGCCGCGATTACAGTGGTAATAGGTGACTGGGGCGGAAAGCGCGCCGTTGGCAGGTTTCAAGGTTTTCGCAGGTTTCAGAGTTTCGGATCTAAACCTTCGATTTTCGGGCGAGATCCAGGATGGGCCACGCGAAACCTTGAGACTTTGAAACCTTGAAACCTGAGGCACCGGCCATAAATCCAAACACCATCATCCAGAAAGGAGCGAGTCTAATGCATTACCTTCTTTTCTATGAAGTTGGCGAAGATTACGTGGCTCGGCGCGGGGAGTTTCGCGCCGCCCACTTGGAGAAGGCATGGGAGGCCAGCGCGCGTGGGGAGCTGGTGTTGGGTGGGGCGTTGGCTAATCCGGTGGATGGCGCTGTGCTTCTATTCAAAGGCGACTCGCCGGAGGTAGCAGAAAAGTTTGCCCGGACCGATCCTTATGTGACCAGCGGTGCGGTAAAGCGCTGGTATGTGCGGGAATGGACAACAGTGGCGGGAGAAGACGCGTCCAAGCCCATCCGGCCCACAGATGCGAAGGCTTCCGCGGCGCAAACAAAAGGCATGATTCTGCGCATGTGGAAGGGACAGGCTACGCCGGAGAAGGCCGAGGAATATGTTCAGCACGCCACCCAAAACGTTTTCGGCGAACTGCGGCCAATTGCAGGCCATCGCGGAGCCTACCTGCTGCGGCGCGCGCTGAATGGTGCCGTGGAGTTCGTGGTGCTCACGTTATGGGATTCGATGGATGCGGTGCGGAAGTTTGCAGGAGCAAAGCCGGAGAAGGCGGTCGTGGCCCCGCAAGCGCAAGCCCTCCTCAGCAGGTTTGACGATTTTGTCAGCCACTATGAGGTGGTAGACGGAAAGTTTCAAGGTTCCTAAGATTTCAAGGTTTTCTGCATTTCACTGTTTCAAGTTTCAAGTTTCAACTCTCACTTTCTTAATGTCATTCTGAGAGAGTACGAGCCGAGCTTGCGAGGCGAGCGCGACCGAAGAACCTATGCATTTGGCTGAGAGCTACTTACGATTGGTGCTCAGACCCTTGTGCCTCCGCTTACACCTGCAGCACGTCGCCGTCGCGGGCGACGGTGAGGTACCAGGTGGGGTCAACGAAAAAGCCGAGTAGCAGGCGAGAGATCATGCCGGTGACGATGACGATGGCAAAAGGCTTCTGGGTGTCGGAGCCAATGCCGGTAGAAAGGGCGGCAGGCAGCAGGCCCAGGCCGGCAACCAACGCGGTCATCATAATGGGGCGGAGCCGCAGCAGGGCAGCCTCGCGGGTGGCGGTGCGTATGTCTTTGCCTTCCAGGCGCAGCTTGTTGATGTAGGAGACCAGGATGACGGCGGTCTCCACGGAGACGCCCAGCAGCGCCAGCAGGCCCAACACCGAAGAAACGCTAAACGGGGTGTGAGTCAGCTTGAGGGCAACCAGCGCGCCCACGGGTTCGGTCATGATCACGCCCAGGGCGATGGACACAGGAAATTTGAAGTTGCCGTAAAGGGCAAAGAGGATGAGGAAGATCAGCACTATGGCCAGCGGCCCGATGACATTGAGCTGTTCCTTCGCAGCCACATACTGGCTGTATTCCCCGCCCCAGGTCATCCAGTAGCCTTCGGGCAGAATGATGGATTTTTTGACTGCCGCCTGGCCCTCTTCTACGGCGCGTGCCAGATCGCGGCCTTCAATGCTGTACTGGATGCCGATATAGCGTGAGTTATTCTCGCGATAGATGAACGAAGCGCCGTTGCCCTGGGTGATGTTCGCCAGCTCTGAGAGCGGAACCTGCTGGCCGTCAGGAGTGCCCACCAGCAGGTTGCCGATCTGCTGGGCGTTACTGCGGAACTGGGGCTGCATGCGCACCACCAGGTCAAAAAGCTTCTCGCCCTGAATTACCTGGGTTGCTGCCTGCCCACCCACCGCCGCCTGCACCACATTTTCCACATCGCCCACGTTGATGCCGTAGCGGGCGATTTTCTCCCGGTCCACGTCCACCAGCAGGCTGGGCTGCCCGAGTTCCCGCACCACTGTCAGTTCGGTGAAGCCGGGTACCTGGGAAAGAGTCTTCTTGATTTCGAGGGCGCTCTTCTGCAGCACCTGCAGGTCAGGCCCGTAGACCTTCACGGCGAGCGAGCTCTTCAGGCCGGTTAGCGCTTCATCGACCGCATCCTCAGCCGGCTGAGTGTAGTTGAAAATAATTCCAGGATAAGTTCGCAGCTTGGAATCAATGGATGCGATCAGTTGCTGCTTGTTGCGGATACTGCCGGTTTGCCAGGCCTGGTCCTTATAGGGCTTGAGTCCGACGTAGAACTCGCAGTTGAAGAAGCCGGTGGGATCGGTGCCATCATCGGGCCGGCCCAGTTCAGAACCTACCACCGTCACCTGCGGGTAGGACATGAGGATCTGGCGAACCTGAGGCGCAATCTTGCTGGCCTCCTCGAAGGAGATGGTGTAGGGCATGGTGGCACGCACCCAAAGCGCGCCTTCATCGAGGTGAGGCATGAACTCGCCCCCGATGAACGGCACCAGCAGCAGGGTGGCGCCGAAAATGGCCGCCGCAATCAGCAACGTAACCCGGGGATGGTCGAGCGACCAATCGAGTTGGCGGGCGTACCTGGCCTTAATCCACTCATACGGTTTGTTGACGCGCTCCTTTATTCCGGTCTTGAACCACAGCGAGGCCAGCACCGGCGTCAGAGTCAGCGTGAGGATGAGGGCGCCGATAAGGGCGAAAGACATGGTCTCCGCCATGGGGTGGAAGAGCTTGCCGGAAGGACCGCTCAGGGCATAGATGGGCAGGTACCCGGCAATGATGACGGCAACGGAATAGAAGATGGGGCGGTCCACGTCCTTGGCCGCCAGCAGGATCACTTCATTGACATTGATGGGCTGGCCGGCGCGCTCGGAGAGTTCGCGGTAGATGTTCTCCATCATCACCACAGTGCCGTCAATGATGATGCCGAAATCTATGGCGCCAATAGAAAGCAGGTTGGCGGAAACGTCGTGAGCGTGCAGGACGATAAAGGAAAACAGCAGCGCCAGCGGGATGGTGAGGGCCACGATGATGGCAGCCCGTATGCTGACCAGGAAAAAAATGAGCACGATCAGCACCAGCACCATGCCGCGCAGCAGGTTGCTTTCTACGGTATCGGTGGTCAGATTTACCAGCTCGCTGCGGTCATAAAAAGGACGAACCTTCACGTCCTTGGGGAGAATCTGCTGGTTGAGCTGCCGGGTTTTTTCCTCTACGCCCTTGAGCACGGTCTGGGTCTGCTCGCCCCGACGCATGAGGATGACACCTTCTACTGCATCGTCGCTGTTCTCAAATCCGAACTCGCCCAGCCGGGGCGCATGGCCGATCACGACCTGGCCGACATCCTTGATACGAATAGGCGCGCCTTTGTTGCTGGCTACCACGATGTCGCCGATATCTGCTGTATCGCGCACCAGGCCCAGGCCGCGCACGTAATAGAACTGGCCTCCCTGGGAGTAGAAACCGCCGCCGGTGTTGCCGTTATTGGCGGCTAGAGCGTTCATTACCTGGGGCACCGTGAGGTGATAGGAGTAGATCTGCGCCGGATCGAGCAGCACCTGGTACTGCATCACGGTGCCGCCGAAGCCGGAATCATCAGCCACGCCGGGCACCGACTTGTAGGCGCGCTCGACCACCCAATCCTCAAAAGTCTTCAGCTCCTGCGGGCTGCGGTCGGGGCTCTCCAGCACATAGCGGTAAACCAGGCCGCTGGGACTGAACAGCGGCGCCATGGTCGGCGTCACCCCCGAGGGCAATTGCGGCTCACCCAGCCGTTCGAACACCACCTGGCGGGCGAAATAGTCGTCCGTTCCTTCTTCAAATGTCAGGCGTATATCAGAAAGCCCGTAGAGGGAGATGGAGCGCATCACCTCCATGCGCGGCACGCCGTTCATTGTCACTTCTATGGGAAGGGTGACCAGGCGCTCCACCTCTTCGGCCGCGTGCCCCGGCCACTGGGTGATGAGTTCTACCATGGGCGGGGAGAGGTCGGGGTAGGCGTCCACCGGCATGCGCTGGAAGGAAATGATTCCCGCCACCGCCAGGAAGACGGTGAACATCAGCACCAGGAAACGCTGGCGCAAAGCAGCTTGAACGATGCGGTGAATC
>DATEGI010000122.1:0-5761 GCA_035280205.1 Terriglobales bacterium | reverse complement strand
GGACGCGACCTGGATTCGCAACTCACCGACAAGTTTGTCGGCATGTACGTGAACGAGCGCACGCTGGACTACGGTGAGGACGGGCGCGAAGCGGTGCGGCGTCTGCTCGACATGGGCCACCACGCCGGAGTTATTCCGATTCCTGCCAAGGTAGACTTCGCGGCCTAAGGGCAGGCGAGCTCTCGCTCGCCCGGGCGGGCGAGGCGCCCGTCCCCACAAAGAAAAGCAAGGGGCCTAGTTCAGCGCTCCCATGCCGTGCATCTGTCCGTCAATCTTGCAGAGTGACGGTTTCTCCGTGTTGTCAACGCGGTGGCGAGCCGGGGGAATGGTTCGCAGGTAAGCGTAAATATCCTTCAGGTCCTGGTCCGTCATACCGTCAAAGGCCCAGGTCGGCATCATGACGTTGAGTTTGCGGCCCTTTACCGAGCCCGTACGCATCACCCGCACGAACATCGTCTCATCATAGTAAGAGATGCCGGAAGGGTCAGGAGTGATGTTGGCGCTGGCCACGGCCTTTCCGCTTTCATCGAAGATGTTGCCCCCGGCAAGGTACATGCCGGCAATATTTTGGCCATGCTGGTCGCGGGGCGTGTGGCAGTCCCCGCAGACACCCACCGCGGTCACCAGGTATTTCCCATAGGCGTCGGGATTGCTGGAATCGGGACCGGCCACTGTCCCTACCGGCTGCGGCGCGCTGTTGATGAGCCGAGAGACAGGAAAGGGCAGGTGAGTGATGCCGGGATTGTTGCGCGCCGGCGGCTGCGAGCGCAGGTAGACAATTATGGATGCCAGGTCTTCGTCCGACATGTGGCTGAAACTGCGGTAGGGCATCATGGGAAAGAGCGCCCGCCCGTCGCGGGCGATGCCCTCGCGGATGGCGCGCGCCAGTTCGTCATCGGTCCAGTTGCCGATGCCGGTCTCCTTGTCAGGAGTGATGTTGGGAGCGACCACACGGAAATTGCCCTGGTCGGCCATGACCCGGCCCGATCCCTTGGCCCCCAGCAATTGCGGCATGTCTTTGCCTTTAGCATCGTAGGTAGTGTGGCAGCCGTAGCACATGGAGACGTGCTCCACCAGGTATTCGCCGCGCTTGAGGCGCTCCGGGGTGGCCTGGAACCGGCGGTTGGTGACGGGACGTGCGCGAGGGCCAATGATCGGGCGCCAGCCTACGGTGAAGGTGATTGCCACGGCTAGAAGCAGCAGCAGCGCAATACAGGAATATCCCGCAAAGCGGACGAACGTGCGCATTGGTATCTCCGTAGGGGGGACTTGCGAACGGCAGGGGTGCCCCAGGAAGTTACCCGCTGTTGTACGCGAAACTGTTCAGATGGGTCAATAGTTTTAGTGAACTAAGAAGCGACGGTCTCCGGCGAAGGTCGCGGGCGAGGGCGCCCCCAAGACCCGCAAAAGCGGTGCACTCCGGGGACCTCGGCGCTGCGCCACGCAAGCAATCTGTGGCTGTGTGTGGCTACGACAACCGGTATCACCTCCCCGCAGGCGAGGGTAGCAGCCATGTTAAAATTGCCACTCTTGGCGTAAGTCCCCGGCAGCAGCAGGCATTTCCGCTTCGACAAAAGGACCGACCTGAGTGGCACAGGATCCGACTTCCAACACGGTGACCTACGCCGACGCGGGCGTGGATATTGATCGCGCCAACCGCACCAAGCAGCGCATCAAGTACCTGGCGCACAAGACTTTTTCGCGCAGCGTGCTGAGTGACATCGGCAGTTTTGGGGGGCTCTTCGCCCTCAGCCCCAAGTACCAGGAGCCGGTGCTGGTTTCCAGCGTGGACGGGGTGGGCACGAAGCTGAAGGTGGCCTTCGAAATGAATCTGCACCACACGGTGGGGGCCGACCTGGTGAACCACTGCGTGAACGACATCGCGGTGCAGGGGGCGGCGCCGCTCTTCTTCATGGACTATCTGGCCACGGGCAGGCTGCAGCCGGAGGTGGCGGAAAAGGTGGTGACCGGAATTGCTGAAGCGTGCAAGGCCAACGGCTGCGCTCTGATCGGCGGGGAGACGGCGGAGATGCCGGGGTTCTATCCCGAGGGCGAGTACGACCTGGCGGGCTTCATCGTGGGCATTGCTGACCGGGAACGTATTCTCACCGGAAAAAACGTGCAGCCGGGCGACGTGCTGATCGGGCTGCCGTCGAATGGGCTCCACACTAACGGCTATTCCCTGGCCCGCAAGCTGCTGTTCGAGGTGGCGCGCTATACCCCCGACACTTTTGTCAGCGAGATAAAGAATAAAGTCGGTAACGAGCTGATGCGCACCCATAAGAGTTACTGGCCGGTGGTGAAAAAGCTGCTGGACGGCGGCCTGCTTTCGGCCATGGCGCATATTACCGGCGGAGGCATCACGGAGAACCTTCCGCGAGTGCTGCCGCGGGGTACGGCAGCGGTGGTGGAGGTGAATTCCTGGCCGGTGCCGCCGGTGTTCGAGCACCTGCAGAAACTGGGCAATATCCCCCAGGCGGAGATGTTCCGCACCTTCAATATGGGCGTGGGGATGGTGCTGGTCCTGCCGGCGAACAACTTTAAGAAAGTGCAGACGGTGCTGGAGCGGGTAGGCGAGAAGGGGCATACCATCGGGCGAATTGCGAAGGGGGATAGGAAAGTACAATACGCCTGATTGACCGATTGAAGATTAAAAACCAAGTTGCTCGGTTCTCAGTCCTCGGTGGTAAGCTTTCGGCCGTCAGCACTCAGCATTCAGCCTCCGATATTTCCTCAGACTCCGAAGACTTTCTGTGTGTCTCTGTGACTCTGTGGTGAATAATTGATTTTGATGAAGAACCTTGGAATTCTCCTGTCCGGGCGCGGGTCGAACTTTGATGCGATTGCGGATTCCGTGGCCGCCGGGCGGATTCGCGCCAACATTGCGGTGGTGATTTCCAACCGGGCCGACGCGCCGGGAATCGAGTCGGCGCGGCAGAGGGGACTGGACGCGCGCGTCATTCCTTCCAAAGGTATGCCGCGCGAGCAACACGACGCGGAAGTGGTGGCGGCGCTGCAGGAAAAGACGGTTGACCTGGTGTGCCTGGCCGGCTACATGCGGCTGCTTTCGCCCTGGTTTGTGCGCCAGTTTCCCAACCGCATTCTGAATATTCATCCTTCTCTGCTTCCGGCGTTTCCCGGCTTGGAAGCGCAAAAGCAGGCGCTGGAGTACGGCGCCAAAATCTCCGGCTGCACGGTGCATTTTGTGGATGAGCAGCTCGACCACGGCGCCATCATCCTGCAGAAGGCGGTGCCGGTGCTGGATGACGACGACGAGCACACGCTGGCGGTGCGCATCCTGGAACAGGAACACATCGCCTACACGGAAGCCATCAATGTGGTGTTGGGGGAAGGCTACGAACTGGTGGGACGGAGACTGGTGAGAAAAACGGCGGTCAGCGCAAAACCCTAGCATCTCACCGCCGCGGACGCAAAGGACGCCGAGAAATTTAATCTGAACTTTCGTTTCTGATTGCTCGGCGGGCTCTGCGAATTCTCTGCGCTCTCTGCACTTAGGGTCTTGAATTGTCAATCGTCAATTGCATGGATGAGGCTTACAAGCGCGGGCTCGATCTCTTCAACCGGGGCGAGTTTTTTGATGCGCATGAAGTGCTGGAAGACGTGTGGCGTGCGGCGCCGGCAGCAGAGAAGAAATTTCTGCAGGGGCTGATCCAGGTAGCGGTGGGGCTGCATCACTATTCACGGGGCAACGTGGTCGGAGCCCGCTCCCTGCTGGGGCGCGCGCACCGCAATCTGAGCGAGTATCCCGGGCGCCACGGCGGGATTGACCTGGCGGGATTGCGCGTGCAAGTGGAGCGATGGCTCGGCGCGCTGCAGAACGAGGATTCTGCGCCGGCATTGCCTCGCATTGATCATCACCGGGGCTGAACCCACCCTGCTGGAGCTGCATTTACGTTCTCCTCTCAATCACAGCAGACAGAGGTGAAATCCGGAAAACTAAGAGCAAGTCCTCTGGTGGGATGCAGGCTCGCATTTTACCCGGATAAGCCGCAACCGCGCTGCCTAGTGATAGTCCGAGATAGGGCGCATGAGAAAAGAGAAGCCACCGGCGTGGTAAATCACTTTGCCGGGCGCGTCGGGAGTCGCGGGGACTTTGCCAGCGCGGACCTGCTCGAAGGCGGTAACCAGGCGGGCAAGGACCGAAGGCGGTGCCACGGGAATGTTGTGGGCCCCGAGGACAATCCTCACCTGCGGTGCTAGCGCGGCCAGGCGGCGAATGGAGGCGTCGTAAGCCCGGAGATCGGTCTCAGGACGATATAACCAGATGGTGGCCGGATAGTAGGTATCACCGGTGAAGAGCAGGCCGTGGGCACGGTCGAACAGCGAGATGGCATCGGGCGTATGACCCGGAGTGGCGATAACCTCCAGGGTCCGGCCGCCTAAGTCTAAATGCTGGCCGTCGTGAATGTAGGCAGTGATTTTCCATGGGCGCGTGGCGTAGGTTTTGGGATCGAAACCCTGGGGCAAGGATCCGCAAATCTGGCCGGGGGCAAGTTCGGCCTGGGCGTCGGCCCGGGAGCCACGAGCGTTTTGGCGGGTAAAATCAGTATCCATACCGTAGATGGTCTGATACTCCCAGTTGTCGCCGACGTGATCATCATGAGTGTGGGAATTCAGAACCACGATGGGCAAGCGGGTTAACTGGTCCGTAACTTTCTTCAGGTCGCTGATGCCCATGCCAGTATCGAAGAGCAGGGCACGCTTGGCTCCGAGGATGAGATAGCCGATGGTTTCCTCCGCCTGGTGCGGCTCGTAAATGGCAAGGACGCCGGGAGCGACCTTGTAGACTTCAAACCATCCGTCCGAAACCGGGACGCGCTCCAGGGTTTTATATTCCGGACGCGGCAGGGCGCGGCACCAGTCAGGGACATTTGCCGCCGAAGCGGAGAAGGCAAAGCAGAAGAGGAGCAGCAGCTTGGACATGGGCGGCGGGATTATATCGCGTTGGCCGGCGGCGTCACGCCCGTGCTGCCATGTGAGAAGCTATAGCGGCACGGCATGAACGGGCACATCCTGCAACTGCTGGAAGGATATTTCGGGCGGTACGGGTATTGGACGGTAGCGGTAATGCTTCTGTTGGAGAACGCCGGCGTCCCGGTGCCCGGGGAAACGGTGCTGCTGCTGGCGGGATTCCTCACCTTTTCGCAACACCACTTCCGGCTGCCCTGGGTGATTGCCGTGGGGGTGGCGGCGGCCACATTCGGCGACAACCTGGGCTACGCTATCGGCTGCTACGGTGGGCGCCCGCTGCTTAACCGATACCGGCAGTTCTTCCACATTGCTCCCGCCCAGATCGCGCAAGGCGAGCGCCTGTTCGAAAAGCACGGTGCGGTGACGGTTTTTTTCGCGCGCTTTATATTCGGCATGCGTATCATCACCGGCCCGCTGGCCGGCGTGCTGCGCATGCACTGGAAGAAGTTCGCCCTGTGTAATTTTCTGGGAGCGCTCGTCTGGGTGACGGCGGTGGCGTGTGCCGGCTACCTGTTTGGGCAGCAATGGCAAAGCCTGGTGCGCTGGGTAGGCGACGTGGACATCCTGCTCGGTGTGATCGTGGCGCTGATTATTGTCGCCGTGGTTTGGCGGGCGCGGCAGTCACAGACGCCGGCGCAGTGATCCTGTAGCATTCTGGTATTCCCATGCGGGCCGCAGCCAAACGCCTGGCCGTGTTGCTGCTCGGGTGGGGATTCGTCCTGCTGGGCATTGCGGGGCTGTTTCTGCCGGTGCTGCAGGGGATTCTGTT
>DATEGI010000121.1:0-12043 GCA_035280205.1 Terriglobales bacterium | reverse complement strand
AAACAACCTGGGCTACCGCCCGCGTTACAAGGAAGGCTATTTCCCGGTGCCGCCCACCGATCACTACCAGGACCTGCGCACTGAAATGGCGCTGACCATGCAGAACGCCGGCCTGAGCGTGGAGTGTCACCACCATGAAGTGGCCACTGGCGGGCAGACGGAAATTGACCTGAAGTTCGACTCCCTGGTGCGTTCCGCCGACAACATGATGCTCTACAAGTACATCGTGCGGAACGTGGCCAACCAGTACGGCAAAACCGTGACCTTTATGCCCAAGCCCCTGTTCCAGGACAACGGCAGCGGCATGCACACCCACCAGTCGCTCTGGAAGAGCGGCAAGCCGCTGTTCTCTGGCGACGGCTACGCTGGCCTTTCGCAGATGGCCCTGTGGTACATCGGCGGGCTCATCAAGCACGGACCGGCGCTTTCCGCCCTCATCGCGCCTACCACCAACTCCTACAAGCGCCTGGTGCCCGGCTTTGAAGCGCCGGTAAACCTGGCTTACTCGCGGCGCAATCGCTCGGCGGCCTGCCGCATCCCCATGTACTCGGCCTCGCCTAAGGCCAAGCGCGTGGAGTTCCGCCCACCTGACCCGAGCTGCAACCCGTACATGGCCTTCGCGGCCATGATGATGGCCGGCCTGGATGGAGTGGAGAACAAGATTGATCCCGGCCAGCCGCTGGACAAGGACATTTACGATTTGGGCACGGAGGAATTGGCCAAGGTTCCTTCCATGCCCGGTTCGCTGGAAGACGCTCTGGACGCGCTGGAGAAAGACCACCAGTTCCTGCTGAAGGGCGACGTCTTCACCGAAGGCTTGCTGGAAACCTACATCGAGTACAAGCGCGCCAAGGAAGTGGACGCGGTTCGTCTGCGGCCGCACCCGTATGAGTTTGCTTTGTACTACGACATTTAGAACGGTCAATGGCTGACCGTCAATGGCTGACCGTCGGCGGCTGACCGTTGGTGGCTAAGGCTGTCGGTCTTCGGCCAAAACAATTCTGACCTGTCATCCTGAGCGAGCGCGACCCCAGCTTGCGAGGGGGGCGCGAGTCGAAGGACCTTGCGTGGGATTTGCGCGGCCCGGCAGAAATTGCCGGGCCGATTTCTTTCGCTGCCGCCGAATCTGCGTGGAAGCCCCGGACTTCAGTCCGGGAGACAAGGCTGACAACTATGTGGGCTTTAGCCCCTGAGGGCTGGTGTTTGGTCTGCGGTCTTGGGGGGTTGGACGCCCGCTCTCGACCTTAGGCGAAACACCTTTAACCTCATGCTGCGCCGAGAAGTGATCTTGAGCGGAGCCAGCGATTCGCGGGCGAGTCGCCTGGCGAAGTCGAAGGATTTTGCGCTCGGGAATCTCTCACGGCCCGGCAGAAATGCCGGCCGATCTCTTTCATAGTCGGAAGTAAACCAAGAATCTACAGAACTTCATACGCGCCGCCCACACCGTTCCCAAAATGGGACTCCTCGCGGACTGGTATGACCTTCGTCGGCATTCAAGAATATCCCGGGAGCTCTTCTTCTACGTTTTCCACATGATCACCAAAATAAACGGATTAATGTTTTGCAAGCTGGATGTTATAGTGCGCTCACGATTGCTAAGAGGCAACTCAGCAATTTCAACTTTTATCGGGGGTTCGATAGTGAAGAACGGAAATGGAAGCGCCGTAGCAATGGAGGAGATTCAGATTCGGAACAGTAGTGCCAGCTTGGAGCCGGCAATCTGCTCTGCAAACGGAGTGGCTAAGCGGCTGCTGATTAACTCTAAAAGCGGCACTTTTTTCGGCTGCTCGGAATGCCATCCTGAGGCGCCGCTGGTGCGGGGCAACGGCCAATCCGCAGAGCACCTGGAACGCATGGCCTCCGCTGCGTGGCTGGAGCGCGCCAGCTCGCCCGTGATTGTGGGCTGGATCATCGGGTTGGCAATGCAATACCCAGAGATGAATTTCTGGTCATTGATTCGGCTGCTCCGCCAGGTACGCGAGGCCGGCATGCGGGAAATCCTGCCCCTGCCGCTGGATGCGCGCTAATGTGTCGCAGGATACCCAGAAGCGAACTCGCGCAAACGGGTGTCGGCGCTCAGTCCTCGCCAACCTACTCTGATATGTCATCCTGAGCCCAGCCAGGCGATTCGCTCGCGAATCGCTTGACGAAGTCGAAGGACCTTTTGGTTGTGAATCTCACGGCCCGGCAGAAATGCCGGGCCGTTTTCTTTTCCCTTTGAAGTGAAAACAAAATCTGCAAAACTGCATTTTCAGCCTGGCTCTGGGAGTCGGTTGCCTGAGATGGACACGTGAGACGAACCGCGGAGTTGCTGATCCTGTTGTTTTTCGCAACCTGCCTCGCGGCTGAAACCAACTTCGGCCCTGTTAGCTTGGGGCGGCCGCTGCCACAGGTACTGCCGGGGTGTAAACCGGCTGACCAGATGCCTTGCCAACATAGCGTAAGCGAAATATGGAATATTCCTTCCCAGGGTGCGCGGATGCATATCACCGGCAGCGGCGGCTGCCAACCCGCACCGTCGGCTGATTGCCCTGTGGCCGATATTAAGGTCTTTATCTCTGAACAACAATGCGAATCCAATCTCGCCATGTTGCGGCGCCGGTTCGGTGTGCCCCGCCTCGCCATTCGCACCTTGCAGAATGGTTCCGGCGTGCGCTGGACCAACAGCCTTTACGAGTGGCAGGGCGAGAACGGCGATGCCATTGCCTATTCCGTCCACGAACACGAAACGGGCGGCTGCGAGTTAAGCGCTGCAACAGCGGCTTTTCAGGCGGAATCCGAACGCAAAGCATCTCAGGACGATCTCAAAGTCGGCTCTACCAGGGACGTAATCGGGGGCATCGTTTACTACGCTTATTTGGTCTGCATTCTGATGTGGCCGGTAGCTGCCGTGGTTGGCGCGTTTCTCATCTGGCGCCGCATTCGCATTTTTTATCGCCGCGCTAGTGTCAGCAACAAGCGGAGCTAAGATTTCGGGCACGTCCTCGCTTCTTTAACATTCCCCCATCTCTCGCCCAGCGTACAATTTGCCGCACTCGCCCTATGCAGGTAGTCAAGTTGCACAGTGCCCTGCAACTCGTCCGGCAGCTCTCTGGCTCGCTGGAAGACGCACTGGACGCGCTGGAGAAAGACCACCAGTTCCTGCTGAAAGGCGACGTCTTCACCGAAGGCTTGCTGGAAACTTACATCGAGTACAAGCGGGCCAAGGAGGTGGACGCGGTGAGACTGCGGCCGCATCCGTATGAGTTTGCCTTGTACTACGATATTTAGAGCGTCGATGGTCGACAGCTGACGGCCCTCGGCTATTGGATGACCCAGTACCGATTTGTGATCACGGCCCGGCACAAATGCCGGGCCGAAGTTTTGTCTGCAGTATGCTAAAAACACCGCTGAAGTCGTAACGTAAAATGAACCCCACAGCCATGGATCAGCGATGGTTTGAAATGGCGGACATTCGCAAGCGCCGGTTTGACAGCGCGGTGTGGATTCCACTTCGCGCAAGTGAACGAAGTAAAACGGGTAAGTGGGGACATATGGGGTACAAGTCCGAGTTCTTCGGGGCAGGCTCCCTCGCGGTTCCGATAAGAAAGCGCGCTGCAGCGGAAGGTCTGGGCTGGACGGATCTCGGCCTCATGCACGACCATTGCGGCTACGCAGATCATGGTCGTTACGTTGCAGCGGACGAGTATAACGACAGACAATTGAAGGGAGCTGTTCCGCTTGTGATGTCACAGCGTGGGAATTCAGCCGAGCCACCAACGTGGCACATGCATCCTGACTTAGTTGTTACGCTTGGGCTCAAACGGGAGGGTAACGTCTGGCTGGCAATGGACGAGGGCTACATTGAGGTAATCCGGTTGAAGCTGGACGAGGACAATAACAGGCCGAGATTAATGGAGGTTCGCGCCGAGTACTTAAAGGATTACCTATGCGCAAGACGCATGGCGCTGCGCCTCTCGTGGTACCGAGAGCGGCAGGAAGTAATGGAAGAAGATCCGACCTTCAATTGGCCGAAGCCGGACGGCACGTACAAGGACGGTGAACGGTGGGAAGGGCGCGTTGACGCGATCCACGAAGGCGGAGAGTGGTTTGGCAGCTCGATGGCAGTGCTGCACGTGACGCGACCCAACCTGGACTTCGACGAAGATGTGCCACGGATTGGGGTTTCGGATGACCTGGAAACATCGAGCTTCACCGGGAGGGTTTCAGAAGGCCGAAAGCTATATCGCGTCGTTGGCGAGGTTTGGCGTGACGAGTGGGTTGAGCCGGGTGCGAGGAGCACTCGCATTCGCCGCGACGAACCATATCCGCCTGTCGCCTTCGTCGTGGATGCGGACGGCAAGAAGCAGGCCGCCAAGAACCTGATTGATAGTGGCAGATGGCTCTGGTTCAAACCGGAGGTTGTACCCGCTCTCATAGAGCGTCGAGGTGGGTCATTGGAGTGGTACACGAGAGAAACCGGTCGTGTAAAGGGATCACCGGATTATGGAATCCACTTCGGCATTAACAGTCTGGGGTTGGTTAACGCCTATGCCAAAGATGTGGCCCTACTTCCCGAGTGGCTCCGGCGCCTGTGGGTCGGATTCAACATCAGCCCCGAAGGCAAAGTAGCCGCCGAGCTACTCTCATCGCAAGCAGAAGGAATACCTGCAAGCACGCAAGCGCCAGAGCCGTTCCTTCCAGTTGGTATGGCAGTGCTGAACGAGGCCTTCGAGCAACGGTTCGGCAAGGCGCTGTTTCGTCCGCCTGCTAGCGCTGAAGCATTCAAAGCGTGCCACCGCTTCAAAGCGCTGAGCGAGTCGAGCCTCTATGGACTGGCTAAGGACCTGGTGCGTCTAGTTGTCGAGCACATTGATGCAGCGATGCTCCACCAGATCGTGGCCCCACCCTCCGGGGAGACCTGGCGCTCCCTGAAGTCACTGGAGAAGGTTCTTGCCACGGTCACTGGGGCGGAGTGGGCGCGCTCTGCACTCGGCCCGCTACATGGCATTTACAATCTGCGATTGGCAGATGCACACGTTCCCAGCAATGACCTCGACGAAGCGTACGCTCTGGCTCGGGTAGATAGAACGTTGCCCTTCGTGATGCAAGGGAGAGACCTGTTGATTACGTGCGTGACATGTCTTCACGTTATCGCGAAGGCGATCACACGCTGAAAGCGCCAAAGGCCACTGCTTGCTTTAGCTGGTTTCACCAAGTGGAACATCTGAGGTAGGAGCTGTCAAAGTGGTTCGACCGTCAAGAGTTGTGCGGCGACCCGCCATGCTGTTCGCCCTGGCTGCCCTGGCTTTCATCCAGCTGGCCGCGGCGCAGGAGAGGACCGCCACCTCCGGCCTGAGCGCCGCGGGACCTGTGGTACATGGCACGCCTGACGACCCGCTGCGGGACCCGCAGGAAAAGCATCTTCGCCACGTCAAGCAACTGACCTTCGGCGGGCTCAATGCCGAAGCCTACTTCAGCTACGACGGCCACCGCCTGATTTTCATGTCCACGCGCCAGCCCTACCAGTGCGACCAGATCTTCATCATGAACAGCGACGGCTCCGGCCAGCACCTGGTCTCTACCGGCGAAGGCCGCACCACCTGCGGATACTTTTACGCCGACGGCAAACACTTGCTTTATTCCTCCACGCACGAAGCGGGGAAAGAATGTCCGCCGCGGCCCGACTACTCTCACGGCTACGTTTGGGGCGTCTATCCCGAATACCAGATTTACTACGCCACGGATCAGGGCAAGATCATCAAGCGGCTCACCAACGGCCCCGGCTACAACGCCGAAGCCACGCTCTCCGCCGACGGCAAGAAAATCGTCTTCACTTCTTCACGCGATGGCGATCTGGAAATCTACACCATGAATCCGGACGGGAGCGGTGCTAAGCGGCTAACTCATACGCTCGGCTACGATGGCGGGCCTTTCTTCTCTCCCGATGGCAAATGGATCGTTTACCGGGCCCACCATCCCCAGACCGAGCAGGAGATCGAGAAGTACAAGTCGCTGCTGGCGCAGGGATTGGTCGAGCCCAGCCAGATGGACCTCTGGGTTATGCACGCGGACGGCAGCGGTCAGAAGCAGATTACGAACCTGGGCGGGGCCAGTTTTGCTCCTTCGTTTTTGCCCAACAACCGCCGCGTTATCTTCTCGTCGAATTACGAGCACCCCACCTCCAGCCAGTTCGAGCTTTACGCCGTGGACCGCGACGGCAGCCGGCTGGAGCGCATCACCTTCGCGGGCGGGTTCAGCGCCTTCCCGCAGTTTTCTCCCGACGGCAAGAAGCTGGTGTTCATCTCCAACCGCAACGGCAAAGCGCCACACGAAATTAATGTGTTCATCGCCGACTGGATGCCGTGAAGTTGTGGAGTCCGACGGCTCCAAGCAAATTTGTTTGGGTGCGGGCCTGCGTCCGCGACTCGCGGTGGAGACGTCGCTTGCAGGTCTTACGTGGATCGAAAAGCAGGTGCTTCGCTGCGCTCAGCATGACAACATCAAAAGGAATTTGAGACGCAACAAGTTACGTCTGTGCCTTTGTTTGTTTTAATTTCCGCGGCTGAACCCCAGACGCGTAAGTTTACGGCAGCACCCGCTCATAAATGCTGCGCACTTCCGCCATGGTGCGCGCCAGTTCAGCCTCCAGGCCGCCCACGAATTCGCGGTGCAACAATCGGGCGGTCAGGCGCTCAGCGGCGCAGCGTCCGTGTTCGGTGCCGGGCAGGGATTTGCGGGCCTTGCCCACCACCAGACGCACTGCGTGCTCCACTGTCCGAAACAGTTCTGCGGCCTGGTCCAGCGTGGCCCAATCTGGCCCCTGCAACCTTCCCTTCTCGTGCAGGCATCGCAAACGTTCCCGCAGATTGCCGCAAGGGCCGCCAATCCCATGGCGGACGGCCAGATAGCAGGCCATAAAATCAATGTCGTACACCCCGCCCGGCCCAGTCTTGAAATTCCCTGCTGCCGGCTCGGAATGTTCCAGGCGGCTCCGCATTTCACGCACCGCGGGGAGAAATCCGCTGTCGGCGGCGAACCGGCGGCTCAGCCCGCGCACCGCTTCTCCCGCCTGCGCGGCAGCCGTTAGCGAGCCCGTCACCGGCCGCAGCTTGGTGAAGGTAAGCGCCTCCCACGCCTGCGCTTCCTGGACGCAATAGGAATGCAGCTCCGCGGGTGTCACCACCAGTTCGCCCTCATTGCCGCGCGGGCGCAGGCGGGCGTCCACGGGGAATACCGTGCCTTCCCGGGTATAGGCGGAGAGCGTCTGCATGATCTGACCGGCAATGCGGGCAGCGGCTTCCGCAGGTAAGCGCTCTTCGCGCACGAAAAGCACGTCCGCGTCGGAAAGCAAGTCAAATTCGAAGGTACCCAGGCGTCCCAGGGCGAGAATCGCGAGCTCCCGCGGACTGCCGGCGATGGCGAAAGCGGCCCGCAACGCATTGTCCGCCGCCATGCTGGTTTGCCGCAGCGATTCATATACCGGGCGCAGCTCCAGAATGTCGGCTGCGCCGGATGCGAATACGCGGTGCCGGTAATGCCGCCGCAACAGCGCCAGTTTCTCGCCATAAGGAACATGCGCGGCACCCAGGTACTCGAATTCCGGATCATCCGCCTTCCCACCGTCAGCTCCTTGGTGCGGTACAAACAACCGCCCTGCCCCTTCCGCCGATTTCGGCATCGGCCCATTCAGCCAACCCACCTCCTCCGGATGGCGCAGCAGAATGTCGGTTAGAAAGTCGCTGTTGCCCAACAACTCCAGCGCCCGCTCCACCGCCTGCGGCGCGCGCAGGACCGCGGCGTAGCGTTCGGAGCTGGTAAAAGCGGCGCTCAGCAAGCGATACAGGTTGCGGCGGGTAACCGAATCCAGCTCCGGCCGGGTAGCAATTTCGTGAAGGGCGGGCGAATCCTCCGCCACGCGCTGCAGCAACTGCTGATAGGGCTGCTCGGCGCCGCTTTGCACGGCCCGCGGCGTCAGGTGGAATTCGGCTTCGTCCCCCAGAGCCTGCAGCTGCTGGTGATGGATGATGCGCTCGTAAATTTCCGCCACCACGGCCATGAGTTCCCGTACCCGCGCAGCAATGCCTTCGGGCGCATATTGCAGCGTCTTGTCCGCTCCTACGGCGCGCTCCAGGATGCGCAACTGCTCGGGCGTATCGGGCAAGCGGTGGGTCTGCTGGCCCTGTTGTAACTGCAGGCGGTGCTCCACCTTGCGCAGGAACTCGTAGGCGGTGGTCAGCTCGTGAAATTCGTTGCCGGTAATGTGGCGCTTATCGTGCAGTTTCTGCAGAGAGAATAGCGTGCCCCCGGAGCGCAGCCAGGGCTCGCCGCCGCCATACACCCGTTGCAGGCACTGCACCAGGAACTCGATGTCGCGAATGCCGCCGCGATCCAGCTTTACGTCAATCCGGCCTGACTCGATCAAAGCGTGGCGGCGGCGGGCGGAGATACGCTCCCGCGTGTCCAGCGCCGTTTCCACGGCCGCGAAGTTTACATGTGGGCTGTAGATGTAGGGCTGCACGCCGCGCAGGAACTCCCGTGTCAGCCCGGCTGAACCTGCAGCATGGCGCGCCTTGATCAGCGCCTGCCGCTCCCACCCGTGGGCGGTCAATGCGTAATAACGCAGGGCCTGGCTGAGGGCGATAGCCGGCTCCCCTTCTCCGCCCTGCGGCCGCAATCGCAGGTCAATGCGGAACACGCGCCCTTCCGCGGTCATGTGCGACAGAATTTGTGTGAGCAGCTGCGCCAGCCGGATGAAGTATTCGCGGTTGGAGATTGGGGCTGAAGGCAGCTCTTCGCCATCGCCATACAGGTACAGCAGGTCCACGTCGGAACTGTAGTTCAGCTCATTACCGCCCAGCTTGCCCAGCGAAAGCACCGCAAAGGGAGTCTGCACCACGCGGCCATCATGGTCGAGGTGTTGCGGCGAGCCGTAGCGGCGCCGCATGGCCACTTCCGCTTCGCTGAGCGCTTCTTCAATCAGCACATCGGCCAGGGCGGATATTTCCGCCGTGGTCTCCGCCAGGGGCGCGATGCCGAGCACATCGCGCAGCATGATGCGCACATATTCCCGGCGCTTAAAGCGGGCCAGCATCAGGCTTATTTCCTCCGTGGCCGCCCCCGCCGTCGAGGAAACCTTTCCCGCGGGCATCAACCCGGTTGTTACACTGCGGGCGCGAAAGCGGGCAAAGGCCTGGTGCAGCTCTTCTGGCGCATAACTGCGGTCCAGCACTCGCTCCTTCAGAAACAGGTGCAACAGGTCGGGATTGCGAATCAGCGTATCGCCCAAAAAGCGGCTATATCCGAAGACTGCCAGCGCGTAATGAATGAGAAAGCGGTGCCGGTCAAGCAACCGCGCCAGCTCGCGCCCGCCGCTTTCCAGCAGGCGTTCAAAGGAGGATAAAGAGCCGTCCGGATCGGGGGAGTCGGGCAACACTGTGATAAGCGCTTCAAGCGTCCCAGCGGGCACCTGGGCCGAAATGCGGCCCAGGACCTCGGCGGCGGCTTGCGGGTCGAGAAACTGCGTCCCCGCCACCGCCTCCGCAATGGCCGCTTCCACTTTGGATTTTCTGCGCGATCCGCTCTCCGACAAGGCTTCCCGTCCGCGCCTCCAGCATAGCAAAAGCGATTCACCGCGGAGAATGCCGTGATGCATCCGAGGCTGCACCGCGCATGCTCTCGGCGTGGGGCGCGGGCAACCCTCATGCTGCAGTAGGATGAGTCACATGGTCGCCGGACTTTCCCGTATCCAGCACATTGTTGTTGTCATGCTCGAGAACCGCTCCTTGGATAACGTGGCCGGATTCCTCTATGACGAGAAGATCCAGCCCAGTCACTTTCTCCCTGCCGGAGCCGTCCCACACTACAACGGCATGCCGCTCGATTACTCCAACCCTTCCAACCCGGATTATTTTCAGGGCAGCGGCCCCGCCAATCCGGTCATGGTGCGGCGCGGCGCGGATAATTTTCAGGTGCCTGACACTGATCCGCAGGAACTTTTCGACGACATTACTTTTCAGATTTTTGGCGCTACAACTCCGCAACCCGGTCAAGCGCCGACAATGAACGGTTTCCTCGTCAGCTATGAACGTGTTGCCAGGCAGCGCCCCGAACAGATCATGCAGTGCTACACGCCGGAGCAGCTGCCCGTGCTCAGCCAGCTGGCTCGCGGCTTCGCCGTCTGCGACGCATGGCACTCCTCCTGTCCCTGCCAGACCTTCCCCAACCGCGCCTTTGTGCACGCCGGCACCTCCTGTGGGCAGGTGAACAACTGGCCTTACTCTCCCTTCAACTACGATGTCGCCACCATTTTCAATGTGCTCACGGATATGAATGTGCCTTGGGCGGTCTACAACGACAGTGTCTTCGAATCCGCTACCCGCTTGCAGTTTCCCAAACTATGGGACGTGCTGCTGCACGCTCATTTCAGAGGTTTTGACGATTTCCAGGAAGATGCCCGCCAGGGTAAGCTGCCACGCTACTGTTTTGTCGAGCCCAGCTTTCTGATCAACCCGAATGACGAGCACCCCCCACACGACATGCTGCTGGGAGAGCGCTTTCTTTGGCAGGTGTGGAACGCAGTGGCGACCGGCGCACACTGGGAATCCACGCTGTTGCTCATCACTTACGATGAGCACGGCGGCTGCTGCGATCACCAGGCCCCTCCATGGGGCGCCACTCCCCCCGATGGACGTCGCGGGGAGAACGGCTTCAGCTTCGACCGCTACGGCGTGCGTGTGCCCGCAGTCGTGGTTTCACCCTGGGTTGAAGAAGGAACCGTATTTCGCTCTCCCGGCGGGCGGCCTTACGACCACACTTCCCTGTTGGCCACTTTGCGCGACTGGCTACAGATTCCCGAGAAGCTGATGCTGAGAAGCGCGCGTGTTGCCGACGCTCCCACACTTGACCAGGTGCTAACCAGGTCTGCGCCGCGCCCGGAAATTCCCGTCATTCCCTACCCCGCCGGCACCCCGGTACAGCACCCAGTCACCATTCCACCGAACCATTTCCAGAGAGGACTGGCCGTGGCACTGGCCCACCGCGTGGGCGTGCGCGGCTTGGCCAAAATGGTCGAGAACCTCGTCACCCGCCAGCACCTGGCCGATCTCTTTGCTGAGCACGGGAAGCGGTAGTGGGATTGGCACGTCTAAGGTGCACTGGTAAGCGCTGTATTTTAGGCTGTCAAACCAGCGCACGGGCGCAATTGGCAACGTAACTACTGCAACCCATAGACGCTAAGCTGGCCCTTGGCGCCTACGTAGACTTTGCCGTTGGCGATGGTAGGTACGGCGAATTTCACGGCGCCGCCAGGGTTATCGCGTTGCGGATTCTCAGTGGTGTTGTAGAGCTCCTGGGTGAGGTCGCTGGCGTCGTAGGCGCGCAGAATTTCGGGGCTGCCATCCACGTATCCATCAGCCTGGATAATCCACACGATTCCGTTGCGGTTGCCATTGGCGGAAATAGAGGGTGTGGGCCCGGGAAACTGAAATGTAGTGGACGATTGCGATTCCGGCACCACACCGAAGCTGCTGTTCTGGGCATCGAACTTGAAAGCCTTCAGAGTGTCCCAGGTTCCGCCTACGTAAAGCGTGCCGTTCCACCATGCCGGGGTGCCCCACACGCCAGCGCTGGCCAGGGGAATGGATTGCACGATTCCGGTGTCGCCGGTGGCGTCGAATTTCCCCATGTGAGCAGCATCCAGCAGATATATGGTGCCGGACTTGCCGGTTACCGCCATCAGTTGCTTGCCACCCAGTGCGCTCAGGCGGGGTAGAAGCACCACGCCGCCTGATCCGGGCTCGATGTCGCTGGCGTTCAGCGATTCCTGATCGTAAGGAGTGAAATAATCTATTACTGAGAAATTGCGACCGTCGCGCATTCCCAGGCGCACAACGCTGTTGCCGAAATTCAAGCCGCCGCTGGGGGCGGCGTCGAAAACGCCATTGCCCGTGGCGAAGTACGTGTCGTTGCCGTCACCGGCGGGCGCCGCACCCGATTGCCAGATGCCGCCGCCCACCCCGTTAGGCGTTGCGTTCCAGGCGGCAATCTGGTGTAACGTGCGGGC
>DATEGI010000120.1:0-18913 GCA_035280205.1 Terriglobales bacterium | reverse complement strand
GTCCACCGTCCCGGTGGCGTGTGCGATCTCCTCGATAATGCGCACCCTCCGCTCGGCCGCACAGCGCAGCCGCGCCAGCACCTCATAGGCATACGTCTGCAATCCATCGCCCGCCAGAATCGCGGTCGCTTCCCCAAATGCCTTGTGGCAGGTGGGACGCCCTCGCCTCAGGTCATCATTGTCCAGCGCCGGCAGGTCGTCATGGATCAGCGAATACGTGTGCAGCATCTCCAACGCCGCCCCCAGCTCCTCCACGCCCTCGGGCAGGGAACCGGCCACCAGCCGCGCCGCTTCCAGGCACAGGATGGGCCGCAGCCGTTTGCCGCCGGCAAACACGCTGTGCCGCATGGCCTGGTGAATCGACGCCGGATACTGCCTCTCCGGCGGCAACAGTTTCTCCAGCGCCGCGTCGGCTATGCGGCGTCCTTCATCCAAGGTTTGTTGCAGCATTCGCTGTGAGTATAACAAGCGCATTTGCCGGCTTGCTCAGGAGAGGCCGGCGTGGGCACAGGCGGCCTCGCCTGTGCAGCGGGATTGTTCACGTTGCCAGCTTTCGGTCGCACAATCTGCCAAATTGAGCCCGCCAGGGCGTAACAGTTTTTTAGCCCAGGGCGTCAGCCCTGGGTAAGCCTCGCAAAAACCTCTCTGCGCGAGCCGAGCCCGCGAGGCGAGCGCCAGGTTGCCCGTTATCTCTCCGGCAACGGGCAGAACTTGCCCTCCGAGAATCCCTCCGGTTGGACGTCAAAGGTGCGGTTGAAGCGAGCTCGGTAGTTTTCCCATGCGATTGCTGCGCTTAGTTCCACCAGTTGGCGCTCGGAAAAGCGACTCCGCAAAGCCGCGAAAAAATCATCGGAGACCTCCGACGGTGTTCGAGTCAGCTCCACGGCCAGCCGCAATACCAGCTTTTCCTCTTCGTTGAAGTGCGCGCTGGTGTCAAACCGCGCCAAGTCGCGCAGCTGCTCTTCCGTAATGCCCATCTTTCTGCCCACGGCAGAACCGATGTCAATTCAAAATGGGCAGCCCACCAGGGCAGCCACCTTCACCTGTGCCAATTCCTTCAGCTTCAACGAAACCTTTCCCTGCCGGGCAATGTGCATGCTCATCCTGGCCGCCGCTTCCAGCAGCTTAGGATCGCGTGCCTGGATTCTTGCCGACAAAGGGATCCTGCCTAACCGGCGTTTCGCCAGCCAGAAAATCACTCGCGCGCGAAGCCCTGCTTCGTTGTTTTGAACTCCTGCTGCTCGATTCATTCCGTTTCTCCCCTTCTCGAAATCGACTGCCTTGGTTGCCCGGCCTCAACCCGCCTGCATCTGACCTAGTGATGCCACTCGCTCCCAGAAGTAGCGCCAAAAACTCTAAGGCGGACCGTGTCGTAGAAGGTGCGGTTCCGGCTGAGAAACTCCTGGCGCAGTTTCCCTCGATCAACCTGCCCATCAGCCCGCCGTACCCGCCCATGGAGGCCAAATCGGTAGAAGACCTTCCCCGGGGCCAAGGCTGGCAATTCGAGCCCAAGTGGGACGGCTTTCGCTGTCTCGCCTTCCGCCGTGGCGACCAGGTTCTGTTGCAGTCCAAGGCCGGGCAGCCTCTGGGCCGTTACTTCCCGGAACTCGTTGAAGCGCTGCGCAGCCTCAAACCGCCGCAGTTCGTGCTCGACGGAGAAATCGTCATCTTCTCTGGCGAGCACCTTGCCTTTGACGATTTGCTGCAGCGCATCCATCCCGCCGAATCGCGCATCCGCAAGCTGGCGGCGCAAACTCCCGCCACACTCATGTGTTTTGACCTGCTGGTGGATGACAAAGGCAAATCGCTGGTTGAACTTTCTCTGTCGGAGCGCCGCAGCCGTCTCGAACAATTATTTTCAAGGATGGGCAAGAGCGACCGTGTGCGCCTCTCGCCCGTCACCCTTGACCGCGGCCAGGCCGAGCGTTGGATGCGCGAACTTGGCCCCACCGGCCTCGATGGAGTAGTGGCCAAGCTGGTCGGCGAACCTTACCACTCCGGCGACCGCACGGCCATGGTCAAGGTCAAACGCATTCGCACCGCCGACTGCGTCGTAGGCGGGTTCCGCTACGCTGAGAAAGGAGATCGTCTCGGCTCGCTCCTGCTCGGCCTGTACAACGAACACGGCCTGCTTGATCACGTGGGCTTTACTTCCAGCTTCACCGCCGAGCAGCGGCGGGAGCTGAAGGGAATTGTCGAGCCTCTGATCGGCCCGCCGGGGTTCACTGGCAAGGCTCCGGGCGGCCCCAGCCGCTGGAGCACGCGGCGCTCCATGGAATGGCAGCCGCTTCAGCCCAAGCTGGTATGCGAGGTCCGCTACGACCATTTTTCTGGCGGGCGCTTCCGTCATGGCACGAAATTCTTGCGCTGGCGCCCCGACAAGAAGCCGAAAGAATGCAGCTTCGAGCAGGTCCTGGGAAACAAGTCAGGCCGCGGATCGGCATGGCGGGAATTTCTGCCCCGGGCAGTCTAGTAAGACAAGAGTCATTCGACGGTACGGTTGGTGCTGTAGCGCCGCTGTCCCGAGGGCGACTCGCCGTCGGTTGCGGCAGGTGCGACGTCCGCCCGATGCATTGGCCCGGTCAGGGAAACACGAAGGCGCTCTGTTCTCTGCGCCCTCTGCGTTGACGCTTGTTTAGAGCGGAGTGAAATTCGGGCACTGCTGCGCGCTGGGCGGCGTCGTGCTCTTGCTGGAGTTTGCGTCCCAGCGAATCACATTGTCCTCCGCCGAGCAGAACAGGCGCACGCCCGAGTTGTTGAAGCTGATGGGCGCCGCCCCAGCCACATAACTGCTATTGGCCCCATTCACCGGATTCCCGCCCACGGCCGTAAAGCTATACCCGCTCTTCGTCCCCACAGACAGGCTCTGGTCAATCAGGCAGGCGTTAGCGGGCGTGGGAACACAGGGCGCCGCTCCCCCAAGATTGGAGAGTTGCCCCGCGTACCCGCTGCTGGGATAGGAAGTGGTGTACGACAACTCTGCCTGCTGGATGGTGCGAATGGATTGCACCGCTGAGGCTTCATTGGCGGATATTTTGGCTCGCAACAGGTTGGGAATCGCAATGGCGGCAATGATCAGAATAATCGCCACCACAATCAACAGCTCGATCAGGGAAAATCCTTTGTTATGCCGTGAGTGTCTCATCAGAATTTAGTGTCCGGTTTGAGGAGTTCCAGGCGCACCTGAGACGCGCCCCGCGGCCATTACCTGCGAACAGCCGCAGAAATCTTAATGCAATCTAATAGCCAGAGTGCCCCTAGGCATAAACCTCTCTGCCTTCAGGCAAAGAACGACCGGAGTGCCAAATTTTGCGCCGGACTGGCCCTCATGCGGCGATGGACTTGGCGCCCTGCGTGCTCCTCAGCGCTGCGCTCAATATGCTTTGGCAGTCAGCCGAATAGCATAGGTCGCTGGCTCCCGCCCCCACCATCTCCGTCCACATCTCTTCATCCGCCAGGCGATGCGTGCACACCAGGCAAATGCCGGGGAATTCGCGGCGCAGCCATTCCACTTCCGAGCGTGGAACCAGTTCCAGGTCAAGAATTACGACCTGCGCCCGGTACTTGGGGATAGCCACTTTGGCTTCCCCGAAGTTCCGCGCTAAGTATATGAAATTGAAATGGGTTTCCAGCGAACTCTGCAGATTTTGCGCAACTTCTGCGCTGCTCTCCAGGATAACTACGTTCAACGGCTGCATACTTCCCCCTGAGGTTCGACCGTCGGCTACGCAACGGCTGCGTAAACGCCGCATACGGCAAATGCGGCGGGTTTCTGGTCAAATGAGCGTGACGAAAACGCGGCGAGCGACTACTTTCTCGCCTCCGCCTTCTCGGTCAGGGGCTCGAAGGGTTCGGCCTGTATCTTCCCGTTCTGTTTCAATAAGATCTCGACTTTGCCCTCGGCCTGCTCTAATTCTTTCCGGCAGGTGTTGGAAAGCTGCATCCCCTCCTCAAAAAGCGCCAGCGATTTCTCCAGGGGGATCTCCCCCTTCTCAAGTTCGCCTACAATCTTCTCCAGGCGCTGGAGGCATTCCTCAAACTTCGGCAATTTATCCCCTCGCCCCTATTTTAATGCACATCTCTGCACCTTTTGCGCAGGAAAATTTAATTCGCCGCCCTTGCAGAGTTCGAGTTGGGAGAACCTCCCGGAAGGGTACGCAAGGGCCCGTTCAACTCTGCGCCAGGGCAGCCACTCCCCCCTGCCCCAAGGCCTCTAGCACGTCCACGGCGGCGTTGTATTTGCCAAAAGGGGCGCTGATCTGGGCCCCTTGCACCACGTGGCGGATGGCCAACAGCATCTCCCGCGCAATGGCCACACCTTCGTGACGTGCCGCTTCGGCGTTGGCCGCCGCTCCCATCCTTTGGAAGATCGCATCCGGGATGGACACCCGCAGCTCGTTCTTCATGAATTCGGCGTTGCGCACGCTCACCAGCGGCCAGATGCCGGCAACTACCGGTATCCGGCAATGCTCGATGCGCCGCAAAAAATTCTCCAGCAGCCCAATATCGAACACCGGCTGCGTGACAGCGTATTCCGCTCCCGCTTCCACTTTGTACTCGAAGCGGCGAATCTCTTCATCAATATTGGGCACCCCAGGATTGGCGCCCACCCCGATCACAAAAGAAGTACCGTTACCAAGGGGATTGGCGCCAATATCCAGCCCTCGGTTCAGGTTGTGCACAATGTTGACCAGGCCGATGGCATCCACATCGAACACCGCGGTGGCATCGGGATAGTTGCCCAGCTTCGGCGGATCGCCGGTAATGCAAATCAGGTTGCGGATTCCGATCGTCGCCGCTCCCAGCAGGTCCGACTGAATGCTCAGCACATTGCGGTCGCGGCAGGTGTAGTGCAGCACGGCCTCAATGCCTACTTGCTGCTGCACCAGGATGGAGAGCGCCTGGTTGCTCATGCGCGCGGAGGCCCGCGGGCTGTCGGGAATGTTGACCGCGTCTACGCCTACTGACTTAAGAAAGCGCGACCCTTCCAGTTCCTTGGCGATGTCGGTGCCTTTCGGCGGTACCACTTCCACCATGGTGACGAACTCGCCCGCGGCCAGCTTGGCCCCAATGCGTGACCTTTTCTCCAGCGGCGGCGGCTCGTGCGCCGTCGGCTGTTTGGGAACGCTGGCTACAGGAAAGGTGCTGGTACGGTTGCGCGCCTTGCCCACCTGCAGCGCCGCTTTCATGGCGCGAATATGGTCGGGAGTGGTGCCACAGCAGCCGCCTACCAGGCGCACACCGGCAGCTACAAATTTGCGCGCATAGCTGGCCATGTACTCGGGCGAGCACAAATAGATATTCCGGCCTTCCACGCTGCGCGGCATGCCGGCGTTCGGTTGCGCTGCCAGGGGAAGTTCGGTCACTCGCCGCACCCGCTCCATCGCGTCCAGCATCGCCACTGGACCCACGCTGCAATTGCAGCCCAGCACGTCCACTCTCCATTCGGTGATGTGCGGGGCGAACGCCTCCGGGCTGGAACCGTCCAGGCAGTTGCCGTCATCATCAATGGTCACCTGCGCCACCACCGGCAGCTTGGCATCCACCGCGCGCGCCGCCAGCAGGGCCTGGTGCAGCTCTTCCAGGTAGCCGAAGGTTTCCAGGATCACCAGGTCCACGCCGCCCTCGGCCAACGCCGCAATTTGCTGCGCAAACATCGCCCGCGCTTCTTCCCGCGAAGTCTTGCCCAGCGGCTCGATGCGAATCCCCAGCGGCCCCACCGAGCCCGCCACAAATCCGGCAAAGCTCTTCGCCGCCTCCCGCGCCACCTGCACGCCCGCCAGGTTGATCTCCCGCACCCGCTCCGCAAAGCCGTGCCGCGCCAGACGGATGGCGTTCGCCCCAAAAGTATTGGTTTCAATAATTTCCGCGCCCGCCTGCAGGTATTCGTGATGGATTTCACGAATCATCTCCGGCTGCGAGCAGTTCAGTTCGTCGTAACAGCGGTTGATGAATATGCCCTTGGCGTACAGAAGGGTGCCCATGGCGCCGTCGCACAGCACCGGTCCCTGCTGCAGCCGGGATAGAAATTCAGAGGCCATGTTCAAGAGAATACAAGATTCGCTCCTGACTGCCCAACCGCAGGTGGCCCAGAGCCTGCCCTGAGCGAAGCCGAAGGGTTCGCGCCCTGCTTTTTTGGGCGCTAACCTGGGTCATACATCGATTCAGTGGCAGCCTTCGACTGCTACAATCCCTCGGTCACCAGTCCTATGAAAAACCTGCTCCTCCTCAGTCTGGTTTGCGCTTTGCTCGTTTCGCCCAAATCCATCAGCGCAGACACGGGTCTGGTGGCCGACTCAAAACAGGTATCGGCGGTCGAGTATCTCTATGCTGACGTCAGTGACGCCAACACTATCCTGGGCACCATCGATTCCGGCCTGCTAAGCACATATCAGGGTAAAGACCGCGCTGCCTGGCAGAAGTTTTACCGCAAGAACCGCGCCCAGCTGGCCAAGGAACTGAAGAGCTTGCCCGCCTCCGGATTCTCCGACGGAGATACCAGGGCCCTCGCCGCCATGCGTAAGCAGATGAAGGCTTTCACCGGCGGGGGAGCGCTCTTCAGCCCGGCGGCCAAATGCCAGGATGCAACTCGCAAAGACCTTGCCTACCCCGCCCTCAAATCTGCCCTGGTCGCCTGTTTTGTCGAAATCGGCAACAGCCTCAGCTTTGAAGGCGGCAAGATTAACCGGGTTTCCGCCCTCGACTTGCTGCATGAAACCTCCGATCCTGCCCGCCGCAAGGCGGTTTTCTTTGCTTTTGCTCCCTTGTGGAAGGCCATCAACGGCAACGACGAACCCGGCAGCCCCTATCGCCGCATGATCGCCGGGGCTGCCGCTGACGCAGCCAGGAACGGTTCGGAAATCGAGAACGCGGCCCGCGACGTCGGCAAGGATCCCGCGGAAGTCGAACGCTGGCTGGTGCAGATCCTCGATGACTGGAGAGAAGCGAGCGGCAATGTCATGATCGAGCCCTGGGACTTCCGTTTCCAGGCCGGGGAGGCCGACCGCCTGCTCGGCAGCTACATCCCGCGGGAATCGTTGCAGCCCATCAACCAGCGCTACTACCGCGATCTGGGAGCCGACCTGAAGCAAATGGGAACGCTCTACGATCTTTCGCCCCGGCCGGGAAAGGCGGCATTGGCTTACACGGAATTTGTCACCCACGGACGGATGGTGAACGGAGCCTGGAGGCCTACCGTCGCCCGCGTATCGGCTCCCTACGAGCGCGGCGGCCTGTTTGTATTGAACGAACTGGTACACGAGAACGGCCACGTGGTGAACATCACCGCGATTCGTAATCGTCCCGCCTTCGTGGACTGGCCCAGCGATCTTTTCGCAGAGGCTTTCGCCGATGTTCCCGCCTGGAGCACCTATGAGCCCGTGTGGCAGCGCCGCTACCTGGGCCATGAAGCCCCGGAGCAACTTTCGCTGCGGGCGTTATATTCGGTTGTTGTTCTCGACGTAGCCTGGTCCTTGTTCGAACTGCGCATGTTTCGCGCTCCCCTCACCGACCCCAACGCGCTTTGGACCCAAATCACCAGCCGCTATTTGCATATCGTGCCCCATCCCGAGGTTTCCTGGTGGGCGGTGCGAGTGCAGTTGGCGGACCTTCCCGGCTACATGGTGAACTACGGCTTGGGCGCGATCCTTACCGCCGAGATGCGGCAGCACATCTCACAAGCCCTGGGTGCTTTCGATACCGGAGATTCCCGCTGGTATGGCTGGCTCTCTGAACATCTGTTGCGCTACGGCTCGGAGCGTGACACTCGCACCTTGATGCAGAATTTCCTGGGTCGTCCCGTCTCGCCGCAGGCACTGCTCGAGCAGATTCACCGCCTGCAGCCGGTAGTTCCACACACAGGTGACAGGTGGCCCGGGTTCGCGCCCGGTTTTTGGGCGCTAACCCGGGATCAGCAATATACTCTCCCCCCAGGCGGGTGGCCCACTCAAGCCTGCTTTTGGCTTGAGTGGGAATATCGACGTCGGCTCCTCTAATTTCTTCTTGCCCTGCTATCCCGCAGGATTTTCCCAGCTTTCATCACAAACACAACCGTCTCCATGGCATGAATATCTTTTGTCGGATCTCCCGGCACCGCAATGATGTCCGCGGCTTTCCCTGGCTCAAGCGAACCGATCTCGCTCGACAACCCAAGTAACTCAGCGGCATGCGTCGTGGCTGCCTGCAAAGCTTCGATTGGAGTTAGGCCACCTTTCACCATCGCCGCGAATTCATTGGGCAGGAAATCCGGATCGTCATCCAGCCCGAACGCGATTCTGAGGTGGTGCTTTCTGGCGCGCTGAAAAGCAGCGGATTGATACTTCAGGATGAGGCGTGATTTTTCCAGTGCCACCTGGTCCAAACCGCTTTCGCGGCCCAGGCTTGCATACCTCTGCATCACCGAAAGCGTGGGCACCAGCCATGTGCCCTTCTTTTCCATCAAAGCAGCGCCTTCTTCGTCCAGCTGCGTCCCGTGTTCGATGGAATCAACGCCAGACCGAACAGCGGACTTAATGCCATCCCGTCCTTCCGCATGAGCCATCACGTGTTTGTGCGCCCGGTGTGCCACCTCTACCGCTCTGCTCATTTGTTCTTCGCTCAGCTCCTGCACATTGAAGTCGCTCATGGGATCGGAAATGCCGCCCGTCGCCATCAGTTTTATCCAGTCGGCGCCGTACTTGATGTCGTGTCGCACCGCGGCAGAGACACCGTCCACCGTGTCCGCAAGATTGGGGCGAGGGGGCAAAGCCTGGTCCGGCGCCAGCGCGTCGGCGTCTCCATGTCCGCCGGTAACCGAAATGAAGTTGCCGGCCGAAACCATTCGGGGCCCCTCGATCAGGCCCATCTTGATGCTGTCGCGCAGCGCTAATTGCCCGTAGCCCAGGTCTTGTTCGCCCGCATCCCGCAACGTCGTGAATCCGTGATCCAGCCAGATTTGCAGGTTGTGAGCGCCCCACAGCGTGGCTTGCGCCGACGACATGCGCAGCTGCGCCACCGGCGACAGATCCTTTAAGTTTCCCAGCACATGGGCATGGCAATCAATTAAACCTGGCAACACCGTCAAACCCGTCAGATCGACTACTCGTACATGTCCGGATGCATGCTGGCTGACGACGGAACTGGGCCCGATCTCAACCACCGTTGCGCCATTAATCAGAATCGCCTGGTCGTTCGCTGCCGAGCCCTTGCTCACATCTATCAGACGAGTCGTCTTGATCAGGATCAGTTCATTAGGCGGGGAAGCCGCGAATGCGCTGCCAACAGCTACCAAAGAAAATAGACCAACTAAAATTTTGCGGATCATCATCCCTCCACGAGACCGCGCCATTATATTTGCTGGCATGGAGGGTGGTGGCCCAGGTTCGCGCCCCGCTTTTGGGCGCTAACCTGGGATTAGCAATGCCCTCCCGCGGGTGGCACAGAGCCTGCCCTGAGCGCAGCCGAAGGGTTCGCGCCCCGCTTTTGGGCGCTAACCTGGGATTAGCAATATACTCTCCCGCAGGTGGCCCAGAGCCTGCCCAGAGCGCAGCCGAAGGGTTCGCCCCAGAACCTGGGCTACCATTTTCCGGCTTGCCCGTCATCCGTCTGCGAATCGCAGGGAAGGTTTAGCCCGTCTGCCAATTTCCGCCAACTGGCACACGGGCAGTTCTTCGCCCATTACTTGCCGCTGGACATCTGTGGAGTCTGCTCACCGATTTTCGCTGAGTAGAGGATGAATTTGAACGGATCGGTGTTCTGATTTTTCTCCATCAGCTTGAGATAGACGAGCCGTTTGTCCTTAGCCACAGACTCGCTATTGTTGAACCTGTCTCCCGAGGATTCGAGGAGCGAAGCCGCCAGTTCGTACTTGCCGTCGGCGACAAGGCGCTCCACCGCCCGGGTAAGCTGCTTTTCGGATACGCCTAGATAATCCGCCAGAAGTTCTGCGCGGTCCGCTCGCCCAAGGTGGTCGAGGCCGCTAAGGTCCGCTTGCCAATAGCCGACGTTCTGCTCGTAAAGGCGATCGATGACGTGCTCGCGCATTATGAAATAGGGTAAGAACACGTCAGGATTACCATGGAGTAAATCTGGAGGAATCAAATTTGCCTGCTGAATTGACGCCCGTACCTCCCCCCGGCGAATCGCAGCCAACACCTGGTCGCGCAGCCAGCCGAGGTCCAGCTTGAGTTGCGCCAGCATGGCCGGGGACCGGAAATTCCGCGTGAGCGGCTCGTGGCCGTGCAGCAGGTATTTGGGATTCCTCTGCACCACAACGTCAATGGCGTTAAGCAGTCCCTGTAAATCGCCTTCCGGCGCGAAGGGCGCCCCCAGGTACGGCATGATGAAATCGCCCACAAACATGACCCTCAGGTCCGGCAGATGAACCAGCATCCCATCGCGGGTTTCGCCACCCTCCACGGGGATCAACTCGACGCGCGTTCCGCCGATCTTCACTTCCGTCCGGTGCGCGATGGTGACATCGGGCTTGAAACTGCGCACATCGTCAACCCGGAAGCGGTCTCCGAAAAAGTATTTTGCGAAAGTATCAGGCGCGTTGACATCCAGCGCAATCTCCTCCTGATAGTTGCTCCGCGCATAAAAACGCAAGCCCGGATTTAGACTGCGAAAATAGCCATGACCGCCAATGTGGTCCCAGTGTGAGTGGGTAACAAAAATGGTGGTCAGTGGCGGCAATCCCGGGGCATACGCCCGCAGCGCCTCATAAGCGGCCTTGGCTGAGTCTGGCCGCGTTCCTGCGTCAATGCCGATCAACTCCCGTCCATCGTCCGAAACCACGAAATAGTATTCCGTGAACTCGAAACCGGAGAGCGCGTACACCCGCCCCGGGACGACCTCGGCAATGCGCCTGGATGCGAACGTGTGGCCTGACGCGCCATCCTCAGAAAAAGGGCCGATCAGCGTAACCGGGCTGTTGAAGTCTTTGTACCCGCTTTGGTTCAAATAGTCTTGCGCTTTGGCTTGTTCTCCTCGGGCGCGCGCAAGTCTCCCCAGGTTGTAATACACTTCCCGCAACCAGCCTGCGTCCGGCGCCTTATCGGCGTGCTCCAGGCACCAGGCAAGTTCGCCCTGCGCGGTTTTGCCCTGATGGAAGAAGCCGGGGAGCTGCGCGTGGACCACGCCGGCAATCCAGTTCACAACAAAGATTTGCCCGCCGGATAGTTGCTTGGCTTGCTCCAGTACGGCGATCGTCTCCTTCACGTAGCCCACTCGCCGTAAGAGCGGCACTGAATGGGCGTTCTGGGCACGCAACAAGCCGATGGCGCTCAGATACAGCGCTTTTTGCGTGTCTGTCAGCCGCGGCCCGAATTCCTTCAGCCGAGCCGAAAGGAACTCTGCGCCCTCCCCCTGGAGGTTGGCATTGGAATATTGCGCCATCAGGAGAAACAGGATTTGCGGATCCTGCGGCGGCCCTACGCGGTTGATGGCCTTGAAATACTCGAGTTCCGGACGAGGTGAACCGGAAGCGGAGCTTTTTTCGGGAACCGGGCGCGCCAACTCCCGCCAGCCCAGAAGCACGAGTCCGGCCAACAGCAGGGCCGCCGACAAATAGAAGAAGGCTTTCATAAGCTTTCCTTTCAACAGCTGATCTCTAAGGGTGCAAGGCTTGTGCACTCGGTCCGTTAGATGTATATACATATGTCTAGGCGCAAAAAATCTTGCCTGATTCGTGCTTGAGTGGGGCATTGCGAGGGAGCGCCGGCCTTGGGGTGCCGCAGCCCTTCGGCGGGTGGCGGGCGGGCCTGTGGCCCAGGTTCGCGCCCCGCTTTTGGGCGCTAACCTGGGTTATCCATCACCGCACGCAGGTAAGAATGCACTGCGGGAAAAAGGAGTCGTGGAAATCGAGCCAGACTGGACGGCGCGAGCTCGGCAGAGGCAAGCGGCCGGCAGCGGGGAGAGGATATTGCTGACCCCAGAGCCTGCAGCGAAAGGTTCCCGCCCTGCTTGGGCGCAGGCAGGTTCTCCCGTCTTTTGATTTTGCCTTCGTATTCGTGCAAGACTCGGTTCCATGCAGCAATGGCTCATCAGGAACTGGGTGGCTGCGGCGTTGTGTATGGCGATTTTGCTGGCTCTGCTGCTGCCCATCCTCGCGCAACACTGGCCTTCGGCGTGGCTGTTAGTTTTTGCCATGCTGCCCGCGTACATGTTCCATCAGGTGGAGGAGCATACCGGCGACCGCTTCAGAGTATTTGTCAACCAGCATATTTTTCACGGAGTCGAAGCGCTGACGCCCCTCGCAGTGTTATGGATTAACTTGCCGGGAGTATGGGGCATCGGCCTGTTCTCAATTTACGCAGCCAGCTTTTTGAGCATTGGCTGGGGACTAAGCATTGTTTATCTCGTGCTCGTGAATGCGGTGGCCCACATTGTGGCCGCCTTTCTGTGGCGGGAATACAATCCCGGCCTCTGGACGGCGCTTATCTTATTCGTGCCTCTCGCCACCCTGGCCCTACTCCAAATCGCAAGAGTACCGGGCGTGGAGGGCATTCACCACACCACCGGAATCACGGTCGCGATCGGAGTTCATGCTGCCATCGTAGTCTACACGCGTGCCAAGGCAGCGAAGGCCCTGAGGCAGCGAGCTGCCTGAAGACGACTTCCACCAGATGGTTGAAGTTTTTCCGCCGCCGAAGGGTTAGCGCCCCGCTTTTGGGCGCTCACCTGGATTAGCCCAGGCTTTCAGATACTACTGGGGATACCAATTCAGCAGCCGAACTTCGATTCCGGTTCCTTCCAAACCCTTCTCAAATGCCCTGAGATCCGAACCGCGATAGTGATAAGGGATGACTATCCTGGGGTGGAATGCTTTGACTGCCGCCGCTGCCTCGTCGGGCGGCATAGTGTAGGGCAGGTTCATGCACACAAATGCGACATCAATGTTTTTGAGTGCGCGCATCTCCGGCACATTTTCCGTATCACCTGAAAAGTAGAAACGCTTCCCACCGTAGGTTAGTACGTAACCATTGCCCCGTCCCTTGTCGTGAAAGAGCTTTCCAGGCGCCGGACCGCGTTTGAGGTTGTAGGCAGGAATGGCTTGGATCGTCCACTCCTGCCACGTCCGGGTTTCCCCATTGGCAATAGCTTTGCCCGTGGTAACCGTCTGCACCACGGCCGGCGGGGCAAGAATTTCGGTGCCGGTCTTCTCGAGCGCTTTGATCGCGCCGGGATCCATGTGATCGCCGTGAATGTCAGTGATTAGAATGAGGTCGGCTTTCGGTTTGCCCGAGAAGTCAACCGGTTTGGCGGGATCCAGATAGATGAATTTCCCGCCCGCCTCAATCAGTGTGCTGGCGTGGTTGAGGGGTGTGATGCGGACCGGCCCAGACGAAGTCGCGAACACTTGCGTCTGGTTATCGGCATGCAAAAAGGAAGCCAGGAACAAAACCAGGCAGGCGAGGCGCAGCAAGTTCATTTTTGACCTCAGGGGATCGCTACAGCTCCAGAAATGATAGCGGGTCACGGCTGAGTTGTGCGCTGAATCTCTATATTCGCCTCGTGGCCCAGGTTCGCGCCCGCTTTTTGGGCGCTAACCTGGGATTAGCAACCCTGAGCGAAGCCGAAGGGTTCGCGCCCCGCTTTTGGGCGCTAACCTGGGTCATCCATCGCAACGTGCGCGAGGAGGGCGAGTTCGTGGAGAAGCTACGCTACATTCATCGCATCCGGTTAAGGCCGGGTTGTGCGAGCTTACGGAAGATTGGCCGTCGAGCAGCTTTCGTCACTATGCACTGCGAGAAAAAGGAGTCGTGGAAATCGAGTCAGAGTGGACGGCGCGGGATCGGGAGGGGCAAGCCACAGGCAGCGGGGAGAGGATATGGCTGATCCCAGAGCCTCCCCTGAGCGAAGCCGAAGAATTAGCGCCCAAATGCGGGGCGCGACCCTGGGCCACCCGCCACCCACCGTTAACCCAAATGGGCACAAATTAGGACACAAAAATTGAGGACACAATCCGCGTGTGGAAGCTTAAGGTCACAACCCAGGTGTGGAAGCGCATGGCTTTAGCCATGCGATTACCGGCCGCTTACAAATCGGCTTTAGCCGCGGTGTTTTGCTTTCTCAAACCCATCTTCTCATCCTTGTCATCCTGAGCTGCGCGACTAAAGCGTAGCGCGGGAGCGCAGCGAAGGATCTGCTTTTGCTTTTCTCAAACGCGTATGCCTTTACCGGCTCAAGCGAATTCACTTTTCCTCGCTTATGGCGCCTTTGCGTGGCGCAGCGGTTTACCGCTGCGATTTAAGCGCTCAAGGATGCGCCGGCTTTAGCCGCTGAGGTGCCTGGTCGAGCACAAGCCCGGGCCAGGCAGAACTACGCCGATAGTCCTCCACTTATAGCGCCTTTGGGTGGGGCAGCGGTTTACCGCTGCGATAATCCTCCGCTTATGGCGCCTTTGGGTGGCGCAGCGGTTTACCGCTGCGATTTAAGCGCTCAAGGAATCTTCCGGCTTTAGCCGCTGAGGTGCCTCGTCGAGCTCAACCCGGGGCCAGGCAGAACTGTACCGATAATCCTCGGTTTTTACTGCCAGCCCACGCTTGAGAGGGTTCTGTCGAATGTACTCTCGAAAAGCGAAATATTCTTCTGCATCCCGCACCCGCCGATCATAGAAGCTGGGCTGCCAAATCTCATGCCTGAATCCCAATTCTCTTTTCGCACGAAAAGAAAAACCGCCCTTGATCAACTGCATCGCTCTTTCCAGCGATTCCTGCGGAGTGATCAGCAGGTGAAAATGGTCCGGCATCACAACAAACTCGTGCAGCAAGTATTTTTGTTGCTGGCGGTAGTGAAGAAGGACATCAACCAACAGATCAGCGATTCTGCCGGATTGAAGAATGTTTTGCTTCTGGAAAGTGGAAGCGGTGATGAAGTAGCAGCTGTGTCCGGTATTGCCTCGGCGGGGAGCAGCCATGGAAGGCACCTCAGCGGCTGAAGCCGCTCCTATTTTGCCACTCTACCGCAGCGGTGAAACCGCTGCGCCACCCAAAAGCAAGAAAATGTTTGCCCTCTCCCAATTCGAAACGGGGAGCTGACGGTTCACTCACCTTGGAACCCTGTAGTACGGCCCAGCAAGAACGCAAAGCTGAGTCACCCGCCTGGCGAGAAAACGGCGCTCCGGTTCCTGTGAGGCCAGCGTGGGTAGGTTTCACAACAACTTCCAAGACAAGCGAGTCAAAGTGGACGCGCGGGATCGGGAGAGGCAAGCGACAGGCCGCTGAGAGAGGATATTGCTGATCCCAGAGCTTGCCTACACTTATGGCGCCTTGGGGTGGCGCAGCGGTTTACCGCTGCGATTTAAGCGCTCAAGGAGTCCGCCGGCTTTAGCCGCTGAAGTGCCTCGTCGAGCACAAGCCGGGGCCAGCCAGAACTGCACCGATAGTCCTCCGCTTATAACGCCTTTGGGTGGGGCAGCGGTTTACGGCTGCGAGTTAAGCGCTCAAGAAATCCGCCGGCTTTAGCCGCTGACGTGCCCCGTCGAGCACAAGCCCGGCAGAACCGCACCGATAATCCTCCGCTGATAGCGCCTTTGGGTGGCGCAGCGGTTTACCGCTGCGATTTAAGTGCTCAAGGAATCCTCCGGCTTTAGCCGCTGAGGTGCGTTGCTCTGATTTAAAGGTTTTCACCTCGTGATTCTCTTCCCGCTGGCAGAATAAGCCTTTCGTCTTGTAGCGCCACGAGACGCCCGACGCCTTCTCCTAACCCTGGGGTGAACCGTGGTGGATTTGGACGAGCCGACGGCGGCAGCGAACGCAGCCGGATTGAGCGCGGTGAGCACGGCAGCGGGATTCTTGTCAATCACGGTGAGCAAGGTCCGAGCCGATGCTTCTGGGATCCTGCGCCCTCCCTCCCAGTGCTTGATCGCGTCCAGGCTGAATCCAAACGTGTCAGAAAATCTGGCTTGCGTCATGCCCAGCCGATGGCGGATTGCTTTCACGTCAACATCCTGGGGCACATGTGCCTTGAACCCTTCTTGCTCCCCAGCAAGAAAAGCCTCAACGTCGTCAAGGCCTTCCATCATCTGCTCGAATTGCGTTTTCATGCTACCCCCCACAGGTCTCGAAAATACTATCGGCCCGTTTCTTGAGCGCGTTGCGCTCTGCCATCGACAGGTTTTCTTTCTCATTCTTCGGAAAAACTGTGATCAGAAAAACCGGAAATCTCTCGTTGCGCCAGATATACACAACCCGTGCCCCGCCGCTCTTTCCCATTCCCTGGCGTGCAACCCGGACCTTTCGAAATCCGCCCGTTCCACGGATCAGATCGCCACATTCCGGGTCTCCCGCAACCATCGCCACGATGTCCGCACGCTCCTCCTCGCTGAACAGCTTGTTGGCAATTGCGAGATAAGTAGGCGTCTCGACAACCGTCTGCACAGTTTCACTTGTACTCCGTTGGACACCATCAGTCAAGCAAAAGGTGTATGCCAGTGGACACTAAAGATTTCTGCGAAGTAAAGGGAGTTAGCCGGAAATCAGCGACGGCAGATGACCCCGCACCCAATCGGTCGCTTGCTCGTAAGCGTAGGCGATTTGCAGAACGGCGAGGTCGGCGTTGTGCCGCCCGATAATCTGCATGCCCATGGGCAAGCCGTGCTGGTTGAAACCCACCGGCACATTGATGGTAGGGAAGCCCAGCAGGGAAGCGGGCACTACTACTTCCATCCAGCGGTGATAGGTGTCCATGGCTACGCCGTTGATTGCCTTGGGCCAGTGCACCGTGGCATCGAAGGGAAACACCTGGGCGCTGGGCAACAGCAGGTAGTCGTATTTCTCAAACAGCTTCTGCATGGCCGCGTACCACTCGGAGCGGGCGCGCGAGGCGTTGTACACGTGCACTGCACTGAGCCTGAGCCCGCCTTCCACCTCCCACTGCGCTTCCGGCTTCATCAGTTTGCGCTTGGCAACATCCTGGTAAAGCTCCAGCAGGTCTCCCGCCAGCAGCCAGTGGCGCAGCGTGACCCACGTATCCCACATGCGGTCGGCGGAATAATCCGGCAACGCTTCCTCCACCGCGCAGCCGGCAGCCTCAAACGCCTTGAAGGAAGCGCGGCACAGGTCGGCGATGCCGGGCTCCATGGGCAAGTGCCCGCCCAGGTCGCCCAGCCACGCCAGGCGCGTGCCTTTGAAGTCGCGCTTCAGTGGCTCCGCAAAGACGCCGGGGTCCTGCTGCAGCGAAAGCGGCGCGCGCGGGTCAGGCCCGGCCATCACTGATAGCAGCATGGCCACGTCGCTCACCGTGCGGCCCATGGGCCCGTTCACGCTCAACTGTTCCAGGAACAGCTCTTCGCCGCCGGAAGGCACGCGGCCAAAAGAGGTGCGGAAGCCGAGCACATTGTTGAAGGCGGCGGGATTGCGCAGGGAGCCCATCATGTCGCTGCCATCGGCTACCGGCAGCATGCGCAGTGCCAGGGAGACGGCGGCGCCCCCGCTGCTGCCGCCGGCGCATTTCGACTGGTCGTAAGCGTTAAGCGTGGTGCCGAAAACCGGATTGTAGGTCTGCGAGCCTAGCCCGAACTCGGGAGCGTTGGTTTTGCCGATGATGATGACCCCGGCCCGGCGCAGCCGCTCCACAAAAATGGAGTCGTAGTCGGGCACCGTATCCAGCAGCGGCGAGCCCCAGGTGGTGCGAATGCCGCGCGTGGCCGCCAGGTCTTTCACCGCGTGCGGGAAGCCATGCATCCATCCCCGGTATTGGCCGCGCGCCAGTTCGGCATCGCGTTCCGCCGCCTGCTTCATCAGCGCCTCGCGCGGTTGCAGCGAGACAATGGCGTTCACCTTGGGATTCAGCGCTTCGATGTGTGCCAGGTAGGCGGTCATCACCTCCTGGCAGGAAACCCGGCGGGCGCGTATGGCATGGGAAAGCTCGCCCGCACTCATCATCACCACATCGGATTTCGGCGAAACCTGCTGTTTGGCTGTGCCGTTCACGTCGCCAAGCATAACCCCCGCGGCAACCATGGTGGAAACCTTGCCGGCCCGGCGCACAAACTCGCGCCGCGTCATGCCCGACGGCGTTTGCGAACGATCGTTCTGCATAGGCGAGCCATTGTACGGCCTACGCAAAAAAAAGCCGCCCGGTTCCAGGGCGGCTTGGTGGTGATGTTTTGTTAGCAGTTACTTCCGGCTGGGGTCATCCTTGGGATTCACGTAGTTGAACTGCACCGGCGCCATGCCGTGGATCTGGACCACCACTTCGCCGCTGGCCTGCACGTAGTGGTGCATATCCGGATCCAGGTACGCGAAGCTGCCCGTGGGAAAGCTCGCCATGCTGCTTTCGTTGAAGCGATCTCCCATGCCCACCTTGAGAGTTCCCTCGACCACAGTCACGTTTTCGCGCTTGGGATGCCAATGAGGCGCAATGCGGTATCCATCGGGCATCTTGAGGCGCACCGTGTAGTCACCGCTGGAAGCCATAGGATCGCCTTCCAGCACAGCCAGCTGAGCGCCCGCCGGAATAAACGGCGGCACCGCACCATATTGAACTGCATCCGGGGTGAATGCGTTTGTTGGCGCGGGCGCCGCCAGCACACTCCGGGAATGTCCTACGCACCAGATTCCTACCACCAGCACTAAAACCAACCCCAAGCACAAGTTACGCTTCATAGCCTCTCCTTTAAAAAACGTTGTTCACTGATTGGGAAAGCACTATCGCAACATTCCGGAGGGGATGCAATAAGCCCGAGATAACTTTTATGTATTTTTGGTGTATCTTTGTAGCCCGCTGAAAAGCATGGGCTTACCTCCTAAAACCGACAACCAGCAGCGGGATGAAGTCGAACTCGACCTGGGCCGCTACGAGTTGCGCCGGCGGGGCCGCCGCGTAAAGCTCGAAAAGAAGGGCATGGACCTGCTGATCTTCCTGGTGGGCCGGCGCGAGCAGCTAGTTTCCCGAAAGGACATCGAGACCAGGCTTTGGGAGGCAGCGCCTC
>DATEGI010000119.1:0-14444 GCA_035280205.1 Terriglobales bacterium | reverse complement strand
TGCCGGCATTGGCCACGTACATTTTCGAGGTTTCCGTGGTAGCCAGATACACCGGCTTCGACCCGCTGGGCAGATTCAGCAAGGTAGGCCCCTGGCTGGTCAGGCTCGGTAGATATGTGGTGACGGTGTCGTCGTCCCGGTTAGCCACATAGATGCGAGACTCGCCGGGAGGCAGAAACGCCGCGTGCACCGGGCCCAGTCCTGTAGCCGTGGAAAACACAGCCGAATCGCCGGGAACATTGATTTGCAGAATGCTGCCGGCGGTAGCGGGGGCGTTCTGGTTTAGGGCGAAGGCGAATGAGGTGGTTTGGGGATCACCCGGTGGTCCGGCTATAGGAACCGCCACGGGACGAAATACGTCGCCGCAGCCTATGGCAAACACGGCCAGCGCCAGCACCGCCAGCAGGCCGGCGCCTCGGCTCAAACCCTTCCACCGCACCCGGGAAATCTTCATCAGTAGCTCTGTTTGAGGTGACTGCTATTGTAGCGGGAAAGTGTGCCTCGGCGCTAATCGCGCCCAATGGCGCTGGGCATCATCTCACCCATGAAAAACGCCTCACACCCGGTTGATCAGCGTCGCGACATAGGCCGCGCCGAAGCCGTTGTCAATGTTGACTACGCTCACGTTGGAAGCGCACGAGTTCATCATGCCCAGCAGCGCGGCCAAACCGTCGAAGCTCGCTCCGTAGCCGATGCTGGTAGGCACCGCGATTACCGGCACGCCGATCAGCCCGCCCACCACGCTGGGCAGCGCGCCTTCCATGCCCGCGCACACAATCACTACCCGCGCCCGCGCCAGCGCCTTGCGGTGCGCCAGCAGGCGGTGAATGCCAGCCACACCTACATCGTAGAAGTGCTCGACGCTGTTGCCCATCACCTCAGCCGTGACCACCGCTTCTTCCGCCACCGGCACATCGCTGGTTCCGGCCGAAACAACTGCTATGGTGCCCTTCCCATAATTCTTGCGCTCGCGGCGCAGGGTGATCGCTCGCGCCAGCTCCCGGTATTCGGCGCCGCGCACCTTCCTCCTCACCGCCGTGAACTGCTCCTTCGTTGCCCGCGTGGCCAGTACGTTTTTGGAGTGCCGTGCCAGACGCGCAAAAATCTCTCCTGCCTGCGCCGGCGTCTTGCCCTGCCCCAGAATTACCTCCGGCATGCCTACTCGCAGCGCCCGGTGATGATCTACCTTGGCGAAGTCCAGGTCTTCGAAAGGCAAATGGCGCAGCAATTCCACTCCCTCATCCGGCGAGACTTTCCCTCGTCGGACCTGTTCGAAAATTTCCCGGAGTTTTTCGGCGTTCATGGGGGGAAGAAAGCGTACCTAGTGCCTAGTTCCCAGCTCTCGTCACGAAAATCTGAGCGACTACCTACTGGGTACTAAGCACTAAGCACTGAGAACTGAGAACCGGGAACTGAGAACTGCTACTTGATTTCCTTCATCGGCAGCAGCGAACCGTAATCCTGCCCCTGCGGATTCACCGCCCGCGCCACCATCGCGTCGAAGGCCCCGCGCACTTCCGGATATTTGGCCACAAACGCTTTGATCAGGGTCATATTCTCCTGAAACGTCTTGTTCACATCGGAGATGTCGGGCACCTGGTACCGAACCACCAGGTCCATATCCTGGCCTACAGACACGGGAAACACCTGCATGAGCTTATAGGTCTGGCCGCCCATCGCGTTGTCCAGCGGCCCGCTCACCGGCATGTCCTTGGGTACTACCTGCTGGGTTTCGTCGTAGATTTTGTCCAGCTGCGGCGTGCCCATGAAGTCAACCGGTGAAAGCAGTTGCCGCGCTTCAATCAGGTAGTAATAGGCGTTCAGCGTCTGGTTTTGTGCCTTGTACTGCCGCGCTTTGTCCAAGAACCACTGCCCGTCGTGGCCGTTGATGGTCTCCGGCCGCACATAGTACCCCGCCAGCTTCCAGCTTGCCGCCGCCAGCGCCGCCTCCGGATTCTCGCTCTGCGCGTTGCTTGTCCCTGCCATCTGCGCCTGCAGAATCATCGTGACGCTGTATTTGGCCGCTTGGGACGTGGTCACGTCCTGAATGACCACGGCATAGGTTCCTGGCGGGAGGTCGGGAATGGAGAAACCGACCCGGTCCGGCGAGTTATAGATGCCGCAAAAAAATTCCGCTTTCTCCAGCGGCGCCGTACCTGAGGCTTCCAGCACATAGGGCGTCCGTACTGTGCTCTGCGTTCCCGCAAAATCCTGCTTGTGATCCTTTATTGCGGCTTCCACTCCGCCGAAACTCGCCGCCAGGCTCGGAATGGCATTCTGCTGCAAGCTGGCGCTGTCACCCGTCGCCGCGAACTGAAAGTAGCGCTTAGCCGTGTTCTGGAGTGTGGCCACGGCGTTGGCCCCCATATCGGTAGCGGTTAGGCAGGCTTCCTGCGCCCGGACAAGCTGGCTCAGCCCCAAAGTGAGACAAAAAACGGCTAAAAAAACTACACCAGGGCGCGCAAGACAAACCAATTTTCTCGTTCTCATCATAGCCAAGTCCGCTGAGTGGGCCACTACTGCTACGATGCCAAATCCGGCTACTCAGATGCAAGCAAACGCATATGGTGCAGCCACTTAGATGTAACTCTGGTCATGTTACCTTACCCCCGCTGCAGGAGTGCTACAATCTAGCAGGCTCGTTACCCCACGGACCCTACTCCCCAGCGCGGCCGTTTCCCATGTTTCGTTCCCGGCAATTCGCGATTATTTTACTTGCTCTTGGAGTTCTGCCGGCCCTGCTTTGGGGCGCTCCGCAGAAAACGCAAAAGCCGCATACAGTGCGGGTAAAGGCCGCAGCCAAGCCCGTGGTCGAACCCGCTCCTCCACCCGCTCCCCCGGCGCCGCCTCCAACTCTGGAACAGATGCCGGCACAGCCGCCGCAGGTCAGCTACCTGAACGGCCAGCTTACGATTATTTCCCGCAACTCCACTTTGGCCGACATTCTCCATTCCGTCGCCCACCTGACCGGCGCGGCCATTGAACTGCCGCCCGGCACAGGATTCGAGCGCGTGGCCGGCCGCATGGGCCCGGGGCCGGCGCGCAACGTCCTGGCCGAGTTGCTCAACGGCTCCCGCTACGACTATGTGATGGTCGCCTCCACCACCAACCCTGGAGGATTGCGGCACGTGATCCTTACACCCAAGGCGGCCGGTGGCGAAGGACCGTCGAGTCCGCCAGTGGCTGCTTACCAGCAGCCCCAGCCTGAGCCGCAGGTCATGTCCAACGAGCCGGAGATGCCACCCGACGCTGGAACGGATGAGTCAGAAATTCCCCCCGAGGAGCCGCCCGACGACCAGTCCGGCCAGCAACCCGCGCAGGCCTCCCCGCAAGGCTATACTCCTGGCGCTCCCCAGTCCGGAAGTGTCCCGCCTGGTGCGCAGCAACCCGCCGGCGTCAAGACCCCCGAACAGCTGCTGCAGGAACTGCAGCGCATGCAGCAGTTGCAACAACAGCAACAACAGCAGCAGCAGCAACAACAACCTCAGCAGCAGTAAGAGTAACCATCTCTTGTAGCGCAGGCACCCCGCCTGCCTACAGCCTCTACAGGGGGGGCGCCACCCAGAACGGCTTCAGCCCTCAAGCATCTCGCCCGCACCACCGAGTTCCTACTGAATCTTGGCCAGGCTTTGCGACTTGGAGGCGCACCATTAAGGCGTGTCCTCGCTCGGATGCCGGACGCAAATTATCGCGGTTTTTCATTCGTCAATCTTCATTCTTCAATCATCAATCCCCAGCGCCCTCTGCGTTAAGGTTTCTTATAAACCACGCCTCCCTTCATCACGAAGTTCACCTTCTCCAGTTCGGTCACGTCGCGCAGCGGGTCTCCGGGCACGGCCACAATGTCGGCGTATTTGCCCGCCTCAACGGTCCCAACTTGGTCTTGCATGCCCAGCAGTTCGGCAGCGGTCACGGTCGCGGAGCGGAGCGCCTGCGTCGGCGTCATGCCGTACTTCACCATCAAAGGAAATTCCTGCGCCGGGTTCACCGTCCAGGAGAAGCCGCCGGCGTCGGTGCCGAAAGCAATCTTCACTCCGGCGTTCAGCGCTCGCTTGAATGTGTCGCCGTGAATCGCAATCATCTGCTCCCACACCTTCGCACCTGCCGCCGCGCGCCCCTGGGCTACGTACTCGCCCACAAACAGCGTAGGCACGTAATAGATGCCTTTCTGCGCCATTGTCTTCAGATCTTCAGGCGCGATGTACATACCGTGTTCGATGGAATTCACTCCCGCCGTCACTCCATTGTGGACGCCGTTAATGCCGATGGCATGCGAGGCCACAGGGCGGTTCTCGCGGTGCGCTTCGTCCACAATTGCATTCAGTTCGTCCATGGTGAAGGTCGGCCGGTCCTCAACCACGCCTTGGGGAGTCACGCGGTAGCCGCCATCAAGGTAGGTCTTGATCCAGTCTGCACCCTTAGAAATCTGTTCCCGCACCGCCGCGCGGCACCCATCGGCCCCGTCGCACACCTGCACGCCATGGGGCCAGTCTGGCCAATCCCAGCGGAAGCCCAGCACGGGGTAGGCGCCGGTCACATCCAACGCCCGCGTGGCCACTCTCATGCGCGGCCCCTCGGTAATTCCGCGCTCGATGGCGTGCTTCAGGTCCACGTCGGCGTAACCCGCGCCTTCGGTCTCCAGGTCGCGAATGGTGGTGAACCCATACCCCAGCGCCAGCCGCGCCGATTGCGTGGCCACGATGGCGCGGTAGGCGTCTGATTCCTGCAGGATCTGCTTGTTGTAGTCCTCTTCGGTGACGTCGCCGGTCAGCAGGGTGTGCGTGTGCGTGTCAATCAAGCCTGGCAGACAGGTCTCGCGTGCGAGATCAATGAGCGTGGCGCCCTTGGGAAGACTCCGGCCTGCAGCCTGCACCTGCTGAATGTTTTCGCCTTCGATCACCACATCTACGTTGTGCCGCGGCTGCTCGGACTTCTCGTCAATCAGCGTTCCGCAGCGCAGAATGCTGGTTGATGGTGGCTTCTGTGTTGAACTCGGCGCTGCCGATACCTGTGTTGCCACGGGGCTCCGCCCCGTCCAGGCCCACAACCCGCCGCCCATCGTGAGCACTGCCGCCAGCAGCGCTACCGCTTCCAGAAACATGCTTCTCCTGCCAATCATGCCGCTCCTCCTTGCCTTTCTTCGGGCCGCCGAGTGTACCAAAATCGGGGCGCTCCGGGCTTCGGTTGAGGTTTTGTTGTGTTCAGTCGCTTACGGGAGGAATTAGGAGGACAGATGAACTCTCACGTACTGAAAGCAGCAGGAATTAACTTGGGGCGCGGTTAGTTTTTGGCGGGCGGGCACTTCGTCAAAATGCGCCTATAAACATTAAGAGTCCCGAGGTGATGTTGCACCCATTCGCCTCAGCCAGTAGCTCGCTTTAGACCCTTGCCAACCTGCACTCGCTGCTTCCTTGCGGGTTACAGCGCGCGATTGTTCCGCTCGGGCTCCGGGCTCACCGCCAACCGGGTAAATCTGTGCAACGCCTCGGGACTCCAATTGCTTTTCAGCAGGTTTCCTGTTCGCCTCGACCAGCGTTTTGCTATAGACCCTTGCTGACCTTCCCTCACTTGCCTTGCGGCTGCAAGGGTGATCTTGCTCGAGCCCCGGACGCTACGCCAACCGGGTAAACATCAGAAATTGCCGAAGAACGACTATCTTTTTACTCCTTCCATTTTTTAAGTCAACTGCCAAGGAAGAAGTTTATAAGCCGCGTTTTCTTAGGCTTGCGACGCTTCCACACTCGACTGCCCGCTTTTTGGTGCAGCCCGGTGGGCGGGTTGGCCCAAGAACGTTGTGCAGCGCGGCAAATGCGGGCTTCTGCATCTCCGCGCCTTCAAAAAGAGCTACTTTGAACGTTGCAAGAATGTGGAAATTTCCAGAAATTGGCTCCAGTTGCGGGTTTTGAGAATGCTGCACTTTATCGCAGAAGACCAGCCTCTATAATGGCGCGGCGCACAGAGTAGAATCATGCAATTCAAATGATGAACCCAGCCTGGAATCGTTCTTTGCGGCGTGTACTCGCCGCTCTGGCCTTGCTGGCGCTGCCGTTGGCCGCCCAGAAAACTTCGCCGGAGCAACGCACGGCGCGCTACCTGGAGTCGGTGCGCCACCAGCCTTCGCTGCTAATGGCCTTCCTGACCCAGATGCCCAAGGGCGGCGACCTGCACAACCACCTCTACGGCGCAGTTTACGCCGAGAGCTTCATCCAGTGGGCGGCGCAGGATGGATTATGCGTGGGGCGGGCCAGCATGACGCTGGTGGCTCCTCCGTGCAGCCAATCTGCCGGGAAGCCTCCCGCATCCGATGCGCTGAAGGATCCCACTCTCTATGCTCAGTTGGTGGATGCTTTTTCCATGCGTGACTGGAACGCGGCTCGCGACTCCGGGCACGACCACTTCTTCAACTCGTTTTTGAAATTTGACGCCGTCACTACGGCCCATATCGGCGACATGCTGGCGGAGGCGGCCAGACTCTCCGCCGGCGACCGCGTTACCTACCTGGAGGTGATGTACGCTCCCGACAATGGCGATGCAATTCGTCTGGGCGAGCGCGTGGGCTGGAGCGATGATTTTGCCCAGTTGCGTCAGCGCCTGCAGGCCAACGGCCTCGCTGACGTGATTGCAGGCGCCCGCAGATCGCTGGACGGGGACGAAGCCCGCATGCGCCAGGACCTGCACTGTGGCGCTGCCGGCGCAGAACCCGCCTGCCGGGTCACCGTGCGCTGCCTTTACCAGGTGCTGCGCGGATTTCCCCCGGAACAGGTGTTTGCCCAGATTCTTACCGGCTTCGAACTGGCCCAGGCGGACTCCCGCGTGGTAGGCCTCAATCTGGTAATGCCGGAAGACTGGTACGTGCCCATGCACGACTTCCGCCTGCACATGAAGATGATTGACTACCTGCATGGCATCTATCCCAAGGTGCACATCAGCCTGCACGCCGGCGAGCTATGGGACGGAATGGTGCCGCCCGAGGGCTTGAGCTTTCACATTCGTGATTCGGTGGAAACCGGCCACGCAGAGCGCATCGGGCACGGCGTGGACGTGATGCGCGAAACCAATCCCATCGCCCTGCTGAAAGAGATGGCGCGGCGCAACGTGCTGGTGGAAATCTGCCTCACCAGCAACGACCTGATTCTGGGCGTGCGCGGCAATGAGCACCCGCTGCCCATCTACATGAAATATAGCGTGCCCGTGGCCCTGGCCACCGACGACGAAGGCGTGTCGCGCTCCGATATGACGCACGAATATTTGCGCGCCGTCGAGGGCTACGGCCTGAGCTATGCGCAGCTCAAGGACATGGCGCGCGCCAGCCTGGAGCACAGCTTCCTGGCCGGCGCCAGCCTGTGGAAGGACGCTCGCGTTTTTCGCCCGGTGAATGCCTGCGCGGCCGATTCCCCAGAAAAAAGTTCCCTTTCATCCACCTGCCGCAAGTTTCTCGATGGCAGCCAGCGCGCGCAGGTACAGTGGCGGGAAGAAGGCGAGTTCAAGAAGTTCGAAGCGAAGTTTTGAAAACGAGCAATTGGCATTTAGCAATTGGCACTTGGCCCCTGAAGGGTGTTGCCGGCAACCAACGTTGCTGGCCAAATGCTAATTGCTAACTGCTTCCTGATTGCAAAGCTAATGCATACCCCGCAGATCAGTACCGCTCCCAGCCCCGACGAATTTGCCCGCACCGAGGAAGCGGCACATTTTGTGCTGGCCCGCACCAGGCTGCGCCCGAAGGTCGCGGTCGTGCTGGGTTCGGGCCTGGGCGCTTTCGCCGACGAACTACGCGATGCCTCGCGCGTTCCCTACCAGGAGATTCCCTCGTTCCCACGCTCGACCGCCGTCGGCCATGCCGGCGTGCTGGCCATCGGCAAATGCGAAAGCGTGCCCGTGGCCGCCATGCAGGGACGCGTCCACATGTACGAAGGCTACTCCGCGCAGGAAGTCGCGTTTCCCATGCGCGTGCTGGGGCGCATGGGGGTGAAGGCCGCCATCCTGACCAACGCTGCCGGCGGTATCAACCTGGAATACAAGCAGGGCTGCCTGGTACTGCTCAGCGACCACATCAACCTGCAGGGCCGCAATCCGCTGATTGGGCAGAATGACCAACGCTTCGGCCCGCGCTTTCCCGACATGACGCGCGCCCACCACAAACCCTATCGCCAGATCGCGATGGAAGAAGCGCGCCGCCTCGGTCTCACCTGCTTTGAGGGCGTATACGCCGCGCTGCTCGGGCCCAACTACGAAACCCCGGCGGAGATTCGTTTCTTGCGCACCATCGGCGCGGACGTCGTAGGCATGAGCACCGTCGCCGAAGTGATCGTGGCGCGGCAGATGGGGATCAAGGTGCTGGCCATCTCCTGCGTCACTAACATGGCGGCCGGCATCCTCGACCAGACCATCAATCATGAAGAGGTACTGGAAACCGGCGAGCGCGTAAAGGGCCAGTTCATCGCCCTGCTGCGGGCGGTGATCCCGCCCATCGCGGAAGATGTAGGGTGAAGCTGAAACCAGCACTTAGCGTTTAGCAAATAGCATTTAGCCGCGGAATGACTTCGTAGAATTTCGCCGAAAAGGCTTACGGGCCAAATGCCAAGTGCTAATTGCTAATGGCTGCCTTCGTGCTGAATGCTGAGTGCTTATTTATAATCAATCTCTGCTAACGAATCGCAGGAGGACGCCGATGGCTGGAGTAATTCCCGACAAATACACCGACCTGTTCAAGAAAAAAGCATTCGCGAGCCTGGGCACTTTGAAATCCGACGGCAGTCCGCAGGTGACGCCGGTATGGGTGGATTACGATGGCAAGAACATCATCGTTAACACCGCCGAAGGCCGGGTCAAAGACCGCAACCTCAGGCGCGATGGGCGCGTGGCGCTCGCCATTATTGACCCCGACAATCCTTATCGCTACCTGGGAGTGGAGGGCAAGGTGGCGGAGGTCACCAAGAGCGGGGCTGACGCCCACATTGACAAGATGGCCAAAAAGTATCTCGGCATGGACAAGTATCCCAATCGCAAGCCGGGCGAGGTGCGCGTGATCTTCAAGATTCAGCCGGAACGCGCGCACACCATGGGTTAGACGGCGCAGCTCTACTGCGTCCAAATCTTTGTTGCTATTAGCTTTTGGCGGTTAGCTCTTCGCCTGAAGGCCTTGATGGCAACGTTCAAGCTAAGAGCCAACGGCTAAGAGCCAAGAGCGGAGCAAAATGTCCTCAACCAAAACCGCAGCCAGACCTGTGCGAATTGTTCGCGCCACTGCAGCCGATGTGCAACGCATCGCGCCCTTATTCGACGCTTACCGCCAGTTTTACAAACAGAAGGCCGATCTGGCAGCAGCCGGGGCCTTCATCGCCCAACGTCTTCAGCGCGACGAATCGGTGATTTTCCTGGCGCTGAACGGAGATAAGGCGGTCGGCTTCGTGCAGCTCTATCCCTGCTTCTCTTCCACGGCGATGAAGCGCATGTGGATCCTGAATGACCTGTTCGTTACTCCCGAGGCTCGGCGCAGCGGCGCCGCCAAAGCGCTGATGGAGCGTGCCCGTCAATGGGCGGTGGAAACGAATGCGGACAGTTTGTGGCTGGAAACCGCGGTGGACAACCATCCCGCCCAGCGCCTCTACGAGAGCCTGGCCTGGAAGCGCGACAATGACTATTACCGCTACCTGATGCCGCTGTGATTTAGATTGTAGCGCCGGCATCTTGCCGGCGGTCGCGAGGGCATCCTGCCCTCGCACTGTGGGCGAGACGCCCACAGGACAGCCGCTAGGACGGCGGCGCTATTAACAACAATCTGAGCCCCGTAGGGCGACACTACAATCCTCCCTTGACCACCACCTACAACCTCGCGCTTTTAGGATTCGGCAACGTCGGCCGCGCTCTCACTTCCCTTCTCGAACGTAAACGCGCCGACCTGCGGGATTCCTATGGCATCGAATTTCGCATCACCGGCGTAGCCACACGCCGCCTGGGCTGGATTGCCGCGCCCGACGGCCTGGATACCGCCGCCCTGCTCCGTGGCCAAATACCTGCGGCGTCTGAACCAAAAGACGTTCGTAACTGGCTGCGCGCTTCTCGCGCGGATGTGCTGTTTGAAATCACCTCGCTCAACCGCGAAACTGGCCAGCCCGCCATTGACCACCTGAAAGCGGCGCTGGAAATGGGCGCCCACGCCATCACCGCCAACAAGGGCCCGGTGGTGCACGGCTATGCCGAACTGAACGCGCTCGCCCAAAAAGTCGGCCGCAAGTTCTTGTTCGAATCCACGGTCATGGACGGCGTGCCCATCTTCTGTCTGTTTCGCGACACGCTGCCCACGGTGAAGGTGCTCGGCTTCCGCGCCATCCTGAATTCCACCACTAACTTGGTGCTGCAACAGATGGAGGAAGGCAGCACGCTCAACCGCGCCATTGGCAAGGCACAAGAGCTGGGCGTGGCCGAAACCGATCCCAGCGATGACCTGGAAGGCTGGGACGCAGCCGTGAAAGTGGCGGCGCTGGTCACCGTTCTCATGGGCACGCCTTTGAAGCCACAAGAGGTAGAGCGCGAAGGCATTGAGGAGTTGCACCCGTTGGCGGTGCAGGCTGCCCGCCGCGCCGGCCGGCCTTATAAACTGGTATGTGAGGCTCGCCGCGAAAAGGAAGTAGTCCGGGCCAGCGTGCGCCCGCAGCAGTTGCCGCTCAGCGATCCCCTGGCCTGGGTGAACGGAACCTCGTCGGCGATTTACTTTGAAACCGATATCTTTCCCGGCTTGGCGATTACGGAACAGAACCCAGGGGTAACGGAGACGGCATACGGGTTGCTGGCAGACCTGGTGCGGGCGGTGGGCTCGCGCCACAAATAGAAGGTAGAAGTTTTGGTGAAATTTTCTTTCTGTCATGTTGAGCGATGGCGCATGCCCGAGTCGAAACAACCCAGCACTGACGGAAGAACGAGACCGCCGAAGGGAGTTTCCGCCAAGGCTCAAAGATGGAGTGTTTTGTAGAAACTCCCTGAGTCGGTTGTTGCATCTGGCAGCCACGCAGGGTCCTTCGACTGCGCCTGCTGATTCGCGAGCGAATTAGCAGGCTCCGCTCAGGATGACATTCATGGTGGTATCCAAAAAATGAGCACACCAACACTCAATCGCAAAGCGGCGCTCGACATCGCCTGGGTTCGCGCGCAGTTCCCGGCTCTCAAGCTCATGGTCAACGGGCGCCCGGCGGCGTTTCTCGATGGCCCGGGCGGCACCCAGGTGCCGCAGCGGGTCATTGATGCGGTCGCAAATTACTTCCTGCAATCAAACGCCAACGTCGGCGGCGCTTATCTGACCAGCGAGCGCAATGATGCCATGCTGGCGGAGGCACATCGCGCCATGGCTGACCTGCTGGGCTGCGACGCTGACGAGGTCTCCTTCGGCCAGAACATGACCACCCTCAACCTGCTGCTGAGCCGGGCGATCGGCCGTGAACTGGGGCCGGGCGACGAAATCCTGCTCACCTGGCTGGACCACGATGGCAACGTTTCCCCCTGGCTGGCGCTGGAAGAGAAGGGCGTGATCATCAAGCGCGCCGAAGTTAAGCAGCAAGACTGCACTTTGCGCATGGATGACCTGGCTGCGAAGATTACGCCGCACACGCGGGTGGTCGCCGTGGGCTATGCTTCCAACGCTGTCGGCGCCATCAATCCCGTAAAGGAAATTGTGCGCCTGGCGCATGCCGCCGGGGCACTGGCCGTGATTGACGCCGTGCACTACGCTCCGCACGGTTCCATTGACGTGCGCGACCTCGAGTGCGACTTCCTGCTTTGCTCACCCTACAAATTCTTCGCGCCGCATTCGGGCGTGATGTACGGCAAGCGCGAAGTGTCCAGCCGAATGCGGCCTTACAAGGTCCGGGCTCAATTCGACCGATTGCCCGAGCAGTGGGAAACCGGCACGCTCTGCCATGAGAACATCGCCGGAGTGCTGGCCGCGGTCGAGTACCTGGCCGACCTCGGCCGGCACAGCGACCCCTCGGCCGCGAGCCGCCGAGCCGCCCTGCTCGCCGCTTACCAGGCCATTCGCGATTACGAACGCCGGCTGATGGAGCCGCTTATCTCCGGCTTGCTGGCGATTCCGGAATTGAAGCTGTACGGCGTCACTGATCCCGCGCGATATGGCGAGCGCACGCCGACGGTCGCAGTTCGCATCCCAGGGCATGCGCCCATCCAACTGGCGCGCAAGCTGGGGGAGCGCGGCATCTTCACCTGGGATGGTCACTACTTCGCGCTCGACCTGGCGCGTCGCCTCGACGTGGAAGCGAGTGGCGGCTGGCTGCGCATCGGCCTGGTGCACTACAACACTTTGGATGAAGTGGAGAGCGTAGTAAGAGAACTGAAACAGATCGCGGGTTGAAGTTCAGCCACATTCCCGCAGCATCATTTCTTGTACTGTCATGCTGAGCGAGCCGGGGCCGCGCCAGCGGACACGGCGAATCGAAGTACCTTGCGTCTTCTTTAAACCGCAAGGTCTTTCGACTCAGACGCGCGTCTGTATGGCGCGTCCCCGCTCAAGATGACACTTCGCAGTTACCGCGCCCGTCGTGCCGGGCGAGCCGAAATCGCGCCCGCGGCCGGACGAGTCGAGGTCCCTTACGAACAGCCCTTGCAATACGAGCTACCCTTATTTTTTCAGCGTGCGGATGAACTTCACCAGCTCCTGAATCTGGTCGCCGGTCAGCTTGCCTTCATAGGCCGGCATCTTGCCCTTGCCCTTGGTGATAACGGTGGTAAGGTCGGCGTCCGACTGCTTCTGCACATCGGCTGAGCCCAAGTCTTTAATGCCCAGGCGCTTGCCCATGGCGGTCTCGCCCTTGCCATCCGGGCCGTGGCACATGGCGCACTTGGCTTTGTAAAGGTCAGCGCCGGAATCGGCAGCGAACACGGAGGTGGAGAACATCAAGGCTAGAGCCAGGACAATGAATGAGGCAGTGGTTTTCATTTCTCTTTTTGTCTCCTTTGACGGTGGGCGCAACACATTCCCAATAAGGGAGAAGGCACTTGGCCTGCCAATCACCTGCAAATCTATCTATTTGGCCCAGAATAAGATAGCTCGCCTGTCCCACAAGATGCCAGGACCGGGGCGGGGGAAAATACACTCTACAGCGCGTAATCCCGCAACTAACGCCACATACTCCCGGCCGCTTCGGTCGCCTCCCCAGCCTAAGTGCTTGAAAAAAAACCGCGGCGCCTCCGGCTCCAGCGAAACGTTCTTTGGCAGCATGAGTGCCCTACTTCAAATGACCTTGGGGGCGTGCCTTGGAACCCAACCTGATGGTGATCGGTTTGAACCACCGTACCGCGCCGGTGGCCATACGCGAGCGCTTCTACATCAATGAAACTCGCCGCTGCCAGGCGCTGGTGGAACTCAGCCATGCCGAAGGCATTGACGAAGTGGTGGTCCTGGCTACCTGCAATCGCACCGAATTTATTCTCTGGTCCAACCAGCCCAGCGTGGCCGCCAACTCCATTCTTTCCTGGCTGGCCCGCGAATATGGCCTGAAGCTTTGCGAATGGCAGCATTTCTATCGCCTGCTGGACGAGGCTGCCCTGGTCCACATTTTTCGTGTGGCCTCCAGCCTCGACTCCATGATCATCGGCGAGCCGCAGATCATCAGCCAGGTGAAAGCTGCCTGGAGCCAGGCGCAACAGGTAGGCACCACCGGGCGATTTCTCGATGCCGTGCTGCAGAAGGCGCTCACCGTTTCCAAGCGCGTGCGCAACGAGACCGCCATCGGCTCCTCTGCCGTTTCCGTGCCCTACGCCGCCGTAGAATTGGCCAAACAGATTTTTGGCTCTCTGGAAGACCGCATTGTGCTGCTGCTGGGCGCGGGCAAGATGAGTGAACTCTCCGCGCGGTATCTGGTCAATAACGGAGCTCGCCAGGTGCGCGTGATCAACCGCACCTTTGAACACGCCACCGAAATCGCCGAAAAGCTGGGTGGCGTGCCGGTGGCGTTCGAGGACCGCTGGCCGCACCTGATCGAGGCCGATATCGTGATCAGCTCCACCGGCTGCCCGCACGTCATCCTAACCAAAGACGAAGCGGAGCGCATCGTGCACGAGCGCGGCGGGCGCCCACTGTGCCTGGTGGACATCGCCGTGCCGCGCGATATTGACGCCGCGGTCAAGCACGTTTCCGGAGTGTTCCTCTACGACATTGACGATCTGGAGCAGGTGGTGAAGCACAACGCGGGCGAGCGCGCAGCCGCGGCAGAAGAAGGCCAGAAGATTGTGGCCGCCGAAGCCCGCGAGTTTCGCCGCAAGCTGCAAGCGGAACGCGTGGTACCCACCATCGTGGCCCTGCGCCAGCGTCTGGACGAGATTTGCCGGCAAGAACTGGACTCCTTTTGCCATGAGTTCGGGCCCTTCAGCCAGGACGAAGACAGAGACCTGCACACGGTGACGTCGCGCATCACCCAACGCATCGCCGGGTCGTTGGC